>JBFMBS010000004.1:0-183117 GCA_040755055.1 Bacteroidota bacterium
TTGATTTCACTATTTTTCATCTCGGAGACTCCTTTTAGTTTTTTTGTTATCTGCAATAACAATTTTAAGATTATTTGGAGTCTCTTTTTCTAAAATCGAATTTCAACTAAGATTGAATATATACCATACCCGGGCAAATGCAGTTGTTTTTCTTAAATATTTTAATCCTCTCTACATTAATTGCCGGCAATAATTATTTACCGGCACAAACAACAATTGATTTTTCGAAGAAAGATTTTCTCGAAAATTTATCGTCACAGTCATGGACTATAGAGGATGAACTACCAACAAACGATGTTAATAGTATTGTAAAGAACAAAGATGGATTTTATTATATAGGTACAAGCAACGGTTTTGTACGTTTTGACGGCAGTGAGTTTAAAGTTTACAACACTAAAAATACAAAAGCAATAAAAGCCAATGTAACGCGGAATCTTTTCATCGATAGCCGTAATAAAGTTTGGTTCTCTAACGGTGGTGCCGGAATAGTTGTTTATGATGGAATTAAGTTCACAAGAATTTCAGAAGATGAAGGGTTATCTCTTAATCACCCAAGTTCTTTTGCTGAAGATGATAAAGGTAGGATTTATATTGGAACGATAGGCGGAGGTTTGAACATCTTCGATAATGGGAAAATTTCCATCTTCAATAAAAATGAGGGTTTATTACCAAGTGTCATCAATACTATTTTAATTGATTCAAAAAATACTTTATGGGTCGGAGGGCATGATTCAGATTTATTCACAATCAAAAATGGTAAGGTCGAGAAATTTCCTAATTCAACAAATAGAAAATTTTCACGTGTCATCAAATTGTTCGAAGATTCACGCGGAATAATATGGGTTGGAACCGATAATGGTGTCTTTATAATAAAAGACGAAAATTTCATCAGCGATAATATTTTTTCCATTCTCAATAATTCATCGGTTAACCACATCACAGAGGATGCAAATAAAAATATCTGGTTCGTATCGACAAAAGGAATTTTTATATACGATAGAAGAAAATTGATTCGCTTAAATATTGACCCATTATTAAACTCGAATCTAATATCAAAAGTACTTATTAATGACGATGGGATTTGGATTTGCAATCCGGGGGCCGGTTTAGTGAGATTAACATTAAATAAGATTCGTGTTATATCTAAAGAACATGGATTACCCGATAAAGAAGTTAGAACAATCTATCAAGACAATGACAATAAAATTTGGATCGGCACAAATAAAGGAATAATTCAATATAACGAAAAATCAGGAAGCGTTGTTCCTATTCCCTCAAAAACGCCTACTCTTGTCCCTTATGCGTGGGCTTCAAATGCAAAAGGTGAAATTTTCATTGGAACACGTAACAGCGGAGTATGGAAATATTCCAACGGTACAATTAAAAATATCGCAGATAAAAAAATATTAGGTGCTAATTTCATACGCTCACTTTATTACAACGACGACAAGACACTGTGGATCGGTACAAACGGTGCCGGCGTTGTTCTTTACAAGGAAGGGAAATTAAAGTTCATCGATAAATCAAATGGATTAAAAAGTGTATTTGTAGCATGTATAGTTAAAAATAAAGATGGAAATTTTTGGATAGGTACATCGGGAGGCGGAATTTCTCTTGTTGATAATAACGGAACCGTACTCAAATCATATACAGAAAAAGACGGGCTACCGAGTAACATAATAAGTTCTATTTACGAAGATGAAAAAGGTACAGTCTGGGTTTCATCCGGTGTATTTGGACTGAGCCGGTTGAAAGACGGGAAAATATTTAACATACAAGAAAACGACGGCATTTATTCTAACTCAATAAAAAAAATGATTTATGATAATAAAGGGAAATTCTGGTGCACAACTGAATTTGGGTTGTTCTCTGTGGAAAAAAGTGTTTTGGAAAATTATGCAGACGGACACAGACCCAAAGTAGTTTTTAATTTATACGGTAAAAAAGATGGAATGAAAAGCGATAATTTCCTAGGGCTTTCAAACAACGCGGCATCAATTTCTAACACCGGCTTACTTTATTTCCCTTCAACAGACGGTGTGGTGATAATAGATCCTAAAAAATTAGTAGGCGATGACAAACAACCGAAAGTATATATAGACGAAGTATTCGTTAACCATGATTATAGAAGTAAAGATGATATAAACATTTTACCGCCTGGAATTGAAAATATTCAATTTAATTATGGCGGAATTTCAGTTGACTACGCAAAAAACCTTTCTTATAAATACATCCTGGAAGGATTTGAGAAAAAATTTGTTGATGCCGGCAGCCGCCGCCAGGCATTTTATACTCATCTTCCCCATGGGAGTTATAAGTTTAGAGTATTTGCCATTTCTCCAAACGGTGCAAGGAGTGAAAACGAAGCTGCAATTAGCTTCAAAATCGAACCTTATATGTGGCAGACATATTGGTTTAGAATCGGATTAATTCTGTCCCTCGTTGCCGGCTCGGCACTCACAGTTAGAACAATCTATAAAAGAAAATATAAAAGAAGAATGGAAATATTGGAAAACGAGTCGATGCTAAATAAAGAAAGAATGCGGATATCAAAGGACATGCATGACGAACTTGGCGCAAGTTTAACAAAAATATCATTGATGACGGAATTAGCTGCAAGAAATATTCTAAGTACAGAGATACTTAAAAAAGATCTTAAAAAAATATCCGACACCAGTCGTGAAGTTGCTGTTACTATGGACGAAATTGTTTGGGCAGTTAATCCTAACAACGACAAATTAGATAGAATGATAGGATATATTTTACAGTATATAGAAGATTTAATAAGTAATACTTCTATCATTTTAAAATCCGATATCGTTCGTAATCTGCCGGAAATAATAATCAGTGCAGAAGCCAGACATAATGTTTTTCTTGTTGTTAAAGAAGCATTCAATAATATTATTAAACATTCCGAGGCGACACACGTGAATTTAACAATCGATTTCAATGATTCGGTCTTATCAATAAAGATTAGAGATAACGGGAAAGGAATCGACCTAAGTAGCGTCGACATCTTCAGCAACGGATTATCGAACATGAAAAAAAGAATCGACGATATTAAAGGAACAATAATATTGAACTGTGCCCCCGGTGAAGGAACAGAAATAATAATAAGATTAACTCTCTAAATAAATTCACATTAATATGTGATTTATGTTAAACGGAAATTCATCAAATTAAGCCCACTTAAAACTCATGACAGATAAAAAGAAAATAATAACCGTATCAGTTGTAGAAGATAACCCGGAGATTAGAAAGAGTTTAGATATATTGATTTCCGGCTCGGAAGGATTTAAATGTATAAGTTCATATCCGAACGCTGAAGAAGCTATCAGAGAATTGCCAAAGAAAAATCCCGATGTAATTTTAATGGACATAAATTTGCCGGGTGCTTCAGGAATCGAATGCGTGAAAAAAATCAAACCGTTGTTGTCCAACTCGAATATAATAATGTTAACAATGTACGATGACAGCGAAAAGGTCTTTGAAGCGCTCTCTGCCGGCGCAACGGGTTATTTATTAAAACGAACACCACCGCAAAAACTTATTGAAGCAATAAAGGAAGTGTCTGAAGGCGGCTCGCCAATGTCTATGCAGATTGCCCGAATGGTTGTGAAATCTTTTAATCATATAATTACAAAAGATAAAGTAAAGGATTTGTTAACCGATCGGGAAAATGAAACTTTAGAATGTCTTGCACGAGGTATGAGATACCAAGAAATTGCAGATAATCTTTTCGTTAGCGTTGATACCGTAAGGACTCATATCAGGAAAATTTATGAAAAGCTCCACGTTCACTCTAAAACCGAAGCGGTATTGAAATATCTAAATAATTCTAAATAACCAATTCACCAAAGTTATATCCGCACAATTCACATAATTATGCGATTGAATAAGGTTATAAGAGTAAGTATGTTTTCTATTAAAAGTAGAGATACAGAGCAGAAGTAAAATGAAAAATTTTGTTGTCACATGGTTGCTTGTTTTTGTTATAATATTGTTCCTAGTTCTATAATATTTTAATCATACGGCTTCTTCCTTCATCTTTCGCACAAGAAATATCTCCAAAGAATTATAATACCCTACCTTTTTTTGACTTTCATAATTTACATCAAAATAATTACCGGTACTTTCGTATAAAAGAAATTTGCGATAAGTTGTATCACATTATATTTTTCAAAACATTAAAGTGAAATAATATGAAAAAGAATTCACTATTCATTTTACTTGTAATATTTCTAACGGTAACTTTTAATATTAAAGGTGAGAAATTGTTCGCATCAGAAAGAAGAACCCGAATCTATGAACCGGACACTCTGGAATTTCAAAAAAGGTATAAAGAACTAGATAAATTCTATTCAAATAAGAAGTTGGGGTCATTTGTAGAGAACGGGAAAACATATTTTAGATTATTTGCGCCTTCCGCAACACTTGTCCGGCTATGCACCTACGTAAATCCTGAAGATAAAAAAGGCAAAGAATATTTTATGAATAAAGATGAGAACGGAGTTTGGGAAATTGAAATTGATGGAGAATTATACGGTGCGTTATACGGATTTAAGGTTTATCATAAAGGAGAGGATTTCAGCAATACAAACAAACCAATCTGTGTTGACCCTTATTCAAAAGCTGTGACCACATACACTACATATATGAATCCACGCCGTTCAATCATTGTTAAAGAAACTCCATACAATTGGGAAGGAACGACATGGCTGAACAAGGATTGGCGGGATCTAATAATTTACGAAATGCACATACGTGATATTACAGCTCACAAATCCTCAGGAGCAAAAAATCCCGGCACATACAAAGGACTGATCGAAAAAGGAATTAAAGGAGGGATTGATTATATAAAATCACTTGGTGTAAACGCTGTTGAGCTTCTTCCATCGCAAGAGTTTGGATATGTAGAGATTCCATTCAAAGATTCTATGGACGGTAAATTCAATACATGGAATCCTTACGAGCGCAATCATTGGGGATATATGACCTCTAATTTTTTTGCACCGGCTTCTTACTATTCACAAAATCAAAAAGAGTTAAAATGGAATAAGTGGATCGGCACTGATGGAAAACAGATTAATGATTTTAAGGATATGGTAAAAGCATTTCACAAAGAAGGCATTTCTGTAATTATGGATGTTGTTTACAACCATCTTTCCGAATATGAAATAGGTAACCTAAAACAAATTGATAAAGAATATTATTTCAGGTTAGACAGTAAGGGAAATTATATCGCTCAAAGTTACTGCGGTAACGATCTTAAAACAGAACGTCCAATGGTAAGGAGATTGATAATAGAAAGTATTTTGTACTGGATGAAAGAATATCATGTCGATGGTTTCCGTTTCGATCTATCAACATTAATTGACTGGACAACAATCGAAGAACTTTACAAAGAAGCGAAGAAAATAAATCCGCATGTTATTTTGATCGGCGAAGCGTGGGGCGGAGGAGGTTATTCACCGGATGGATTTTCTTCACGCGGTTATGCAGCTTGGAACGATCAAATAAGAAATGGAATCAAAGGTGAGAATCCTAATAACGGCCTCGGTTGGATCTTCGGGCATTGGTACGGGAACAATTCGCCTAAACGTATTAAAAGTTATATACACGGAACATTAGTTCGCGATACACTCGGTTTATTCCAGAAGAAGGAACATTCCGTTAACTACCTCGAATCTCACGATGGTTATACTTTCGGAGATTTTATTAGAATTGCTTCCCGTGAAATCGATCCGCATAAATCAATTAAAGATATCGATAAGCATATGAAGTTAACGCCATACCAACTAAAATTGAATAAACTAGGTGCACTGTTTCTTTTTACTTCCCAGGGAATGGCAATGATTCATTCCGGACAAGAGTTTGCACGATCAAAAGTTATTCCCCACAACGTAAAAGTTAAAGATCCCGATAAGGGAAGGATGGATCATAACACTTATAACAAGGATAACGAAACAAATTATATCAATTACAAACATGCCGATATCAATAAGGAGCTTTTAAATTACTACCGGGGTTTAATCGATCTTCGAAACAATTATTCAGCTTTCAGACGAGCAAATTATGATGAAATTTTATTCCATGAACATCCGCATAATAAGTTTGGATTATTTTTCACTGTAAAACACGACGATGAAAAATTTATCGTACTTTTTAATGCAGATCAAAATTTAGAATTGGAATTCCCCTTGCCTGAAGGTAACTGGGAAGTAGTAGTTGATAAAGATAGTGCCGGTATAAAACCTTTCCATGTTTTAACCGATAAAGTTGTTTTAGAACCGGTAACCGGGGCTGTATTGAAAAGGAAAAAATAATTTCAGTGAGGATTATCGATTAACTAAAAACTGCCTTTCGCAGCGATTTTTCAATAGCATTTTTAAAGACACTTAAAGTAACCGGTTTTTGAAAAATATATTCTATTCCCAGTTCTTTATATTCGCTCTCAATAGTAGGATTAATATCACTTGATAAAATTATAACCGGCGGTCTATACTTCAAATCAGTAATATTCAATTGCTTTACCAGATCATAGCCGCTCATTACCGGCATTTTATGATCAGTTATAACCAGAGCCGGCGATGAATGTTTAATAATTTCGAGTGCTTGCTTACCATTCTCAGCTTCAATTATCGTGTAATTAGGAATAATACTCTTTATTAATTTGGCATAAAGCAGACGATCTGTTTTGGCGTCGTCAACAAGTAATAAATTTGTCGAGGCAATCGGGATAGAAAAAGTAAACTGGGTTCCTTTGCCCAACTCGCTATCGACCCATATTTCGCCGCCATGTTTGTGAACAATTTCATGAACAAGTGATAATCCTAATCCGCTTCCCTTTTCACCGGCGGTACCCGGTGTTGTAAATTTCGAATCAACTTTGAAAAGTTTTTGAAGATCTTCTTTCTTTATTCCCACACCGGAATCTCTAACAGTAAATTCAATCTGTCTTTTTTCAATATTAACGTTTGCCGATATAGTTATAGTACCGTTACTACTTGTAAATTTGATAGCGTTCGAAATTAGGTTATTGAAAACTTGCAGCATTAGGTTTTCATCACAATGGATGTAATAATCCTTGCTAAGTTCGGATGAAAGTTTAATTCCTTTTTGTATTGCTGCACCGGCTAATATTTGAATTGATTTTTCGATAATGTTCTTAGCATTATTTCTTTCCGGTTCAAATTTTATTCTACCGGTTTGCAGCCGTGTCCAATCCAATAATGAATTTACAAGACTAAGCATACTCTTCGCAGATTCCTGGATAAATTCTATATACTGCTTTTGTTTCTCTTTGGATAAATCATCTTCGTTAAGCAAGAAGTCGGTAAACCCGAGTATTGAACTGAACGGTGTTCTCAAGTCATGTGATATAATCGATATAAACCGATCCTTAGCATCATTTAATTCCTTTAATTCATAGGCAGATTTTTTTAGTTCTTCATCAGCACGTTTAGATAATGTAATATCATTAATAATTCCGTAAACTTTTTGAACTTCTCCCCTGGGATTACGTTTAAGGTTAATTTTATTTTCAAGCCAGATTACATTACCCGAAGCATCTATTATTCTGTATTCGAAAGTCTCAAAATTTCTTGCCGGGTCGGAATAAAACTTTTTGAGTTTATCGAGTGTTTCATCCAGATCATCTGGATGAATAATTTTCTTCCACAGTTCTGCATCCTTCAAATACTCTTCATTTGTATAACCGGTGATTTTTTTAATACCTGGCGTATAAAATACTGCCTTTACTTCTCCTTCAACGCGTTCGGCAGTCCAGAAACTTTCATATATATTTTCCGAAATATTTCTATATCGTTCCTCGGAAATTTGTAATGCCTCTTGCGATTTTTTCTCCTCAGTTATATCTCTCAAAACCCAAACAATAAATTTTTCTTCTTCGGTTTCATATGTGGAACCTGAAATTTCAGCATCGAAAGTACTGCTGTTTTTCTTTTTACCGATAAAATCGAAGCGGCTCGGTGCAGTGCGTCCTTCATCAATTGCATCGATATAATTCCCAACTTTTGTAATATCTTTTTCTATAACAAAATCTAGCGGATCTTGTCCAATAATTTCGCTTGCGCTTCTATAACCGAACATCCTTACAAAGGAATCATTGACAAGCACAAATCTTTTCTTGCTTATCAAAGCAATCCCATCGTGTGATGCTTCAAAGAGCGAACGTATCAGCAGCAAATCTTTTTCAGATTCCTTTTTTAGAGTGATATCGGTTAGAATAACATTATAATATTGCGTATCTCCGCTTATATCGGTTGCAGTTGCAAAGCTTGCAAGTACATGTATCCTTCTGCCGGATTTGTTAACGAGCGGAATTTCCAATGACCTTGTATTGTACGATATTATTTCGTTGAGATCGAATGATTCTTTGAGCAGATAAATTGAATCGACAAGATCGGCAAAATTCAACGATGTAATTTCATTTTCAGTATATTGAAACATTTCAAGAAAATAAGGGTTGGCATAAGTTATTTTCCCAAGTGGGTCTAGAATGCAAATGTACTCGTGGGAATATGTAACTATATTCCTAAACCGTTCCTCCGACTGTTTTAATTGAATTTCCAACTTTGTTCTTGCAGTAATATTAGAGCAAAGCATCATCAATCTTTCTTCATTCTCGGTTTGGAGTTTTCCTACCTTAACCGAAAAAATTTCTGCGATTGAGTCGTCTTCACCTATTTTGAATTCGCCTTCCCAGATTTTTTTCTCATTCAGCTCGCTCTTAAGCCGGTTAAAATATTCCTCATCTATTTGATTAAATATTTTGCCAATGAACTTTCCATAAACCTGGCTTCTCGTTAATCCAAAGAGCTGCGCGGAGGATTCGTTCCAAAAAATTATTTTTCCATCCGTATCAAGGCCAATTACACCATCTAAAAGATTTGTTACAATCTGCTGATAACCATGCAATTCTCTTATCTCTTCATCAGCTAAAACTTTTTCTTCGCTCTCGCCGGTAATATCTTTAACCAATAAAATTATTGTGCCGGATGAAGAGTGATCTTGTCTTACCGGGATGAGTGTTATTCTTAACCGTCTTTCTTTGCTATTATGGATAAAAGGAATTTCAGAAAAAATTGTTTTGTTGTTACTAATTACAGTTTCCAATAATTTTTTAAATAGTATCCCGGAAAGCTTTTGAGGAATTCTGTTTATTTTCACTGTTTCAGTATCAAACAGAAACGAGAAGTCATCATAATTCTTGACTGTAGAAAGTTTAATATTCCCTTCATGGTCGGTAAAAAGGAAAAAATCACATATCAGATAGAGAAAATCCTGGAAACTACCGGCATGGATTAAATCTTGATCGGCAAATGTAGGACTAAGTTTAACATCTTCAACTATTATTATGCCGCCGCTGAATTTACCTTCTAATAAAATGGGAACACATTTAATAAGGATTGATATTTTACTGCCTGAAACGGTACGCGAAGATACAAGTTCTTTTTCAAACGCAGTACCGTTTTGTAATTCATTTAACTCTTTCCTTATATCGACTTCTTCAAATATTCTATACTCATAAATACTTTTACCTATCACACTTGAAGGCGTTACTTGGACTACACCACCGAAATGAAAAAAATTCTTATTAACAAATTTTATTTGAAATTCACTTCCGAAGATTAACACTCCTACCGGTGCATGTTCCAAAGCATCACGATAAAAAATATCTGTGTTTATAGAATCGAATGTTTTATCAAAAGAAGAAGGCATAATTAATATCTCAACAGTTACCGGAAGTTAATTTATAAAATAGATTATAGAAATTAAACCGTACAATCATCAATGTATATTCCACATATAACATTAAACTGAAAGATTAATAGAAAAAACCAAATAATCCTAAAATCAAGCGGCTAGATTTAATTGCACAATCCAGGAAAGACAATTTACGGCAACCCGGCTAAACAAACTTAAAAATCTCTGTAATGATTTGGTCGGTCGCTCCAACATTTTCTTTGACGTAAGAGGTACAAATTTTTCCCATCTTAACACGGAAAAATTCATCGTTGAAAATTTTACGTAATAATCTGTACGCCTCTTTTTTATTATGAATAACAGCCGCACCGCCTTTATTTACAAGAACATTAGCTTCCTGGCTATTGCCAATTTTAGGTCCAAAAACTACCGGTATTCCGTAAACTGCCGGTTCTAAAACGTTGTGTATCCCTTGCTTAAAACTGCCGCCCACATATGCTGCATGAGCATAAGAATATAATGTTAATAAAATTCCAATTGAATCGATTATAATCACACGTTCGTTGTTGTAATTATTTAGAAGCGAAAATCTTATGGTTGAATATTTCCGGTAAAACTGGTGTTCAAGAGTTTCAATATGAAGAAGGGTGGGTTCGTGAGGAACTATGATTACAATGATATTCTTATCATATTTCATTAATGTTTGTATTGCCGGCAGCATTACTTCTTCATCATTTTCCCAAGAGCTCCCCAGCACAAAAACTTTTTTACCAACAAAAAAATCGTCCTTAAAAAGTTTTTTTTCTTTAGCTTCCAAACTTTTTTGAAAGACCCTATCAAACCTTGTATCACCAATTACTTTAATGTTGGAATTAGCCACGCCGAATTTTCCAAAATTAGCTGCATCTTCCTTCGAAACCGAGAGGACACGGGTAACTCCGGCAAACAATACCTTATGAAAATCTTTGACAATAGGCCAATATCTTTTAGTATTGCTTCGCATTGTAGCATCTACGATGAAATAAGGAATTCTCTTTTTTTCCAACTGCCAGATCATATTTGGCCAGATATCGTAACGCATAAAGATTGTAATACCCGGTCTCACGAGATTCAAAAATCTTTCCGTAAGAAAAGGAGTATCGAATGGGATATAAGAAATAATATCGGCGTGCGGATACTTTAACGAGTTACGGTAACCCGAAGGTGAAAAAAAGGTAATAATAATATTAAAATCTCTTTCTTTTTTTATTCGCTCGATTATCGGTTTAGCTTGTTCAAATTCCCCCATCGAGGCCGAATGAAACCAGATCATTTTCTTTTTACGATCGATACCGGCAAGATCAATTATAAGATTCTCGAATAGTTTCTTCCTATCGTTTATCCCGGTTCTAATTTTTTTATTATAGAGAAAAGAGAATGCTATGACTATCTTTCCAACCGGTATAATTACCAGGTTATAAAAGAAATACCAAAATTTTTTCATAATCCCGAAATAAATTTTAATGTGCTATCCAGAACATACTGCGGTGTAATTTCCCTCATACATTTGAAATGTCTTTGCGGGCAACTATTCCTACCAATATGACTGCATGGTCTGCAACTTAGTGAATTATTTTCTAAGATTAAATTTTTTGCTCCATAGGGTACAAAACCAAAATCTTTTACAGAAGAACCGAAGATTGCTATTACCGGTGTACCAACCGCAACAGCAGTATGCATTAATCCGGAATCATTCGAAACAATTACCGTGCACAATTTCATATCCGAAGCAGTTTGAAAAAGATTATTGTCGTTACCTAAATTGATTGAGCTGCTTATGCCTGAGGAAATGCTTTCGCAAAGTTCTTTATCATCTCTGCCACCTAATATAACCGGGACAAAATCATGTAATAAAAGTTTGTTTCCCAATTCAATAAAATATTCCGGAGGCCATCGTTTCGAAAAATGTTTTGATCCGGGTATTAGTCCAATATATTTGTTTGCACCGATTAATTTTGACCCGGTACTTTGCGGAAGAAACAGCTCCAATCCCTTATCATCCAACATAAGACCGGGAAGAGCTTCCGAATACCTTTGCGGAATACTTTTGAATTGTTTTAATAAATTTATTTTAAAGCGTACGAGAAGGAATTTTTCAAAAGTCGGTTTTGAATACGAGTAAGATACTGTATTTAGTTTTGTTCTTAATGTACGGGATCTCAAATTATTTTGGAGATCAATTATAAAATCATAATTGTTCTCCATAATTATCTTAATCAACAAATTCATTTTTTCAGATCGGGAGAGAACATAAACAAAATTGAGATACGGGTTAAGTTTAACGGCATCCGCATACTCTTCGCGTACCAAAAAATCTATTTTTGTATCAGGATATTTTGTCTTAAGTGCACGAATAATTGGTGTAGTTAACAGCACATCTCCCAATGAGCTGAAACGGATAATCAATATTCTTCCGGGTGATTTAGACAAGTTAAACCAATTTTATCGGTACAAATCTAAGAAAAATTGAAATCCCTTCCATTTATCAATTTGATTCATCACTCTCCCAAACTTTATTGACATGATTAATAATCTTGTAAGATCGGTATTTCAAAAAAGATTTAGGTGACTTGTAAATTGAACACCGGTATAGTTCTAATTGCTGCTACTACAAATTATTATTTTAATTAATCAGATTGCCGGGGAAAAGTTTGGGACGGTTATGATTTGATTGAAAGTGTATTCTTATCTATTTTAGCACTGTATTTATTAAGGATTTGTGATGACAACACTACCTCCTCCGGCAGTAAAATTATTTCCCGATAATTCCCTCGAGAAAAAGGTTTATACCATCGTTCAAAAATTTTCCGATAACATCCCCATTATAAACGATAGGAATAGATTAGGTTATTGTCTTTATAAATATATGAAGGGTGAAGGCGATAAACCCGAGATACTTGTTAACTCAACAAAAATAAAAATTGCCGGAATTACAAAAGAAGAATTGGCAAAAAAACTTAACGATGAGTTAGCAAATATTAATGCTTGACTAAAAGTTAACAGTTGCCGCTTGAATATTTAATAAATTTATCCAACCGCTTCGCGTAAAAATTTTTCTACGAGCAGTACATCATCTTCGCTTCCGATAAAAATTGGAGTTCTTTCGTGCAAAGATTCCGGGACCTTTTCAAGAATTCTAATATTTCCATCAGTAGCTTTTCCGCCGGCAGATTCAATTATGAATGACATAGGATTGCATTCATATACCAATCGTAGTTTTCCCTTTGCATTCCTTTTATCACCGGGGTACATAAAAATTCCGCCATAGAGTAAAGTTCTATGGACATCCGCCACCATCGAACCGATGTAACGGGCCTGGTACGGTTTTCCTTCAAAAAGATTTGCTTGTAAATATTTAATATAATTTTTTAAACCTTTGGGCCACGAGAAATAATTCCCCTCATTAATGCTGTAAATTCTTCCCCGTTTTGGAATTTTAATATCATCATGTGATAAAAGAAATTCACCGAATGCCGGGTCTAGCGTAAACCCATATACTCCATGACCGGCGGTATAAACTAGAATTGTACTTGAACCATAAACAATGTAACCGGCAGCAACTTGTCTATACCCCGGTTGAAGACAATCCTCCAAAGTACCCGGTCCATTTCCTTCACTAATTCTTCTGTAAATAGAAAAGATTGTCCCGATACTTACATTGGCATCAATATTCGAAGAACCGTCAAGCGGATCGAACAATAGAACATACTTACCGATTTTTTGATGAGGCGGTAAATGGATAATATCCTCATCCTCTTCCGAAGCCATAACACAAAAATGTCCGCCGTGATCCATCGCTTTGATTAACATTTCGTGTGCATAAATGTCAAGTTTTTTCACTTGCTCGCCATGAACATTTTCATTACCGGTGAATCCAAGAATATCAACTAAACCGGCTTTATTTACTTCGAGTGAGATTATTTTGGCTGCGAGCCCAAGCTGCAAAAGAATGGTTGAAAGTTCACCGGTTGCTTCGGGGTGTAATTTTTCACCTTCCAGAATGTGTCTTGGAAGTGTCATGAATCGTCGTGTCGCCATATGGTGCCTCCATTATGCGGTTTTTACGATTTCTTGATCTTTGTATTGTAGTTGATATAGTTTGTAATAGATTCCTTTATGTGCAAGTAACTCCTGATGAGTTCCGATTTCTTTTACTTCACCTTTATGCATAACAATAATTTTATCCGCATTTTGAATTGTAGATAAACGGTGTGCGATTACGATCGATGTCCTACCTACTAATAGTTTTTCGATAGCTTTCTGAATTAGTATTTCTGTTTCAGTATCAACACTTGATGTAGCTTCATCTAAAATTAAGATTTGGGGATTATACGCTAGTGCACGGGCAAAAGAAATCAATTGACGCTGACCAACACTGAGCGTAGCGCCTTTTTCTTTTACTTCTTCGTCATAACCATTCGGCAATTGTGAAATAAACTTATGTGCACCAACTGTTTTTGCGGCTTCAATTATCAGTTCATCGGTTATATTTTTATTGCCAAGAGAAATATTAGATTTTATCGTACCTGAAAATAAAAACACGTCTTGTAATACGATTGAAATATATTTACGCAAATCCCTTTTGTCAATTTTACTTATATCTATTCCGTCTAATGTAATGTTTCCTTTATCGATATCGTAGAATCTTGTAAGAATATTGATAAGACTCGTTTTGCCGGCACCGGTTGCACCAACAATTGCAATCGTTTCACCCGGGTTAATATGAAAGGAAACATTCTTCAACACATAATTACCGGAGTTATAAGCAAAACAAACATCTTTAAATTCTATTTTACCATTGATCTTATAAAGTTTAACCGGGTTACCGGGGTTTTTAACTACTGTTTGATCGTCAAGAAGTTTGAATATCCTCTCCGACGATGCCATAGCCGTCTGAAGAATATTATATTTTTCGGATAGATCGCGTACCGGTCGCCAGAACATTTCCGTGTATTGTAAAAATGCAAATAGAATTCCAAGTGTTAATGTATCTTGCACCACTTCACCGCCGCCGTACCAGATGATCAAGCCGACGGAGATGGCACTTAACAATTCAACAAATGGGAAGAAAACCGCGTAATAGAAAACCGATTTAATGTTGGCTACTTTATGATCATTATTAATTTTAGAAAAATTATTAAGCTCTTTATCTTCTTTTGAAAATATCTGGACAACATTCATACCGGTTACATGTTCTTGCATAAAAGAATTTAACCTTGCCAGGTGAAACCTAACATCACGGTATGCATCTCTAACTTTTCTTCTGAATAAAAATGTAGCATAAAAAAGTGCCGGTAAAACGGAAAGAGTTACTAACGAAAGGTCCCAAGACATTAAAAACATAAAAATGAAAATCCAAACGATGATAAATATATCACTGAAAACGGCAACTATCCCCGACGAGAACATTTCATTGAGTGAATCAACATCATTTGTTACGCGCGTTACCGTTCTGCCTATGGGAGTTTTATCAAAATATTTTAATGCTAATTTTTGCACGTGCGAAAAGATTTGAACACGCATATCGTAAATTATTTTTTGACCCATATACTCAGTGTAATAAGTCAAGAAATACTGAACGAAAGCTTGCAGCATTAAAGAACCTAATAAGATCACACTGACTAAGAGTAATCCGTTATAGTCATTGTTTGCGATGTATTCATCAACAGCAATTTTACTTAAATATGGCCGCAATGCCGGTAAGGCAGAAACCAGGATATTCAAGAAAATTGCAAGCGCTACATATTTTTTATACGGCTTAACATAAGTAAGCAGCCGTCGCATCAATTTTGAATCGTACGCTTTACCTAATATATCATCGTCTTTTTGTTCTTCAGCCATAAAAACTTTCTAGTTCATTTCTAAAATTTCTTCTTCTAATAGTTGTTTATAATGCAGATCGGCATAAATGCCGCCTTTGTCAACAAGCTCGTCGTGTGTACCTTGCTCAACAATTTTTCCCTTATCAATCACAAATATTTTATCTGAATCTTTAACGGTAGAAATACGGTGACTAATAATTATGCTTGTTCTATTCTTCATAAACTCTTTTAATTTTTTAAGAATCTCTTCTTCAGTATGAGTGTCAACCGCCGAAAATGAATCGTCAAGAATTAAAATTTTAGGATCAATCGCCAGCGCACGCGATAACGACGACCTCTGTTTTTGTCCGCCTGATAATGTAATTCCCCTTTCACCAAGAATGGTATCATATTTTTTAGGGAAGGTTTCCACATCATTTTCAAGTTGAGCTATGGCAGAAACTTTACTAATAACAGATTCATCCTTTGATTCCAACCCGTACATAATATTATTTGCTAAGGTATCAGAAAAAAGAAAATTTTCCTGAGGGACATAACCAATGTTTGTTCTTAAAACATTCAGCGGTATCTTTTTAACCTCAACCCCGTCTATCAGCACTTCTCCGCTTGTTGCATCGTACATACGAGGAATAAGATTAACTAAAGTTGTTTTACCAACCCCGGTATGACCTACGAATGCAACGGTTTCACCTTGCTCAATTTTTAGATTTAGATTTTCCAACACCGGCTGTAAATTTTCGTTATACCTGAAGGAAACATTTTTTAATTCTATTGTTCCTTTTATATTCGATACCGAATTATCGGTTTGGTGATTGTCCGATATCTCATACGGTTCATTAAAAAATTTCAAGAGCCGTTTCATACTTGATTCGGCTTGCTGAATCATGTTGGCAACCCATCCGAATGAAATCATAGGCCAGATAAGCATCGAAAGAAAAGCCATAAATGCAAAGATATCTCCAACGGTTAATTCGCCCTCCATCACCATTATACCGCCGATCCAAACTACAATTATTCCCGATAACCCGGCTACCATAAAAAATATCGGATTGAAAAGTGCTTGCAGCCGCACTAATCCCATTTTTCTGTCTAAGTATTCATTGCTAAGATTTGTAAACTGATCGATTTCATAATCTTCGCGGACATAAGACTTAATTACACGGATACCCGAAAAATTTTCCTGGGCTTTAGTTGTCAGTTCGGAGAATTTCTCCTGAATTTTTGTATATCGCACGTGAACTTTTTTCATCACTATGTAAACAAGAAACGATAGAAATGGCAATGGTATTAATGTGTATAATGTGAGTTTCAAATTAAGAGCAATCATTAATCCTAATACCATAACAAAAAGAGTTCCGTTATCAATCGAATACATAACAGCCGGACCAACACACATTCTAACAGCATTTATATCATTTGTCGCATGGGACATTATGTTGCCAGTCGAGTTATTCTGAAAAAATCTAAGCGGCAGTTTTTGAATATGCTTCCAAAAATCATGGCGAAGATCGTATTCAATTTCACGTGAGACTACTATAATAGTCTGCCTGATTAGAAAACGGAATATGCCGGATATTAATGTTGCACCGATTATCAAAAGTGCATAACGCGTTACAAGTTCTAAGTTAATGTTCCCTATTAATGCATTAGCACTATCTTTTAGAAGTATCGGGATGTAAACTAGTCCTATATTAGATAGTATTATAAATAAAATGCCCAGACTAAGTTTACTTTTGTAACGAAGAAAATATTTCTTTAGATGGATTAGACTTCCGAACAAGAGTTTTCAGCTTCCTTTCTGTTTTATAACATCAATTCATTAAAGGCAGTTCCAATAGAATGCAGAGTGATGAATTCAGAATGCAGAATAATTAAATAATAAATCAGTTATTCATTGAAAATTAATTTCATCCATATACTATTACATTCTGAATTCAACTATCCAATAATTTCAAAACCGGTGTATTTCTGCAAAACTTTTGGAACAATAATTTTCCCTTCTGGAGTTTGATTATTTTCCAATAGCGATACCATTAGACGGCTCGTCGCCAATCCAGATCCGTTTAGCGTATGAATAAATTCTACTTTTTTAGTCTGTTCTCTTCTGAACTTTATATTTGCCCTTCTTGCCTGGAATGCTTCGAAGTTGCTGCACGATGAAGCTTCGAGCCATTTATTTTCTGCTGGCGACCATGTTTCTATATCGTAACATTTTGCCGCCGAAAAACTTAAATCGCCCGTGCACAACATTAGAATTCTATATGGAATATTCAATGCCTTTAAAATATCCTCGGCATCATTAACCATCGATTCAAGTTCGTCGTAAGAAATTTCCGGTTTAGAAAATTTCACCATTTCAACTTTATTGAACTGGTGAACCCGCAAAAATCCTTTCGACTCTTTTCCGTATGAGCCGGCTTCGCGTCTAAAACAAGGCGAGTAGCCGACATATTTAATCGTTAAGTCTTTCTCGTTAAGAATTTCATCACGATGAATATTTGTAATGGGAACTTCAGCAGTTGGAATAGGATAAAGTCCGTCTTTCTCTATGAAATACATATCCTCTTCCATTTTCGGAATTTGCCCGGTACCTTTCATAGATTCACGGTTAACTAGAACCGGCGGCAAAATTTCTTTGTAACCATGATGCTGAAGATGATAATCCAACATAAAATTTATTAACGCACGTTCTAATGTTGCACCTTTACCGGTATAAAGAGGAAAACCGGAACCGGAAATTTTTGTACCGCGCTCAAAATCCAAAATGGAAAGTTTTTTCCCGAGTTCGATGTGATCCAGCACTTTGAAATCATTTTCAAAAGTGAATCCTTCCGGCAGCCATTTTCTTACTTCAACATTATCTTCAGCACTTTTACCAACCGGAACAGATGAATGTGCAAGGTTAGGTGTGCTGCGTAATATTTCTTCGATTTCATCTTCTATGCTGCGCAACTTACCATCGAGTAAAGTTATTTCATCACCTACTCTTTTCATTTCTGTAAATACAGCAGATGTATCTTGCCCGCCCTTTTTCATCTGGGGAATTTGAGAAGATACCAGATTTCGTTTCGCTTTCAATTCATCTGATTTCAAGATCAATGTTCGGCGTTCTTCATCGAGTTTTAAAATTTCATCAACGACGTTAGCTGCATTCTTGTTTAACAATCCTTGCTTAACTAACTCTGGATTTTCACGGATTAATTTGATATCGAGCATTTTTTCCTTCCTTAAATTCTGAGGAACGTCCGCTTCGATGAACGAAGCGAGAAGTGACGGAGAATCTCTTAGTCTAAATGCCTTGTAAATTCTTCGATACGCTCAGAATTATTTAATCACAATATTATAAATATTAATTTATGTATAGAATTATTTTTTTATTTCAGTCGATAAATAATTTTCTACTCTATTAATAAAATCTTCAGCATTGTTCAACTGTCTCTTTGCATCTTCTTTAGACACAATGAAAAAATCGTGATAATCGGCTCAAACTCTTATATTAAATGCCATTGATAAAATTTTTCCATAGTGATTCTCAATTTTATTTGCAGCAATGTAGTTTTGATGAAAGAAATGTATAACCCCAGAATGTTTTTTACTATCGTACCTATCAAAAGTTAACAACGCTCTCGTCGAATGAAATATTGCATAGTAAGAGCGATTATTAGATTGAGCATATTTTTCTGTGTTGAATAATTCTTTTGAAGCTGATAAATCTTCTTTT
The DNA here is from genome assembly GCA_040755055.1 of Bacteroidota bacterium. Lineage (GTDB taxonomy): Bacteria > Bacteroidota > Ignavibacteria > Ignavibacteriales > Melioribacteraceae > DYJK01. The sequence continues at coordinate 19,312 of JBFMBS010000004.1, forward strand.
GCTTTATCCAATCTATATTTCGAAAGTTCTATTTCACTGTATTCCATAAATTGGAATTCCTTCTTTTACAAGGTTAGAATAACAAGGAAGAATTTCATGATAACCGTTAAAATTTTCTTCACTGATTATCATAACAGAAACTAGCACATCATACTTTAACGAGAGGTCCAAACATATATCGGCCAATTCATCGTCATATTCATTTATTTGTTGTAAGGTAACACTAGCAATCACCGCAAAATCGATATCAGATTCTTTATCATAATCACCTCGAGCATAAGAACCGTAAAGAACTATTTTTTTAAGTTTATCACTTAAAAGTCTCTTTACTGCTTCTTCAAGTTCTTTTTTTAATTCCTCTATCTGTTCGATTTTCATAATCTTTCTTCAAATTCTAATAAACAAAATGGTGAATGCCATAGGCATCCCTATGGGAATCTCAAATAAAAATCAGTAAAAGATTCTCCCAAAGGGATGCCTTTGGCATTCGCTCCGCTCAGAATTATTTAACTACAATGTTATAAATTTTATTAGGAACATAGATTTCTTTTACAAGCTGTTTACCGTCAGTATGAGACTTAACTTTTTCATCATCATAAACAGCTTTCTTTACTTCAGCTTCCGGTAAATCCACCGGCAATTCAATCTTGGCACGTACTTTACCATTCACTTGCACAACAATTAAGACGTTATCTTTGGTCAATGCAGACGGATCAGTATCAAACCAGCCGGCATTTTCGAAGATTGATTTTTCTTTACCGAGCAGATGCCAGCATTCTTCACCAAGATGCGGCGCCAAAGGTGCAAGCATAATTGCAAAACGTTCTAATGCGTATGTTTGGATCTCCATTTTACAATCCGTCAGTCCTTTAAATTCATTTATTAATTCCATTAAGGATGCAACGGCAGTATTGAATCTAAAATTATCTATTTCATTCTGAATTTTCTCTAACGTGATATTAACTTTACGATAAATATTTTTTTCACTTTCGTTAAGATCAGCAATATCATATTTATCTTTAGCCGGGAATTCATTCGCTAAATTTTTATGTGATTCGAACAAAGTATAAGTTCTCTGCACAAAGCGATCGATACCAACAATACCCTTATCGCTCCAGTCGCCGCCAAGTTCATAAGGACCCATAAACATCATGTACATCCTAAACACATCCGAGCCATATTCATGAACAAACTGGTTTGGGTCAACAACATTCCCTTTCGACTTGGACATCTTTGCGCCAAGATTTGTAATCGTTCCTTGATGAATCAATTTTTGAAATGGTTCATCGCTGTTGACCAAACCAATATCTCGCAAAAATTTGTGGATAAATCTTGCATATAGTAAGTGCATCACAGCATGTTCGGCACCGCCTACATATGTATCCACCGGTGTCCACGATTTTCCAAGTTCAGAATCGAACATTCCTTTATCATACTTTGGATTCAAATAACGCAAGTAATACCATGATGAATCCACAAAAGTATCCATAGTATCAACATCACGTTTAGCACTACCACCACACTTAGGGCACTTTACGTTTACAAATTCTTCATTCGATGCAAGCGGTGAGCCGCCTTGCGGTTTGAAATCAACATGATAAGGCAGTACAACTGGCAACTGATCTTCAGGAACAGGAACCTGGCCACACTTGTCGCAATGAATTATTGGAATCGGCGTTCCCCAATAACGCTGGCGCGATATCAACCAGTCGCGCAAACGGTAGTTAATTGTTTTTTTACCAATTCCTTTTTCTTCAAGCCATGCAATAATTTTTTTCTTTGCATCTTCAACATACAAACCATTAAGAAATTCACTATTTATTGCCGGGCCGTCTTCAACAAAAGCTTTCCCGTCAAATCCTTCCGGCGGTTGAACGGTTCGTATAATGGGTAAATTAAACTTTTCGGCAAACTCCCAATCGCGTTCATCTTGTCCCGGAACAGCCATAATTGCACCGGTTCCGTAAGTCATCAAAACGTAATCAGCAATCCAAATTGGAATTTCTTTATTGTCAACCGGGTTAATTGCATATGCCCCGGTAAAGATCCCCGTTTTTTCTTTTACTGTTGATGTACGATCAATCTCTGTCATTGATTTTATTGAATCGCGGTATGCTTCAACTTTCTGTTTGAATTCATTCGTAGTCAATTTATCAACAAGTGGATGTTCCGGCGCCAGAACCATGTATGTTGCGCCGAAAAGTGTGTCGGGTCTTGTTGTAAAAATCTTTATTTTATCGTTCGTACCAATCACACCAAAATCAACTTCAGCACCTATACTTTTCCCGATCCAGTTGAACTGCATTGTTTTTGTTTTTTCGGGCCAATCGATTTTGTTCAAACCATCGAGCAACTGTTCTGCATAATCTGTTATTTTGAAAAACCATTGGGTTAAATTTTTCTGTACTACTGTTGTTCCACAGCGCTCGCACGAACCATCGTTCAGCACTTGTTCACGTGCCAAAACAGTTTGGCAAGACGGGCACCAATTGACCGGCGCATTTTTTCTGTATGCCAATCCTTTTTTATAAAGCTGCAAGAACAACCATTGATTCCATTTATAATATTCCGGAACACATGTCATCAGCTCGGAATCCCAATCATACATTCCGCCCATATGTTTAACCATTATGCGGATATCGTTTATATTCTGCAAGGTACTGTCATGCGGATGAATACCGGTTTTGATTGCATAATTTTCAGCCGGCAGACCAAAAGCATCGTAGCCAATCGGTTCAAAAACATTGAATCCTTTTAGCTTTTTGAATCGTGCCCACGAATCGGTCGGACCGTAATTGTACCAGTGTCCGATGTGCATCTTTGCAGCAGATGGATATATAAACATTACAAGGCAGTAAATCTTCTTATCGAGTTTTGTTAAATCGGTCTTAAAAACTTTTTTCTCTTCCCAAAACTTCTGCCATTTAGCTTCGACTTCCTGAAAAGGGTATTTCATAATTTCTTGCAATATTGTTGAAAATTGAGACGAAAGTTATCAAAAAGGGGTAGGTTTAGCAACCATCTTTTTAATTCTGAAGGAGTGAAACGACTGAAGAATCTCTTAAGCATATGAGATTCTTCGTCCCGACTTAGTCGTGATTCAGAATTAAATAACTGCCTTTAATTTCCCCTCACCTTTTCATAATTTCACACCAGAATAAAATTCTTTTGGGGTAAAAATGAAAAAGTCTCTCCTTCTATTTCTATTAATAATATCTGCTATAACGCTTCAAGCACAAAAGCATGCGATAACGGTTGAAGATTTATGGAATATGAAACGGATCGGTTCGTTTGATGTTTCGACTGATGGAAAAACAATTGCCTTCGAAGTCACAACCTATAGCATGGAAACAAACAAAGGAAACAAAGACATTTATCTGATTGGCAGCGATGGTAATAATTTACGTGCATTGAAAAACTCGGATGTAAATGAGGGTGAACCAAAATTTTCCCCCGATGGTAAAAAAATTACTTTTGCACGAAGCGGAAACTTCTGGCTGTGTGATCTTGACGGGTCGAATGAAACGCAACTTACTAATCTTTATAGCGGTGCATCAGGATTAGTTTGGTCTAACGATGGTAAAAAGATTTTATTTGTTTCATCTGTTTATCCGGATTGCGAAACACAGCCATGCAACGAAGAAAAAGATAAAGCAGAAGATGAAAGCAAAGTGAAGGCAAAAATTATTACTGAACTGATGTACCGTTCATGGAACGATTGGCGAGGCGATAAAAGAAGTCATCTATTTTTATATGATCTTCAAACAAAAGAATATGCTGATTTGATGTCGGGGAATAAATCAGATTGTCCGCCGGTTGATCTTGGTGGTTACCGGGATTACACATTTTCCCCGGATGGGAAAGAAATTGCTTTTACAATGAATCCCGATAAAGTAGTTGCAACAAGTACAAATAATGAAGTTTATACAATAAATCTTGCCGATGTCAAATCCGGGTCATCAGCTCCAATCAAGAAAATTTCCAATAGTTCTGGAAATGATAATCAGCCAGTCTATTCACCGAATGGGAGTTATATTGCATTCCGTTCGATGACTCGTGCCGGATTTGAAGCCGATAAACAAAGGTTGGTTCTTTACAACAGAGAAAGCGGAAATCTAAATGTCATTACTGAAAATCTTGATAGATCGATCGGACAAGTTGTTTGGTCACCGGATAGCAAATACATTTATTATGAAGCTCAAAACCAAATTTATAATTCAATCTATCGTTATGATTTAGCTACCGGGGAACACCTTCTATTTTTGAACGAAGGGATTAATACTGATTTAAAAATTTCAAGCGATAGCCAGGTAATTTATTTCAGACGTATGAGAAACAATATGCCTCACGAAATATTCGCTCTCAAAACAAACGGCGGCGGAATTGAACAGATTACAAACACCAATAAAGATTTATTGAGCCAAATCCAGTTTGGTGAGTTTGATACATTCTGGAGCGATGGTGCTGAGGGTGTGAAAGTTCAATCAATAATTGTTAAGCCCCCTTTCTTCGATCCTAAGAAAAAATATCCGATGATATTTTTGATTCACGGCGGTCCGCAAGGTCACTGGAACGATGATTTCCATTATAGATGGAATACACAACTATTTGCATCGAAAGGTTATGTGGTGGTTGCACCAAACCCGAGAGGCAGTACGGGCTATGGGCAAAAATTCACAGACGAAATTTCCGGTGATTGGGGAGGTAAAGTATATACAGACTTGATGAATGCTTATGATTATGCAATAGAAAATTTTAATTACATTGATCCTAAAAATACATTTGCAGCCGGTGCTTCTTACGGCGGTTATATGATCAATTGGGTCGAAGGTCATACAGACCGTTTCAATGCGCTTGTCTGCCATGACGGGGTTTTCAATCTTGAAAGTATGTGGGGCACTACCGAAGAACTCTGGTTCCCGGAATGGGAATTCAAAGGAACTCCTTGGGAAAACAGAACAATGTATGAAAGATGGTCGCCACATCGATATGCAGATAACTTTAAGACACCAATGTTGGTTGTTCACGGTGCGCTTGATTTTAGAGTTCCCGAGGGACAAGCAATGGAATTATTCTCTACCTTACAGAGAAAAAATGTACCGAGCAAATTTTTGTATTTCCCGGACGAATTTCATTTTGTAGTTAAACCACAAAATGCAAAGTTGTGGTGGAATACAATTTTTGACTGGTTCGATCAATACAAAAAAAATTGAGGTGAAATATGGATTATGATTTTTCGGAACTAGATGATAAACTCAATACTCCAGAGAAAGTTGAGAAAGCAGAAAAAACTGTAGAAGAAGGTCTATGGGAAAAATTAGAACGCGTTGGTAAAAAAATAAATTTTGCCAGGGATATAAAAGCATTATATAGATATATGCGTGACAAATATGTCCCGTGGTACCGTAAATCAATTGTTATTGGTGCACTGATCTATTTCATATCACCAATAGATGCTATCCCCGATCTTGCACCACTGGTTGGTTATCTTGATGACTTAGGTGTTATCACGGCGGTATTAAAATTTATGGGAAGCGAGTTGATACCGTATTACAACAATTAAAAATTCCGAATGGAGAATTGAGACAAAGTTCTTTTCATTTTCAATTATCAATTTTCCATTCTCAATTGCTTTTTTAAAAATTAGCTCCTCTCTTTTTTCGCTTTCTCCATTAAATCTAAAAATGGCTTAAAAAGATCAATCGGCACGGGGAAGATTGTAGTTGAATTTTTTTCTGCTGCAACCTCAGTAAGAGTTTGTAAAAATCTTAATTGCAGCGCATATGGTGAACTACTGATAATATTTGATGCATCAGCCAAACGCTGGGATGCCTGGTACTCGCCTTCGGCGTGAATAACTTTTGCCCGTCTCTCTCTTTCAGCTTCGGCTTGTTTTGCAATTGCACGCTGCATTTCAGAAGGGAGATCTACATTCTTTACTTCAACAAGGGAAACTTTTATGCCCCACGGTGCAGTGTGTGTATCGATGGTTTCCTGGAGATGTTTATTAATTTTTTCCCGTTCCGACAAAAGTTCGTCAAGTTCCGACTGCCCCAGCATACTTCTTAATGTAGTTTGTGCAAGCTGCGACGTGGCAAAAAGATAATTCTCTACTTCAACAACCGCTTTTGCTGCTTCAATTACACGGAAATAAATTACAGCACTTACTTTGATCGAGACATTATCACGTGTTATAACATCCTGGGATGGAACTTCCATCGCAACTACTCGTAAGCTTACCCTAACAATTCTATCTACAATCGGTATGAGAAAAATCAAGCCGGGTCCCTTTGTAGGAATTAAACGTCCCAATCTAAAGATCACACCGCGTTCATACTCACGTAATATTCTTATTGCGCTGGAGAGAATTACAATAACAAAAAATATGATAATTGAAATAATTGCTATGTTCTCAGGTCCCATAATATTTTCTCCTCAATTTTTTCAGTCTAGTTAAGTCTTTGAAATATCTCAACTAAATTTCTTAACTAACAAATTCAATTCTTTAATGCCTATTACTTCTACTTTGGTTCCTTTATCAACCCCATCGGAACATTCAGCATTCCAAATTTCACCGTGCAGCATAATTTGTCCTACTGAATTAGGTTTTAATTCCGATAAAGTAAAACCTTTTTCCCCAACCAATCCTTCACTTCCGGTTGTCGGTTGTCTCCGTTGTGCAGCAATTCCCTTCCCTAAAGCAAATACAAAAAAGAGTGCAGTTAAAATTGTAACGGTGATTATCACTACGAGCGAAATACGGACAAACTCAAAAGAAATATCAGTGTTAATCAACATTAGCGAACCGACCAAAAACGAAATTATTCCCCCGGCTGTCAGCAAGCCATGACTCATAACTTTAATTTCAGCAATAAAGAGAATGACAGCAAAGATTATTAAACCCAACCCGGCATAATTAATCGGGAGTGTATGCAGCGAATAAAACGCGAGTACTAAAGAAATAAATCCTACTATTCCGGGAAGTATCGAACCTGGATTGCTTAACTCAAAGATCAATCCGTAAATTCCGATCATCATAAGAATGTAAGCGATGTTAGGATCGCTGATTATATCAAGAATTTTTTGAATTATATTCATCTCGATGTAATTAACTGCCGCACCTTTGGAGTTAATTGTTTTTAATCCATCTATCGTTTCTGTACTATATCCATCAAGTTTAACAAGAAGTTCGTCCAAATCTTTAGCAACGAAATCAATTATCTTTTCTTTCATTGCTTCTGATTCCGATAGCGATACACTTTGCCTAACAGCTTTTTCCGCCCACTCAATATTTCTATGCCTCTTCTCTGCAATACTCCTAATAAATGCTGCGGCATCGTTGGTTGCTTTCTCCATCATGACATCAGTGCTGTCTTTTCTATTTTGCTGATTACCTTCTGTGATCATCACCGGATGAGCTGCCCCGATGTTTGTCCCGGGACTCATGACTGCAATGTTAGCTGCAAGTGTTATAAAAACCCCGGCTGAGGCGGCTTGTGTGCCCGATGGCGCAACAAATATTACAATCGGTACCCTGGATGTTAAAAAATCACTTACGATCATTCTTGTCGATTTGAGTAAACCGCCAGGCGTGTTAAGTTCTATTATTAAACACTCGGTTTTCTTTTCACCGGCTTGTTCAATAACATCATGAATAAAATCGGCTACCACCGGGTTTACAGCACCATCAATTTTAATAACATCTACGCGGTGTTTGAAATTTTGAGAAGGGATTGATAAGAGTAAAAGCAATATGAAAAATAATGTTCTCATAATCACTCTCGCTTATCAATTAATAATTATCAGTTCAGCACAGCAAATAATCAAAATGCAAATATCAACTCACTAAAACGTAAGTATTTCTTACTCAACTATCAATTACTAAACAATGATGAATGAAGTGGAACATAAGAATATGATCACCCAACCATTCGTTGAACGCCTAAAGCAAAAATTTATATTGAGGGGATTAATTTTATTTACTAAGTTGTGGAGAGCACTTCATACGGAACACAAAAAATTATAATCTCAAGTAAAAGTTAAACAAACATAGTTCCAAAACTTAAAAAGGAGAAAGTCATGGTACCACTTGTTTCTTTATGGCTTCCTATTCTACTCTCTGCAGTTGTAGTATTCATCATAAGTTCAATCATACATATGTTTTTGCCATGGCACAAAGGAGAATATCCTAAGATGCCCGAAGAAGACAAAGTGTTGGAAGCACTCCGTCCATTTAAAATTCCGCCCGGCGATTACATGGCGCCGCGAGCATTAAGTACGGAAGAAATGAAGTCACCTGAGTTTGCTGAAAAAACTAAAAAAGGTCCGGTACTGGTTTTAACAGTTTTGCCTAATGGTCCAATGACAATGAGTAAGAGTCTTGTTCTCTGGTTTTTCTACACAGTAGCTGTAAGTTTTTTTGCGGCTTATGTTGCCGGACGAGCTTTACCGCTTGAAGCTACTTACTTACAAGTTTTCCGTTTTGTAGGCGTTACATCGTTTATTGGTTATTCATTGGCACTTTGGCAGATGTCAATATGGTACGGACGTTCCTGGTTAACAACTATTAAAGCCACGATAGATGGATTGATATATGCATTATTTACAGCCGGTGTTTTTGGATGGCTTTGGTCTTGACAAATTAACGTTTCTCTCTGCACCTTCGCAGTGCTTTCAATATTTATTGATTTAATGTGAGGGTGTTGTGTAGGTGCAGAGAATACTAAATTTTAAAATCTCATTCCGCATTCGTAATCAATTCATATTCATACAAAGTATCAAGTGAATCGTTAACTATTACAATTTTGTTTTCGGTGGGATTGACCGTAATCCCTTCGGTTTTTGTGAAGGGTAATGAGAATTGATTAAGCAACCCCTCTCCCGGTTTCCAGATATAGATTGCTTTCGATTCGTCGCTCACAATAAAGAAATATTTTGTAATAGGATTATAATCCATATCTGAAAGATCATCGGCGAACGGCAACCCGAATTGATGGGCAACGTTAAAATTCTCATCCAGAGCAATAACCTGGGAAGGATCTTTTTCGTTGAGGACATAAATATTATTGTTCTCATCCAGAACTATTCCTTCTAAACCGTTATTGGTAGTACCGCTTATATTTGTGCTGTGTCTTGAAATTACAAATCCGTTCAAATCCAGATGTATTACCTCTCTTGTTTCTTCTTCAACGACCCATAATGTAGAATCGCTACGGTTATAAAATATTCCTTCCAGATCTTCCCCTTTGAAAGCTAAACGGGATAATTTATTTCCGTTCAAATCCGCTTTATAAATCCGCTGCTCTTCGCCATCAATAATCCAAAACATGGAGTAATTATGATTGAATGTTATTCCCGAGGGCTGTTTAATTTCTAAAGGATATGTTGCTGATAAAATAATTTTGGGTTCTATCGTTTTTGATTCGGTGTTGGAATTACACGAAATAAACAATGCAACAAATATGAAGAATACAAAAAAAGCTATGAGTGGTTTTTTAAATGAGAGAGCCATTTATGAATTTTGCTGATCAAAAAATATGTTGATTGTCTTCATACCTTTTACGTTTTGCAGTGTATGAATTAGCTGTGTAGTATCTTGATTTTTTTTCAATCGTAAGTAGTAAGAACATTCTATCGATTTATCAATTTCGTTTGAACGGATATTTATTACTTCGTAACTCTTGCAGTAATTCTTGAGTATGACTAGAATCGATTTCATATCCGGCTCACCGTTGGAGTAGATGAACTGAAGCATATATTGGTTACTCAAGAAAAAGGAAAATTTTGTGTTTGAAAAAATTATTAGAATTAATCCTACTATAACGGTTCCAATAATTGCAAGTTTATGATAACCAACACCGCCGGCCATACCAAGTGCTAATGCAAGAAATATATAAACGATATCAACAGTGTCCTTAATAGCTGTTCTAAATCTTATAATTGACAGCGCACCAACTAAACCGAAAGCACGTGCAAGGTTATTACCTATAACCATTATTACCAAAGCTGTAATAACAGATAGAAACATAATCGAGTTCACAAAATTTTCCGAGTATCCCGGTCCGCGGTATGTAAACCTATAGATAAGTGAAACAACAAAACTGCAGATAAAACTGACCAGTACATTTACAATAATTTCAGAAACTGATGGTGAAAAAACGTTAATCGATTGAAGATTTTCGAGCACTTTATTTTCCTTAGTTCAAATGATTAATTATGTTATCGTTAACCGTATCTATACTCATAGCATATTTGGGAACAGATTCCCTTACAATATTATATTTTCTCATTATTAAAGGTAACCAGCTTGGCAGAACTTTATGAAATTTAACTTCGAGTACAAAATAATCTTTTAATGAAGAGATCATATTATCGTCGGAGTACAAATTCCTATACGAATTAGTTTTTCTAGTTCTTACATTTTTATCAAGAGTTATTCGTAGCCCGGAACCGAATTTACATTCAAATGCTTCTCTTTCATAAGACACAATTGCTGTTGGTTGTAAATTGTACAAATGGTAATAGTATAAAAAGTTTTGTGCGCTTACTTTTCTTTTTAAAGTATCGCTTGATGAATTCATAATAAGCGAGATATCTTTAGTGCCGACAAATGATTCGAGGTTTTTATAAAGTATCGGCGCCCTATCTTTTGAAACATGTTCAACATCTTTTCGCTTAATCTCTAAATAAACAATCGAATCCTCAGTCTGATCATTATATCCGCGTATTCTGTATTTATTCCTTTCTTTTATACCGGCAAGTTTTTGATTGTACGTTAACAACTGATGTGTATCTAAGTATATACTTCTTACTGTGTATTCCTTTTTATGCATCTGGTTTGTATAATAATCATGAACCAGGTAAGGCATTAAATCGTTTCTTAAGCCATCTAAATATGGAAGCGGTATGTAATATTTATACTCTAATCTTGCCATAATTAATTTGTGATAAGTCTTATCAGGTAATCAAATAATGTTACATCGTTAAGTATTAATGAGCTTTCGATAATCATCCCGGGTAGAACATTGCCCGGTTTATTATCCAACAAGATCGATATGAATACAGCTTGCTCACCGCTGACAATTTTAACTTCACGGTTAATATTGAGAATCTTTCCCGAAAAATTTCCATCTATGTTTGCAAATGATAATTTAAGACTTCCGCCTTCCGAAAATTCGGGTAAATCAAAAATCTTTATAGGTGAGTGGAGAACGATTTCATTTGTGTTGACTGCATTTAATAATGTATCGGGAGAAAGTGATGCCGTGATTCTACCATCAATCGGCGAAACAATTATCAGATTTGATTCCCAATTTTTCAGAAACGTTAATTTGTTTTTTATAGCAGCTATCTGGGATTCCAAAAACTTAATATCTTCCGGTTTAACACCTGTCCTGATATTCTCAAGCTGTGCATTAAAAATTTTCTGTTCTATCTCGAGCAAATCAAAAGTCCATTTTTGCAACTCATACTCTTGCTGAGATATTATTCCTTTATCCAAAAGTTGCTTTGCCCTATCATACAAAATTTTTTGCCCGGCAAGTTTTTCGTTTGTGTACTTAATTTTATTTTCAGCTTCAATAATAAGTTCTTCTTTTTGACCGCTGCTCTGTGATTTCAAGTTTGCAATCGCAACATCAAGTTCTCCTTCAGCTGAAATGAGTTGATCTTGTACGTTGCTCGACTGCAGTACGGCGATAGTATCACCTTTTGATAATTCTTTTTTGTCCTTAAGAAACTTGTTAAGATTAAGGGATATAAACTCCCCACGTTCAAACTGAGATAAATTATATATGGTTGTATAACCTTTTGTGTAATCAAGTACGTTAGAAATCAGCTCGCCGCCGTTACCGCGCGTTAATAACCACTTTTCTTTCGGGAAAACTTCCGAGTATGTTTTTATTCGATAAGGTATCTTAATAAATGAGCTGATAAGGAGAGTTATTAGTGAGATAATAATAAAAGCAAGAACGATATGAATTGTCTTTTTCTGCTTGTAAATCATTTTTCAAATAGCTCCGCAAAATAGCGCCAACAAAAATATAAAATCCTTTAGACTTATGAATGCAAATCGGTATTCTATCAAAAAGAAAATCTTGATCTTATGCAATTCAAAAAATTAAAACGATATGGCATTTCCTCTGCTTCGTGCCATCATTTTATGCCAGAGCATAAAACCGGGCATCTATTTTATCTTTACTACCCAGGCATCTCTGCAAGGTGGATTTTTTTGTATTGTCTTAGGAATATTGATGATTAAATCACTGCCCGTTTTTTCAATCGTTAGTTTTTCGTTAGAACCTAAGAACGTGAAATTAGATTTATCATTAGCTACTGATTCAGGAATTTTTATTTCAGCCGGTATATTTTTCTCATTTTCGTCTGCAAGGTATATTGCATAAATAGTGCCGTCTTTCAATTGTGTAAAACAAACTTTTCCTTCACGGTATGGTGCTAAAGGACGCGTATTATAAATTGCTTCACTGTTAATCTTCATCCATTCACCAATGTCGGTTAATCTTTGATAAGCTTCATCATCCCAGGTTCCTTCCGGCGAAGGTGCAATATTTAGTAAAAGGTTTCCGCCTTTTGATACAATATCAACAAGAATATTTATTAGCTCATGGACACTTTTATTTTTGCATCGAAAGTATAACTCCATCCTCCACCCATAATTATACAAGATTCCCACGGATACGGCAGCAGTTTACCCGGGATTTGATTCTCGGGAGTGAGGTAATTTTGATAAGGACCTTCAACAGCACGGTCAACCACAATCAATCCGGGTTGTTTCTCCCTCGCTTTCCTAACAAGCTCCGGCATGTCAATATCCTGACTTTGCGGACGGGTTGCATACTTAGCACTCAACATTTGTTCTTTAACCTCTTCATCTGTTTTAATGCGTACCCAGCCGCCATCAAGCCAAAGAATATCTACCCTTCCGTAATCGGTCATCAATTCCATAATTTGGTTATGTGTAAAATTTACAAATTTCTTCCATCGCTCCGGGTATGTTGGAATGTTATAATTCACATTTCGGTCCGGAGTTGCAAAGTTTGGCCACCAATAATTTTCGTTATGCCAATCCGGTTTGGAAAAATATGCACCGATCATGAACCCCTCTTTGCGAAAAGCATCGAAAATTTCTTTTGTCACGTTTGCTTTAGGGTTACTGCTGAATGGTGCTTCAGCATCAGTGATTTTGTAATCGGTCTGCTTTGTATCGAACATACAAAAGCCGTCATGATGCTTAGTTGTAAACACAACATATTTCATCCCGGCATCTTTGGCTGCGGCAGCCCATTTATCAGGATCAAATTTTACCGGGTTAAATGTTTTCTTCAAGCCTTCATACTGCTTTTTGTATTCGACATAATTATCGGTACTTCTTCTTTCCCATCCTTCGTCTTCCGAACAAATCGACCACGACTCGACAACTCCCCATTGGGAATAAGGTCCCCAATGCATCAGTAAGCCAAACTTAATATCTTGCCATTTTTCCAACTGATTAAGAACAAGAGGGTCAGTTTCAGGATAATACTTTTGAAGATATTCCTGGGCAAATGTTTTTGAAAACATAATTAAAAGCAAAAGCGGTATAATTTTTTTCATGATTTATCCTCTTTTTCTGCGAGGTAACTTTTATACTAAAAATTGAAATTCATTTTACAAAGAGTACAAAATATTATTCTACAAGATTAAAATAGGAAATCATCCGGATGGATTCTAAAAAAGGTTTGTGAATTTCATAAAGACTTGCAGATAGAAAAGAGGATATGGGGTGTATCCTCTTTTTGTACGAAAAAATTAGAAAGACGATTACAAGGAATTTAGCCAGCTAATTTTTTTTCATTAATAATCTTGCAATACCGGTAACGCTATCCCTGGGTGTAAAACGGAGTGAGAAAACCATTGCCCGGTTTATTAAACCATGTACACCAACACTTTTTCTTTTCATTATTATTTTGTAGCCGTATTCGGCAACTTCTTTTGCCGATGCATGATTGGATCTTTTAAGCAATGTTGTGTTTGCTGTGTCTGCTATTGCATGAAAACCGGTATCAGTTACACCCGGGCACAAAGTAGAAACAACTACACCCGACCCTTTTAATTCAGCATTGAGTGCCTCAGATAAACTTAACACGTATGCCTTTGTAGCACAGTAAACAGCCATAAATGGTCCCGGTTGAAAAGAACCGGTGGATGCAACATTGAGAATATTTCCGGAACCTTTTTCTTTCATATCGGCTGCAAACATTTTTGTTAAGTATGTCAGTGCTACCATGTTCAGGTTAATCATTTCCAGTTCACGCTGCCACGATGTTTCGGTTAAACTTCCGTGCAAACCAAAGCCGGCATTGTTTACTAAATAATCAATAGTCACATTTTTATTTTTAAGATCATTATAGATCTCTTCGGCATTTTCCAACACACTTAAATCTTTTGGATAGATTGTAACTTGGATCCCCGACCTTGTAAATTTTTCGGCAATCTCTATGAGTTTTTTTTCGTTACGGGCTACCAGAACAAGGTTCATTTTTTGCTGTGCAAATAAATTTGCAAGCTCAAGTCCAATACCGCCGGAAGCGCCGGTTATTAATGCCGTTGCCATATTATCCTCCTAAATTCGATTAGAAAAAGTTATCAGGATCATTTCTAAGAAATGCATCCTGATTTTTTTCTATCAAAATTATAGAGGCTAAATGCGAAGAAAATTGATCTATGTTAAGAAATCAGGCAGATAACTTTTTTCTTATCCGACTTAATGATTCGGGCGCAATACCAAGATAGGAAGCAATATATTTTTGCGGTGTTCGCATCAAAATATCAGGAGCTTTATGCATTAACTCCAAATATCTTTCTTCGGCAGATTTTGTAAGAACTGAAAGAAGCCGGGTCTCTTTATATAATAGAACAGACTCAATGGCGAGTCTTCCCATTCTTTCGAATGCTCTACTTGTTTTATAAAGATCCGTTAAGGAATCAAAATCGACGGAAAGTAAAAGTGTATTTTCAAGAGCTATTACATAGTGCATCGAAGGAGTTTTTGTTACAAAGGAAGCATACGAACTTACATATTCTCCTTCATAATTAAGATCAAAGCAAATTTTTTTGCCGTGTTCATTTGTATAAATAATAGCCGTAGAGCCGCTTTCTATATACGAAAGATATTTTTCAACTTTATTCTGTTCGGTAATTATTTCATTTTTTTTAAACCTTCTAATTTTAGAAGCATTTCTGAATGCCTCGAACAATCTCTCGTCCATTGCAATTCCGGAATAGATATTTTTATTTGTACCGCTCATTCCTTTTCACCTGTTCAATGAATTCATCACTGCTTGTTAAAAAATTTTTTATAAGTAAACCTTGAAGGTTCTTATCAACCTTCAAGGTCTTAGTTAAGAATTATTCTACTTTAAAAATTTCTCTATGGCCTCCTTCCACAAAATCCATATAGCCCTTCATAATTTCTGCAACTTGTGTTTTCGAACTAAACCCACGTGCGTTTTTTTCATAGACGTCAAGACTTTCGCACTCGGTTTGAAGTACAACTGTCCAGTAATTTGCTACTGTATCAGTCATAATTTTTATATTTGAAAAACCTTCGGCTTCCATGAATGGAGCGGCTTGCTTAAATGCATTAACAAGATTTTTTGCTTTACCGGGTTTTGCCCGGAAGACATCTCTTATTAAATACATAAAATACCCTTTCATATAATTTATATTATTTAGTTAATTCGAGTATAAGGAAGATTAATCTTTACAAATCAAATTTAACGTTTAAAACTCAGCGAATAGAGATCCAATCTTCTGTCTTTCCAATTTAACACGCTGCCTGATTTTTTATGTTCTTTAAGTAATTCGAGATCAATTTCATCAACGATTACCATTTCTACGTTTGGGGTTGCTTCCGCTAAAATTGCATCCCGGGTAAACGGAATATCTGATGGTGAGAATATTGCGGATTGTGCATAATGGATATCAAGATTCTCAACGAAAGGTAAATTACCAACCGAACCCGAGATAACGGTATAAATATGATTTTCGATACATCTTGCTTGTGCACAATAACGTACTCTTAGATAGGCGTATCTCTCATCTGTGCAGAAGGGGACAAAAATAATCTGGGCTCCTTTATCTACAACTATACGTGAAAGTTCAGGGAATTCAATGTCGTAACAAATTAATATGGAGACCTTCCCCCTATCTGTATCAAAGACATTAAGTTCGTTGCCGGGTTCAACGCCCCACCATCTCTTTTCATTAGGAGTAATGTGTAGTTTATATTGTTTTTCAATCTTACCGCTGCGATGAAATAAATAAGCAACATTATAAAGATGATCGTTTTCCAATGTGAAATGTGAACCGGCTACTATATTGATATTGTATTTAATTGCAAGTGTAGAAAATGAGTGAAGATAATCCGGCGTAAACTCCGCAAGTTTTCTAACGGCTAAGCCCGGTCTCATCGATGGAAGAAAGGAAAGTAGCTGTGTTGTAAATATTTCCGGAAAAATTATAAAATCACATTTATAATCGGAAGCAACGTCAATAAAATATTCGCATTGTTGTTCAAAATCCTGAAAGTTTTTTATTGGACGCATTTGATACTGCACCGCACAAATTCTTACCGGCATGGTAGGAACAAATATCCGCGAGGTATCGGGTTCGTAATCTAAATTGGTCCATTCTAAAAATGTTGCATGCCCTTTTGAATCCTCATCAGATGTAAGATAGTTCGGAATTAATCTCTTGAGTACAAATCCGTTAGATATTTGTGTGGTGAGCACCGGGTCGTACAATGTTTTATTCATTACTTTATCAACATATTCTCTTGCGCTCATTTTATCTGCATACTTACCATATCCAGGTATTCTGCCGCCAATAACAATTCGCATCAGATTTTTCTTAATACACAAATCCTTCCGGGCTTCGTATAATCTTCTTGCTAACTTAAAACCTCTAAATTCAGGATCTACCATTATTTCGATGCCGTATAATGTATTTCCATTCGGGTCGTGATTTTTGATAAAACCATGATCAGCAATTTCGCGCCAGCTATGCCACTCGGAATAAAGTGCAAAGTTCAGAATCAAACTGCTGCAAGATGCCACTACCTTTCCATTATACTCAACACCTATCTGACCCTCCGGGAAAATTGTTAACTGGCTTTGGAACTGTTCCGGTGTCCATGTTGGCATTCCCGGGAAACATTTCTTTTGTAATTCAGTTACAGATTTATAGTCATCTATGGTAAGCTGACGAACCTTAATCAGCTTGGGCGAAAGTTCAAGATGATTTTTTTTCATAAATCACCTTTCATTTTTTTAGTGGACTAAAAGCAATCTAAATAATAATTATCTGCGATTCAACTTTGCTGTTATAAATGTATATTTGTACCGGTTGTGTGAATTAACTTGCTATAACGGCAAAAGTAATTATTTAATCGAAAAATAGAATACAGACCTGACTGCCGTAGGCAAGTTAAACGGATTTTTTATGATTTACGCTGATGAATTTTTAAATTATTGTAATCTAACCCACTTAGACTCGGTGAGAATAGTGCACACAACCAGTTATTTGTATCAAATAAATGGAGATTAATAATGAATTTCGCTGTAATAAAATCAGAGACAATTTTTCATGGTAAAGTATTCGATGTGAAAGTTGATGAGATTGAATACAATGGAACGCAGAATAAAAGTTTCAGGCAAGTAGCAGTCCACCCCGGCGGAGCTGTTGTTGTTCCGGTTAAAGACGATGAAAAGATTATTTTAATAAGCCAGTACCGGTATCCGCATAATAAAGTTGTGCTTGAATTACCGGCCGGTAAACTTGAAAAAGGTGAAGACCCATTAGATTGTGCCACTCGTGAATTAACAGAAGAGACCGGCTATACATCAAAAAATATTTCTAAACTAGGTAAAATATTTACTACCCCCGGATTCTGCGATGAGGTCTTACATATTTATTTAGCAAAGGAATTAACCGCCGGCAACCATGCACGTGAAGAAGGCGAAGAAGGAATGGAAATTTTTGAATTAACTCTTGATGAGATTGATAAAAAAATTAAGAACGGCGAGATCGTAGATGCAAAAACTATCTCCGGGATTTATATGTACAAACTTGATTCTGGATACTAGATACAAGATACTGGATGCTAGATACAAGATGGTGGATATTTGTTATTTGATGCTGGGAAAATTCCCTTTGATGGGAGATTATCTTGGACTGTTGTGTTCTTTTCAACAGACTGAATAAAGGAATTTAATTTCTTTCCGAGTGTCTCAAGCTTATCGTGCAGATTCTTATAAGTAACTTCGTTTGTTAACGATTTTGTTTCATACAATGTTTCCAAATGATCGGTTGTTTCATCATTAGAAGCAAGAGCAATAATTAAATGATGTATAAATTCTTGTTTATAATATCTTCTGCCATATCCTTCAACAATATTAGATTTAACTGATTTGCTCGATCTTCTAATCTGACTTCCGACTTCATACATCTCAAATTTTGGCAAATGATTTAAACTCATTTCATGGATATCATTGGAAACCTCACGAGCTAATTTCCATATCTCTAAATTCTTATAACTCATTCTATGTATATACAAATCATATTATAAAACTAATTTACTCAGATCTACAATCAAGTATCCAGCATCGAGTATCCGGCATCATTCATTAATAAGTTCATCTAATTCTACTTTGTGCAAGTGAGTAACTTTCCTTCCAAGAAATCTTTCGGCTATTTCCTGAAATTTTGTAGGGATATCGCTTACATAAAATTCATGCTTGCCAAGCTGGTTCGAAATATTTCTTAATCCCCGACCATTCAAATATTCTTCAACAATATGTGCTGCCGGCGTACCAGAATCCACCAATTTTACTTTTTTACCTACCACCTTTTGAATTACATCGGCAAGTATAGGGTAATGCGTACAAGCCAGTACTAAAGTATCAACCTCCTTTTCCTTCATTTCATTTAAATATTCTTTTGCAACAAGTTCTGTTGCTTTATGATCTAGCCATCCTTCTTCTGCAAGCGGTACAAACAAGGGACATGCCTTTTCGTACACCTTTAATTTTGGATTTAACCTTTTTAATTCGTTAGAGTAAGCTTTGTTATTAATCGTAGAGCGGGTACCAATCACTCCAATCTTACCTTTTTTAGTTTCTCTCGAAGCCATTTTAGCACCGGGCTCAATCATTCCGATCACGGGTATAGTTAAAAATCTTCTCAAATCTTTTAAAGCTGCCGATGATGCGGTGTTGCACGCTACAACAAGGAGCTTAATATTTTTTCTCAACAAGAAATTTGCAGCTTGTAAAGTGTATTCAACAACCGTATCGTTAGATTTAGAACCGTAAGGAACGCGAGCAGTATCCCCGAAATAAACAATGTTTTCATTAGGCAGCAATCGCGACACCGCCTTAACAACTGTTAATCCGCCGATACCGGAATCGAAAAATCCAATCGGGTTTGTCCTATCCATAAAATTCAATTTTGCACCTCTTAAGAACTTCCAACTTTACGAAACATATATTTAAGCTATCAATAAGATTTCTTTCTTATTCAAGCTCTCTTTTCTACTTCTAAAAAGTTGGAAGCTTCCATATTATAACATTTCTTTGATTGATTCTGTTAATTCGAAAGTGATTAGCTCGTAATTCTCTTTTGAAACTTTTTTTCTGTTGCGGTCAAGTATATAAAACGCATCAACCACATCATCACCTTGTGTTGCAATTTTTGCAAAGTAAATTGACAAGCCGAGCTCATTCATCTTTTTGGTTATTTGGTACAGCAATCCTAAACGGTCAGGCGAATAGACATCGATAATAGTGTACTTATCGTGTTTCTCAAAAGCAATTTTTATTCTTCCCTTCCGTTTGAATATTTTGTTTTCGAGCCGCCACCATTTGGATTTAATTCTGCTGAACTCTTTTGTTATCTGGAGTTGGTTTTCAACTGTCAAGTTTAAATCCCGTATAATCTTTTCGTAACGTGATTTATCAACCAAGCCGTTGGATCTAAAATCAGTAACATTAAAAGTGTCAATTACCATTCCGTCTTTGCGTGTGAATATTTTTGCATCATGTATATTCAAATCATTGATCGAAAGAGCACCGCATAATCTTGATAACAATGCGTCGGAATCCCGTGTAATTACCGTAACCGATGTAAATCCGCCAAGCTCTTTAATAAATACAGAGACATGAGAACCCTTCTCAATTTCTTCAATATGCTGATTAATTTCTTCCTGGCTGAAATGCTGCAAGTAACCGAGGTCATCGATCGATTCAATATGATCTTTGAACGAATCATCAAAACGGTCCGATTTACTTATCAATTCTTGAATAGTGAACGATAACAATTCTTGTCCGCTGATTCTGTCATCAAGCATGGTTTTCGTTTTACGGTACAGCTCATAAAGCAAATCGCTCTTCCACTGTGTCCACACAACTTGCGATACTGCGGAAAGATCTGCATAAGTAAGCAAATAAAGCATATCGAGCCAATCCGTATTCGGAAAATAAATTGCAAAGTTGTTCAACGTAGTCGGGTCGTTCAAATTCCTTCTAAAAGCAACTTGTTCCATTGTCAAATGATGACGAACTAAAAATTGTACTACCTGGATTTCCTGCTGGTCGAATCCGAGGCGCTCCATAATTGAATTGGCTATTTCAGCACCAATAATTTCGTGCCCGGAAACACTTATCGGTTTGGCGATATCATGAAATAGAACAGAAAGATATAATAGGTCCTTTCTTTTGATACTATTGAGCA
The DNA here is from genome assembly GCA_040755055.1 of Bacteroidota bacterium. Classification (GTDB taxonomy): domain Bacteria; phylum Bacteroidota; class Ignavibacteria; order Ignavibacteriales; family Melioribacteraceae; genus DYJK01. The sequence goes on from JBFMBS010000004.1 coordinate 40,099, forward strand.
GTTTCCCCATTATATTGTTTTGTGTAGTAAGCTGTTCAAGATTGTTAAGGGCAATCAGAGTATGTTCATCGGCGGTGTAACAATGATAAACCCCGGGCTGAAAAAATCCTACTAAATCCTTAAACTCCGGCAGAAAAGTTGCAAGTACACCAAGTTCATTCATCATCTCTAAAGTTTTACCAACATTCTTCGGCAGCTTCAGTATTTCCCTGAAGAATACAGACGACATTTGTTCTACGTTTTTAATTTCTTCATGGTCAAAAACCGACTCAATAATTTGTGAACGTAGATTCTCATCAAAACGTGCATCGTTCAAACCGCGGTAATAAAATGCGCGCAGTATTGTAGAAAGAGTCATCTTTACATTTGGTGCGATTGAAATAACACCATTCTTCAAACTGTAATCGTCATCCAATTGAATTGAAAGGTAATCCGAAATAGGAGTTGAAATTTCTTCTTCGAAGCGCTTCATCATCGTTCTGGAAAATCTTTTTACCACGTTAGCTGCTTCAAAATATTTTTTCATATAGGCGTGCCAATTATCGGCAGTATAACCTAAAACTTGGGCAATCTTTTCCTGGTAAATAAATTCCAGCCGGTCGTTCTTATGTTTGGAAAGTATGTGAAGATTGTTCCTTGTATTAAGTATTGTTTTGTAGCTTTCTTTTAGCCGTGTTACTGCACGCGGAATTAAAATTTTGTTTTCTTTTATTGTATTCAGGAAATGTTCGGTCTGGCTTATTTCTTCCTGAGAAGTAAGCACAAAATTATTTTTAAGCGAATACATCCATTCAACAACCTGGAGATCGCGTAAGCCGCCGGCAGTATATTTAACATTCGGTTCCAATACTTTTGCAGAGTCCCCGAACTTTTGGTAGCGCAGTTTTATATCTTCAAAGAATTCATATATAAGCTGCTTCTTCTGGGAATTCTTTAATGGTTCGAATACTTTTTTGTGCCATTCGTTATAAACTTTTGCATTACCCAGAATAAACCGTGTTTCAAAAAATTGTGTAAATGCGTGGAGATCTTCTTTCAGGAATTTTTTAATGTCGGAAAATTCACGCACCGTGTGCGAAGCTTCTATACCGGAGTCCCATAATCTTGTAACAGCATCCTTTATCAACTTCTCATTACCATCCACTTTATCAAAAATGAACATAATATCGATATCGGAATACGGGGAAAGTTCTCGCCGGCTGAAACTCCCGACCGATGCAATAGCGCAATTAAGTTTAATCTCTTTAAGGGATTTTACTATATACTCTTCAACAAGCAATGAAAATATTATGCAAAACTTGAACGGATCTTTTAGAAGTTCCTCATCGTAAAAGATTCTATCGCGGTCTTCGTAAAATTTTTCTTTTAATTTTAATGCGCTGTGTACCATATGAATATAAAATAAGGGCGAGGTAACCTCGCCCCAAATCATAAGTTATTATTATTTCAATTACAATTTAACAAATCTTGCCTGGAAAAATCTCAAATACTTCGGTTCGTAAACCATTTTCAGACCTTTTATTTTTTTCCGGTGCTCATAAACTTCCGCAATCGATTCTACCATAACATCGATATGCGATTGCGTGTAAACCCGTCTTGGGAAAGTTAAACGAACTAATTCAAGTTTGGGATAACGCTGCTTACCGGTCTTGGGGTCGCGTCCGGATGAAACCAAGCCTCTTTCCATGCCGCGAACACCGCTATCAATATAAATTTCGGCAGCAAGCGATTGCGACGGGAATAAATCTTGTTTCATGTGGGGTAAAAATCTTTTAGCATCAAGGAAAATGGCATGACCACCATACGGCTTTACGAGAGGTATATTATATTTTTCTAGCTGCACACCACAATATTCAACTTGTCTAACACGCATGCTGATGTTTTCCGGTTTAATCATTTCTTCAATACCGCGAGCCATCGCCTCCATATCACGTCCGGCTAAACCTCCGTAACTGTGCAGACCTTCGTAAATAACAACCATGTTGCGGGCTTCTTCATAAACTTTTTTGTTACGGGTTGCAAGGAATCCTCCGATGTTCACCATTAAATCTTTCTTAGCACTAACCCAAAGACCGTCAAAATAGTCACACATTTCTTTTAGAATCTGTGCAACCGATTTACTGCCGTAACCTTTCTCTCGTATTTTTATAAAGTAAGCATTCTCGGTTGCGCGCGTTGCATCGAACCAAAGTTTAACACCATATCTTTGTGTCAGCTTATAAATAGTTTTCAAGTTTTCCATCGAGAACGGCTGACCGCCGGCCATATTAACCGGTCCAGCCATGCTTACGTACGGAATTTTTTTCGGTCCGACCTTTTTAATCAAATCTTCCAACTTCTGCGGATCGATATTACCTTTAAACGGATGTTCATTTTGTGCGTCGTGCGCTTCATCGATAATAACATCAACAAAAGTACCGCCGGCAAGTTCCTGGTGAACGCGTGTAGTAGTGAAATACATATTGCCCGGAATATAATCGCCGGGTTTGATCATAATTTTTGAAATCATGTGTTCAGCTGCGCGTCCCTGGTGCGTTGGAACAAAGTACGGCATACCGTAATATTTTTTTACGTTATCCCACAAGTAATAAAAGTTTCTGCTGCCGGCATAAGCTTCATCTCCTAACATTAAGCCCGCCCATTGATAATCACTCATTGCATTGGTACCGCTATCGGTTAAAAGATCAATGTAAACATCTTCGGATCTAAGTAGGAATGTGTTGTAACCGGCTTCTTTGGCAGCTTTCTCGCGGAATTCACGGGTTGTTACTTTAATCGGCTCCACCATTTTAATTTTGTATGGCTCAGCCCAGCTATGTTTTATGTTTTTTTTTGTCATATAATCTCTCGCCTATCCCAAACCCTTCCCAAGGGGAAGGGCTTTTAATTTGTGAATTATTTTCTCTTTGTTTATTCAGTGTTAATGAATAAAAAGTTCGTCAAGTGAATTTAAGTCTTCCCTTTGGGAAGATTTAGATAGGCTATCGTCAAACAAATTTTTTCTTTAGTTTTTTTCTTCTCTGCTCTGCAATAATTTCGGAAGAGATTCCTCCGCGTGTGTTGAATCTTGCGGTTATTTTCATGTAGCGTGGTTTGCAGATTTTTACGAGATCATCGAGAATCTTATTTGTTACCGCTTCAAAGTAAATTCCATCGTTACGGAATGACTGCAAATAGAATTTGTAACTCTTCAATTCAACACAAATTTTATCGGGAATGTATTCGAGAATTATCGTAGCAAAATCTGGCTGACCGGTGACCGGGCAGAGTGATGTGAATTCCGGCGCCGTGTGAATTATTGTGTAATCCCTCTCCGGATTAGGATTGGGAAAAGTAACGAGGAGTTTGGTTTTGCTGGTCATAGTTTGTTATTATTTTATTAACCTTATTGCTTATACTAAAATTCTTACACTTACAAAATTGATGATAAATTTATTCAAGTAGAAGTGCTGGACAAATTATTGCTTTAATTTTTTATCTATGATAAATGACTCAACAAAGTGTTAATTCTATTTTCCTTGTATTCATTCTTCGGATCAAATAAACTTTGAGATAAAATTCTTTGAAGACTTCTTTGTTTAATAGATAATGATCGAAGAGTTTCTAGATTATTAGTTACCTTTAATTCTCTTAAAAGAAACCACTCATTCAAAATCTGTGAATATTTCCGGTGGTCAATCTCAATATTTGTTGGTTCATTAATAAAGCTGAACTTTTCCATAAAATCTGGTTTAGCAATTTTATTTATGATAGAGAGGACTCTTTCCATTGTGTCGTTTTCTTGCGATAGGAAATTCCATAGCTCATCAGCTAACAGCACTTCGAGCGGATCAAAATATTTGGTAAAATCTACACTGTAATCAAGAAACCGAGTTTTATCATAACCACACTTTTCGGTATGAAGAGGATCGAAAGGAAATCCTAAATAGAAATAAATTTCTTTTGAAGGAAATTTATTCTTAAGAGCCGCTTTCCCATTCAGAAATTTTGTTTTTTGTTCTTTGAAAATATCACTATTTGGTTTAACGGTTTTCACCTCGATAAGAACCAGTTTATCGGTTTCTTCAAAATAAACATCGGCGGAAAAGTTTGGTGCTTCAATTTCTGCATTTCCAAGTATACTATACACTTCGTCATTTTCTTGTTGTAAATTTGGTCGTCGTGTATTGTTTTTAAGTGAACTTATAATATCATTTACAGCAGACTGCTGACTTTGGTTGATAAACATTCCTTCAAATTTCCTTTTCTCTCCATCACAAAGAATATGGGCAACATGTTCAAAAAACGATTGACCCAATGTAGTATTCAACCCATGCATCCAACTTGCCAAACTTACAAAAATTGGAATATCAGTAACATGTTTTTCTATTCTTACTTTAAATGCTTCTAAAAAGGCTTCGTGAAAGGGTGCATTTCTATTGTCTGAGGTATCTTCAGGGAAATTATCGAATCTTGATTTAAGAGTTTTGATAACTTCTAATGCTATTAGCTCTCTTTTTAATTCATTCATTTAATACTCTTTTATATGAAAAATGGATTCTGAATACGCTCCTTTATCTTTCTCTGTTCTATTAAGTACCGGTCTCTTAAATTGTTGAACTATCTGCATACCAGCACTCTCGGCAATAGTCGGATACAAGTTGTATTTATCGTTGGCAACAAGAAAGATATTGTAATCATCAATCAAATATTTTTTACAATTGATCAACACATTAGCAATTCCTTCAACATATGATTCTTTAGCTTCGCGCCCTTGCCCTTTAAAGAGCGGACCAATTTCTAATTCGTCATGTCTTTCAAACCCGAACAAGTCATAAGCGTATTCATGCTGTTCATGATAATTTATCAGACCAACATATGGTGGACTAGAAAATATTCCATCAATTTTTTTCTTCTTGGCAGTTTTGAAAAAATCCGAATTATCCTTGCCAATCTCTTCAAAAATATCAATTGCCCTACTATCACCGGTGAAACAGTGTTGATAAGTTTCAGTTCGAAGCGAATTAAATTCGGATAATCTTTTTACGGTATCCTTCGAATATCTTTCCCACCAGCTTAAAATAGAGAATAACGGTTTACAAATTTTACCATGTTTTGAACAATAATACGTTGTTGAAATAGGTTCAATTAATGTTGCAAGATCGGAATGCGTCGTTGCCCGGCAAGAGCGAATTGTACGGCTTAATATGATTGTTGCAATTTTCTTTGTCGTCGGATTTTCAACCTTCTTTATCAAATCAAAAACAAAATCAATTTCTGTCCTAACATGTTTCAAGTACCATTTACCTAAAAAGTTTTCAGCTTTCACTTGTTTTAGTTCTATTTCGTACTCTTTAATTAACTTCTTATAGATCGGTAAAAATTCTTTTTCTTTTTCAATGCCGTACTGATCTTCATTGATATTTCCCAAATGAACTCCTCTTTTAAACTCAGGCGAAGGGAAATGTTCATTGTTAAATTTCGCAAGTTCTTCGAGAAGTCGCAGTTCAAATTTCACAGTGTTAGAATCTACAATAAATTGTCTAAGTGCCTCCGTAATTTTTTTCAATTCATTGTTTAAATCGTATAGATCATATTTGCCAATTTTAACATTGCTCATAAGCGAATTAAATTTTGAAATATCAACTCCGATAGCATGCATTCCTAGTTCATTAGCTTGCACCAAAGTTGTGCCGCTACCGCAGAATGGATCTAAAATTACATCACCTTTCTTGAAATATATTTCTTTCTTAAACTCATCTATATGATCATCTAAGAAATATTCAACGAGCTGCGGTATAAATTTCCCCTTATATGGATGAAGACGATGAACGTGTTTTGTGGTCTCTGCTTCCTTGTATTGCTCAAATGAAAGATGCCAATCAATATCTTCCCCAAGTTTTTCTTTCCAATTCAGTTGTCTATTTCCATAATATGAATTGTAGTATTTAGCTAATTCTTCCTTACTGACAAGTGTATTCCCATTATCGGCAAACTTTTTTATCCGTCCATAATTTACCAGGTAAGAAATGTTTGAAGGTGTAACATTCCTTTTAAATTGGCTGCTTACCCATTCACTTGCTTCTTTTATCGAAATTAATTCACTCAGCATTTCACACTTCTTTATATCACCCCTACGGGGTTTTCATTCGTTTGTAATAAACATTTCTAAAAATATAACGCTCCTACGGAGCTAAAAAATACTACAACTTTTGCATTTCAAATTCTGCATTCTGCGTTCTACACTTGTCCGCCATCTCTTTGGCGGATTCTCAATCCGCCAGAATAATTGCGGACAAGTTCTAAATTCTCAATTGCATTTCAAAAATACTCCGGTTTAACTTTATACGGAATCGGGTCATCAACACCGGCTTGCTGGAAACCGCGCAGACGGAAAGCACAACTATCACAAACTCCGCACGCTTCATCTTCACTTTGGTAACACGACCATGTTAAATGGAGCGGCGCTTTTAGTTCAACACCTTTTTTTACAATCTTATATTTTGTTAAGTGAATTATCGGTGTTTCAATTTTAATGTTCGTTTCCGGTTTAGTTCCAATGTCCACAACCTTTTGAAAGGCATCGTAAAAATCCGGTCGGCAATCAGGGTAACCGCTGGCATCTTCATAAACGGCGCCAATAAATATTGCTTCTGCACCGACCGATTCTGCATAACTTGTACATGCGCTCAAAATATTTGCATTCCGGAACGGGACGTAAGACGTAGGCACCGATTTATTATCCAGATCAGCTCTTGATATCTCAATATTTTTATCAGTAAGTGATGAAGAACCAATCTTAGTGAAATGTGAAAAATCAATCACCAATCTTTTTTCGGCATTATAATAATCGGCAATATCATGAAAAGCTTTTAGTTCGCGCGCTTCTGTACGCTGACCATAATTAAAATGAACAAGTGCCAAACGGTATGATTGATCTGCAATGGCAGTTACAACGCAACTATCCATTCCACCGCTAACAGCAACTACTGCAAGTTTTTCTTTAGCCAATCTTATTTTCCATCAATCTTTTCAATACCGGAATCAAAAATAGCAAATTGAAGTATGATAATAAAAGATGATCTGCACTTCATGAACCGAACTATTTAACTTGCCAAATGAGCTTAAACGCAAAGTTTGCCAAGAATTCGCGGAGTTAACAGAGTTAAACAACTATTTAAATAATAGAATAACTGCAATAATAAAACTTACAATCGACGAAACTAAAAACGGAACGGTTGGACCAAACTGATCCCACAATATTCCGGCTAAAATAGAGCCGATCATTACAGCTAAACTTGAACAAGTTGTAAGCAGCCCAATTGCCGAGCCGATATATCTTTTATCCGTAATGTCACTCACCCATGCCTTGGCAATTCCTTCTGTGAACGATGCATATAATCCGTAGAATGTAAAACAAATCCAGATTACCCACGCAATAGTATTAACCGCAAACAAAAAATAAACAACAGAAAAAATCAGAAGTCCCCAAACAAATATTTTCTTCTTACCTACTCTATCCGAGATAATTCCAACCGGGTAAGAAGAGATTGCATATATAATATTATAAAAAACATAACCGAGGATTGAAGTTGTATCCGAATTGGTAATATTCTTTGAACGTAAAATTAAAAACACATCACTGCTGTTAACCAATGAGAACAAAGTGATGAGTGTGAGGAGTATTTTATATTCCTTAGTCGACTGTTGCCAAAAGTTCTTAATTATATTTTTCTCTTTTTGTCCACGGCCAAGTTTGTTGTTATCCTTTGTAAGCGATGTGAAAAATATTGCACCAACGGAAGGAACTGCAGCAAGTAAAAACAAGAGAGTATAGTTACCGGGAAAATAATTCAATAATAAAATAGCGCTCAACGGACCAATAACAGCACCGATTGTATCCATCGATCTGTGAAAACCAAATACCGCACCTGAATTATTTTCAGAGTAACTTGACAGCAAAGCATCACGCGGTGCTGTACGGATTCCCTTACCGATTCGGTCGGTGATTCGCGAAAAAACCACTGTGTAAAGATGCGGAAAAATTCCGGGCAAAGGTTTTACAACTCCGGATAAACCGTAACCAATCTTAACAAAAATTGAACGTTTACCGAGTTTGTCCGAAAGTGTTCCAAAAACTCCTTTCAAGAAACCGGCAGTAACCTCCGCCATACCTTCTATCAAACCAACAACGGTCATCGAAGAGCCGAGAACTGCAGTTAAAAAAATTGGGGTTACCGGGTAGAGCATCTCGCTTGCAAAATCCGTAAATAAACTGATAAACCCTAAAATCCAGACCGGTTTGGACATTTTGCTTATTTTCATCTGAAAATCCAATTATGAAAAATTTTTCTACAGCAAAGTTAACAGTTTTTATTTGACATTTAACCGGCAAGTTTTAAATTTCCGATAGACAAATCGATAGTTAGAATGACCGCTCTTCTATAAACATCTCAATCTACAATTTACAAGGAAGGAGAAAGTTATGGAATACTACGAACTTCACCCGGTAACACCTCAAATGCGTTTTATCAACAAAGCTGTAGAAGTTTTAAGAAATGGCGGAGTAATTATTTATCCAACCGATACGGTTTACGGTATCGGCTGCGATATTTTCAACCATGATGCTCTTCAAAAAATATATGATATAAAACATGAATCCGGTACTAAACTTTTCAGTTTTATTTGCCCGGATTTAAAAGATATTGCCAAGTATGCAAAAGTATCCGACTATGCATACAAAACAATGAGAAAATTGTTGCCCGGTCCTTACACATTTGTTCTTCCGGCAGCTAAAGAAGTACCTAAAAAATTATGGACAAAAAGAAAAACCGTAGGCATTAGAATTCCCGATCATCCGATTGCTTTGATGCTTGCAAAGGAATTGGGTAATCCAATAGTAAGTACATCGGTAACAAATAGAAAAGGCGAGATACTCTTCGACCCGGAAGAAATAAAAGCCATCTTTAATCCGCATGTTGATTTAATGCTTGCAAGCGGTGCATTGGAAGGTAACCCGTCAAGTATAGTCGATTTGAGCAACGATGAACCGGAAATTTTACGCGAAGGTGCCGGTGATGTTAGTATGTTTTATTCTTACGTGTAATAAAGAAGTGTTTTCAAAATAATATAATTACTTATTCACCGTAATAGGTGTGATTAAAAAAGAAAATTGACCGGCAGTAAATAAAAATTTCCACTTATCCGATCCAGTTTTCCGATGTGGATGAAAGTCTGGCACGGGCATTGGATTTTTGTGCATCTGTTTTTGAAGGAAAAACTTTTTTAATCGTTTCATCCGGCGATGTAAAATCGGAAATGAATGCTAAAGTTTTTCCTTCTTCTTTAGCACCGTTATCATTGGGAAGTTGAACCTTACTGTTCAGGTTTTTGTACCGGGAATCGTTACGCGAGTTATTTATAGGCTGTACGTTCATTCGCACCTCCTATATTGATTAATATATCATGAAGATGAAAGAACTGAATATTTCCTGATGCAAATATACGGAAAAAATCAGCCGAAGTAACGTTAATTTTTATCGAACTCTTTATCACATCCTATTTCACTTTATCATTCTCTATGCACAACGGTAGCTGATGCTTGCCGCGCGGCAAGAAGGGTAATCTCTGCAATGTTTATATGCGGCGGTCTAGATGCACAATAAATAACTGCGTCGGCAACATCATCACCGGTAAGAGGTGTTAATCCTTTGTAAACATTCTTTGCTTTTTCTTTATCACCGTAAAACCGGATATTGCTGAAATTAGTCTCTACCAAACCGGGATCGATTGTACTAACAAGAATATTTTTATCGATTGTATCCATCCTAAGTGAACGTGTTATAGCATCCACAGCATGTTTGGTTGCACAATAAACAGCCCCTTTAGGATACGCATCGTGGCCGGCAATAGAACCAATATTTATTATATGCCCGAAATTTCTTTTGATCATTCCGGGTAAAATTGCATGAGTTACGTAGAGTAATCCTTTCACATTCGTATCGATCATAACATCCCAATCCTCGGGATTATCATCATAAAACTTGTTAAGGCCTTTAGCAAGCCCGGCATTATTAATCAGGATATCGATATTAGTCCATTCATCCGGCAGTTTAGAAATTGAATCAATAACGGCTTGTTTATTTCTTACATCAAGTTCATAAGTGAATACTTTTACATTAAATTTATTTCTAATATCGTCGGCGATCTCATTTAACAAACCGATTCTTCTCGCATTAATTATTAGGTTAGCCCCCTCTTTTGCAAAAGCATAAGCACAAGATTTACCGATCCCTGAAGTAGCACCGGTAATGAAGACAATCTTATTTTTCAACGTTAGCATTATTCCCTCACATTTTTTTGGATACAAAATTAACCTTAGCATCCTCAAATCCCAAATAATAAACTAATATTAGACAAAGCATCCAAAATTTTTTATTTTGCACCCGGTTTTTAACAGCCAACAATCACATCACTTAGAACAGAATTACTTGGAAAGGATAGAACTACAAGATACCAGGGTAAAGACACAACTGATTTGTTACCATTGCGGTGATGAGTCTCCCGATGATTCAATTCATGTAAATGAAAAGATATTCTGCTGCAACGGCTGCAAAACTGTTTATGAAATCCTCGAACAAAACAACCTCTGTGATTATTATTCCATCGATAAAAATCCCGGCATAACACAAAAGCAACAGACTAAAAGGAATTATGATTTTCTGCTTGATGAAGATCTGGTGAAGAAGCTGATCGAATTTTCTGATGGAAAAATTTCAAAAGTAACGTTTAACATTCCGCAGATGCATTGCAGTTCTTGTATCTGGATATTGGAAAATCTTTATAAGCTGAATCCCGATATTATCAATTCGCAAGTTAACTTCTTACAGAAAAAAATTTTTATAAACTTTAGCAGTAAAACCACAAACCTGAAAGAAATAGTAGAATTATTAGATTCTATCGGTTACGAACCCCAATTGAACTTTGATAACACAACAACAATAAAAAGATCCGATTATAAAAAACTCTATTACAAAATAGGCGTTGCCGGATTTGCTTTCGGGAATATAATGCTTCTAAGTTTCCCGGAATATCTATCATTGGGAACAAATGAATTCCCTGAACTGAAAAGAATTTTTGCATACATAAATATACTTCTTTCATTACCGGTTTTTTTCTTCAGCAGTTCGGATTATTTTATTTCATCATGGAAAGGATTAAAGAAAAAAATAATCAATATAGATGTGCCGCTAGCTCTTGGTATCTTAATTCTTTTCATCAGAAGTTTATACGAAATAATTTTTCTGAATGGTGCCGGTTATCTCGATACACTCGCCGGGTTAATTTTCTTTCTGCTAATTGGTAAGTTATTCCAGAACAAAACATATGATACTCTGAACTTCGAGAGAAATTACAAATCTTATTTTCCTATTTCAGTCACGATTAAAAAAGATAAAATCGAAACAACCATTCCTATTGAAAAATTGGGAGTTGGAAACAGAATTGTAATCAGGAATAATGAATTGATACCGGCTGATTCCATATTGATCAAAGGGAAAGCAAACATCGATTACAGTTTTGTCACCGGCGAATCGATACCAGCAACTAAGGTAAATGGTGAAACAATTTTTGCCGGGGGCAGACAGATTGGAAGTGCAATCGAATTAGAAACAATCAAGGAAGTCTCGCAAAGTTATTTAACACAACTCTGGAATAGTAAAGCATTCAACAAAGAAGAAGAATCGAAGATTGTTTCATTTGCCAACTCTATAAGTGAACATTTTACAATTGCTATTCTATTGATCGGTTTAACCGCAGCAACTTACTGGTATTTTGTTAATCCTTCACTCGCATTTAACTCTTTTACTGCAGTATTAATAATTGCGTGTCCTTGTGCTTTAGCCCTTTCAACTCCTTTCACAATGGGTAATACATTAAGAATTTTCGGTAAAAATAAATTCTATTTAAAAAATACTTATGCTATAGAAAAGTTAGCTGCGGTCGATACTATTGTGTTGGACAAGACCGGAACTATAACTGAGAACGGTACTTCAGAAGTTAAGTTTATAGGTGATGCTTTAACCGGGAAGGAGGAATTCCTCATAAAATCAACCGTTAGAAATTCATCGCATCCTTTAAGTCTTGCCATATACAATTCATTAACAAATAAAAAAATAGAGTCAACCGATTACTTTGACGAAGAACCGGGTAAAGGTATTACGGCTGTTATAAACGGGTTCGAAATAAAAATCGGCTCTAAAAGTTTTGTGAACGAAAAAAATATTGATGATGGTGTACTATCAACTAAAGTTTATGTTTCTTTCAATAGAAAAGTTAGAGGTTATTTTAACATATCAAACAAATACCGGGATGGACTAAAGAAAATAATTTTCGAACTTGCACAGAGTAACAAGATTTCAATTCTTTCGGGTGATAATGAAAGCGAGAAGAATAGACTTCAAGAATTTTTCGGTAATAACAAAGAGATGCTTTTTAATCAATCACCATTTGATAAATTGAATTACATTACATCACTTCAGCAAAACGGGAATAAAGTGTTGATGATCGGGGACGGATTAAACGACGCCGGCGCTTTGAAACAGAGCGATATCGGAATTTCAATCTCCGATGATGTAAACAATTTTTCCCCGGCTTGCGATGGTATATTAGATTCAAATTCTTTTTCCAGATTAAGCGATTTCATAAAGTTTGCAAAAAAAAGTAAGAACATAATTATATCAAGTTTTGTTCTATCAACCGTTTACAACTTGTTCGGGTTATACTATGCCGTAAGCGGTACGTTATCACCAATAATAGCCGCAGTGTTGATGCCGGTAAGTTCTATTTCGGTTGTTTTATTTACAACTTTATCAGTTAACTTCTTTGCAAGAAAAAGGAAGTTTAATTAATGTCGGTAATATTAATATTGATCATAGCAAGTTTGTTAGTAGCCGGTGGATTCTTGATAGCTTATATCTGGGCGGTTAGAAGCGGTCAGTACGATGATAAATTCACACCATCGGTTAGAATACTATTTGAAGACTCGAAAAAAAATTCAGAACATCGGGTTCAGAATGCAGAACGAAAGGAAAAGAATATTGAATAAAGGTTAAGAATGTAGAATGATATAAAAAATTCTGCATTCTGAGTTCATCATTCCCACTTCGACTTGAGTCGAGCGAGGCGAGCTGCATTCAAAAAGTTTTTACATAAATTCAGGAGTAATTGATGCAAGTCGAAAAATTCAGTTACGACAACCAGATCGTAAAGCAATTCACAATAGCAGCACTGGTGTTCGGAATTGTTGGAATGCTTGTCGGTCTAATACTGGCAATCCAATTATATATGCCGGAACTAAATTTAGGACTTCAATACATAACTTTTGGAAGAATAAGACCGCTCCATACAAACGCCGTTATATTTGCATTTGTAGGCAATATTATTTTTGCCGGCGTCTATTATTCTCTTCAAAGAGTCTGTAAAACAAGAATGTTCAGCGGCCTACTGAGCCAAATTCACTTCTGGGGATGGCAAACAATAATTGTACTAGCAGCACTCTCGCTCCCCTTAGGTATCACAACCGGGAAAGAATATGCCGAACTTGAATGGCCTATCGATTTAATGATTGCTGTTGTTTGGCTTACATTCGGCGCAAACATGTTCGGTACAATAATTAAAAGAAGAGAAAAACATATGTACGTTGCAATCTGGTTCTACATTGCAACATTCGTTACTATTACGATACTTCATGTTGTTAACTCAATAGAAATTCCGGTTAGTTTAATAAAGAGTTACCCGATTTACGCCGGCGTACAAGATGCTTTAACACAATGGTGGTATGGGCACAATGCAGTAGCATTCTTTTTAACAACACCATATTTAGGATTGATGTATTACTTCTTGCCTAAGGCTGCTAATCGCCCGGTTTATTCATATCGACTTTCAATATTACATTTTTGGGCTCTAATATTTTTGTACATCTGGGCCGGTCCGCATCATTTACTTTATACGGCATTACCTGATTGGGCACAATCACTCGGTACAGTTTTCTCCGTAATGTTGATTGCACCATCTTGGGGCGGAATGCTGAACGGTCTTTTAACATTACGCGGTGCGTGGGATAGAGTTCGCGACAACCCGATTCTAAAATTTATGGTGGTAGCGGTTACAGCTTACGGTATGTCCACATTCGAGGGACCGATGCTTTCTCTTAAAAATTTTAATGCGATCACACACTATACAGATTGGACAATCGCACATGCACATATTGGTGCCCTGGGATGGAACGGGTTTCTTTCGTTCGGTCTTCTCTACTGGCTTATTCCTAAAATGTGGGGTACGGAACTCTACTCAAAAAAATTAGCTAACCTACACTTCTGGGTCGGAACACTCGGGATTGTATTCTATGCTATTCCGCTTTACTGGGCCGGTCTTACACAATCATTAATGTGGAAGCAATTTACTCCGCTTGGAATTCTTCAATACCCAAATTTTCTTGAAACTGTTTTACAAATTATACCGATGTATATACTCCGTTCAATCGGAGGATTATTATACTTTGCCGGAATTTTTCTTTGCGTTTACAATTTAATGAAGACTGCCAAGCTCGGCACTTTCATTAAAAATGAAGAAGCTGAAGCTGCACCATATATAAAAGAAAAAGATCAAATGAAGAGAGGATTGATTCATAGATGGCTTGAAAAGCGCCCGGCTCAATTTGCCCTACTTGCTTTGGTTGTTGTGCTTATCGGCGGTCTGGTAGAATTAATTCCCACTTATTTAGTTAAGTCAAACATACCTACTATTGCAAGTGTAAAACCGTACACTCCGCTTGAATTACAAGGACGTGATATTTACATACGCGAAGGATGCAACACATGCCATTCACAAATGGTTCGTCCGTTTAGATCGGAGACTGAACGATACGGTGAGTATTCCAAGGTTGGCGAGTTTGTTTATGATCATCCGTTTTTATGGGGTTCAAAAAGAACCGGACCCGATCTGCATCGTGAAGGAGGAAAATATTCCAATTTATGGCATTACTTACATTTTGAGGATCCGCGCCAGATGTCGCCCGGTTCTATTATGCCGCCGTACCCGTGGCTCTTTACACAATCAATAGACACTTCTATAACACCGGCCAAAATAAATGTAATGCGTTCAATTGGAGTTCCTTATGAGCAAGGTTACGAAGATTTTGCCAACCAGGATTTAATGAAACAAGCAAATATTATCGCAGATGATTTATTAAATAACGGCGTACCGACAGAACCGGACAAAGAAGTAATTGCACTAATTGCATATTTGCAGCGCTTAGGTACGGATATTAAAGGGAATCAAACGGTTAACAAATAATCATGATATCAAAATATTTAAGCTCATTGGAAGATATTTCTACTTTCGGGATCATCGGCCTGGTAATTTTTTTCGGGATTTTTATTCTCTTACTTGTTTGGGTAATCAAACTCGACAAAAATTATTTGGCCAAGATGGAAAATCTGCCGTTGGAAAATCAAATAGAGAATAATCATAAGACAGAGAATAAAAATGAGATCGAATAAAATTTTATTTCCGCTTTTCATATCACTTTTTTTCTTCTTCGAACAGAGTGATTTATTTGCCGCCGGGGAAGAAACATTGGACAAAGTGATGAAATTCATGCTCGTTCTAACAATAATTGTGATTGCATTTGTTCTTTGGCTCACGGTTGTCTATTCAGAAAAAAATGATTCGGAAGGTAAACTCTTTAAAGCACCGCTCACTGCCCTAAGAAAAGCTTTAACCAAATCTACACCAATTGAAAAAGAACAAGAGATTCTTCTCCATCACAACTACGATGGGATACAAGAATTAGATAACCGGATTCCGCCGTGGTTTGCAGCTCTTTTCTACGGAACGATTATCTGGGCAGTTATATATTTATTAAGTTATCATGTGTTCGATGATGGACAGGTTCAAGCCAGGGAATACAATTTAGAAGTTCAACAAGCAGCACTAGAGAGACAAGTATTAATCAAGAGCGGTGTATTCATTAACGAAGAAACAGTAACATTAGCAAATGATGCTGCAACATTATCCGAAGGAAAAGAAATATTTGTAAAGAATTGCGTCACTTGCCACGGACAAAACGGTGAAGGTTTAGTCGGCCCGAATTTAACAGATGATTACTGGATTAACGGGGGTGGTATAAAAAATATTTTCAAGACAATCAAAATCGGCGTGCCGCAAAAAGGAATGATTAGCTGGCAAACACAATTAGACCCGAAAAAAATGCAAGCTGTAGCAAGTTATATCATTAGTTTGCATGGTACTAATCCGACAAATGCTAAGCAGCCGGAAGGAACAAAGTGGGTCGAACCAACAGAAGCCGACACGACAAAAACAACCGGCAGCTAAAAACTACGATCTGAATGGAACTCTACCACAACAAATATCGTATCAAGTCGGCACGGTTAAAAGATTGGGATTATTCAAATCCATGGTGGTATTACGTAACAATTAATACAAAATATCACATTGAATATTTTGGTAAAATCATAGAAGGTAAAATGGTAACGAATGAATTAGGAAAGATTGCAGACAAATGTTGGAAGGAAATACCAAATCATTTTGCTAATACAGAACTTGACTATTTTGTTATAATGCCGAACCATTTACATGGTATTGTCATAATGAATATTATTCCCAAGAATAAAAATGTAGAGACGCCCGATCGGGCGTCTTTACATAATTCAACACTCGGTTCTATTGTAAACCAATTTAAAGGTTCGGTAAAACGATGGGCAAATAGAAGTGGTTATTCACCTTTTGCCTGCCAATCTCGCTTTTACGACAGAATTATTAGAAATGAAAAGGAATTATATAACATCAGAAAATATATTGATCAAAATCCTTTGAAATGGGAATTCGAAAAAAATGATATGGATAATATTTACGAATTATAAACTGGTTAATTATAACACCAATGAATGATGTACTAAAATCACACGAAGAAACATTCCGCGATTCCATTGCAACTGTTACTAAAGAAGGAAAGCGGAAATGGATTTACCCAAGGAAACCCTCCGGCAAATTCTATAATGCAAGAACTATTGTAAGTTATTTTCTATTAGCTTTCCTATTTGTAGTACCATTTATAAAAATTGACGGACATCCGTTTGTAATATTAAATATCATTGAACGAAAATTTATAATATTCGGCATACCTTTCGGTCCCCACGACCTCCACTTGTTTGCATTAACTATGATCGCAATAATAGTCTCAATCTTTTTATTTACAGTTGTGTACGGTAGGTTATTCTGCGGTTGGATTTGTCCGCAAACAATTTTTTTAGAAATGGTTTTTCGAAAGATTGAATACTGGATAGAGGGGGATGCGAACAAACAACGCGCCCTAAAAAAGGCGCCATGGAGTGGTGAAAAGCTGATAAAGAAAGGATCAAAACAATTAATCTTTTTCTTTCTCTCGTTTATCATCTCAAATATTTTTCTTTCCTACATAATCGGAATCGACACACTTAAACAGTATATCTCACACTCCCCTTTTGAACACTTTGCAACTTTTATTGCTGTATTATTTTTCTCAGGCGCCTTTTACTTTGTATTCGCATCCTTCCGCGAACAAGCATGCGTTCTTGTTTGTCCATACGGACGCTTACAAGGTGTAATGCTAGATCAAAATTCTATTGTTATCCATTATGATTACAAACGGGGTGAGCCGCGTGGCAAAATAAAAAAAGGCGAAGTGCAAAATTATGGTGATTGCATCGACTGCAATTTATGTGTTGATGTTTGCCCGACCGGAATTGATATCCGCAACGGAACCCAACTTGAATGTGTGAATTGTACCGCATGTATTGACGCATGCAATACAGTAATGGAAAAAGTTAATAGGCCAAAGGGATTAATTCGCTATGCATCAAAAAATGAAATTGAAACATCAAAAAGATCTATTTTCACTCCGCGTGCAGTAGGTTATACAATCGTACTAATTCTTTTAACAACTGTAATTACTTACATGCTTTTAAACAGATCAAAAGTTGAGTTAAGCATTTTGCGTACACCGGGCACATTATATCAAGAACAACCCGGTGACAAGATAAGCAACATTTATGATCTGAAAATTATCAATAAATCCTTCGATGTGTTGCCGGCTTCACTTACCTTACAAAATCCAGAGGGTGAAATAAAAATTATCGGCAACGACTTAAAGGTAGAACCGCAAGGCGTAACAGAGGCAAAATTCTTAGTAATTCTGCCAAAAGAGAAAATCAAACAATTAAAAACACCACTTAAGATTGCGGTTGTTTCAAACGGAATAATTCTAGATGTAATTAACACAGCATTTTTAGCAAAGGTGAAAATAAAATGAAACTAACCTGGGGCTCCGGTATAGCTGTTATTTATATACTCTTCGTTGTTATTCTTGTTACAACTGTAGCGATTTTTATGAAAGAAGATGTGCATCTTGTTACAGACGAATATTATACCAAGGAACTTGCCTATCAACAGCAAATCGATAAAATTAATAGAACATCAAAGTTGCAACAGCAGCTTGAGATAAATATTGACAGAGAAAATGTTAACCTACTTTTCCCGACAATTTTTAAGCATAGCGATTTAAGCGGCACAATTCATTTTTACCGTCCATCAAATCTCGAAAAGGATTTTGTGGTTAAAGTTGAACCGGATTCGGCAAACAAACAAATTGTTACCACTTCAAAAATGGAAAAGGGTTTGTGGAAACTAAAAGTAGATTGGAACGTGAATAATATTTCCTATTACAACGAACAAATCCTGGTGGTGAATTAATGGAAGTCTGGACCGGGTTCATAGTAGGATTGGTTGGAAGTTTTCACTGTATTGGAATGTGCGGACCAATCGCTTTAGCATTGCCAATCACAAGCGAGTCGAATATCAAAATTATTTTGGGACGAGTACTTTACAACTTTGGAAGAATTATCAGTTATACTATTCTGGGTGCTCTATTTGGCCTTTTCGGAAGCCGGCTTGTTTTATTCGGTCTCCAGCAAAATCTCTCGATACTCATAGGAATTTTAATATTGCTCTATGTCATCACCCCGGGAAAATGGAAAAACAAAATCAGCGGATCAAAAATTTATAAAATAATTTCCGACCCGGTTAAGACACAATTTACACGGCTCTTATCCAAGAAATCAAATTCATCGTTATTGACCATCGGAATATTAAATGGATTTTTACCATGTGGTTTTGTCTATGTTGGAATAGCCGGCGCTGTAACGACTGTAGATTTTCTATCAGGTGCATTGTACATGACGTTATTCGGATTAGGGACTTTCCCCATCATGTTTGCAACAAGTCTCTTTGGCAGAGTGATTAATCTAAACATAAAACGAAAGATCAATAAATTTATCCCGGTATTTGCTGTTATACTTGCATTACTTTTTATTTTAAGAGGATTGAACCTTGGTATTCCTTACATCAGTCCAAAATTCAGTAAAGCCGTTCTTATTCAACAAGATGCTCAGTGTCACTGAATGAAATGTTTCCCCGGTTTGTTATTCTTTAGCAATTAGTCTGCTTACCGGCAGTGATATTTTTGATTAGACACTTACAAAGAATTTGTTAAATTTAAGCGTTTAAATAACAGCCGTGTGTTATATATGAGCAATAAAACAGTAATAAAAGCTGAGGATTATGTATTAACTCTTCTTGAATCAAAAAGAATAAGTAATCATGTGTATCATGATGTAAGTCATACAAAAGAAGTTGTTGAATCATCGGAAATTATCGGCAGAGCATCGGGATTAAATAATTCGGATTTGGAGATTGTACTTCTCGCAGCTTGCTTTCATGATGTTGGGTATTTGGAAAAAGCCGAAGGACACGAAGATGTAAGTGCAAAATATGCAGAGGAGTTTTTATTAAAAGAAAAATATGATATTGCAAAAATCGAAAAGATTAAAAAATGTATACTTGCAACTAAAGTACCCCAGGCACCGGGCAACCTTTTAGAAGAAGTCTTATGCGATGCTGATTTAGCACACCTCGGTAAGAAAAATTTTAAGAACCGCAATAATCTATTCCGCGAAGAGTTTGAATTCCATTTCGGCAGACCTTTAACTGAATATGAATGGCTGAAAAAAACAGTTGATTTTTTAATCCAGCATAAATTTTTTACGCAATATGCTGCCGGCGAGTTTGAGGAACAAAAACAAAAGAATTTAAAAAAGCTGAAGAAAAAACTCCAAAAGTTAATTGAAGAACAATCGGATGATGACTTAAATGGCAGAGCCGGTAATAATCACGAAAAAAAAGAGATTAAAACTGCCGGACGTGGAGTGGAAACTATGTTCCGCAATGTTATGCGTACCCATGTTGAATTTAGCGCTTTAGCCGACAGCAAGGCTAACATTATGATAAGTGTTAATACTCTGGTGTTAACTGCACTTTTCGCTTTGCTCGGAAGTAAACTCGATTCTAATCCGCACTTAGTGTTACCTACTTTTACATTGGCTTTAGTAAGTTTAGTTACATTGGTTTTTGCTATTATTGTTACACGCCCGAAAATCTCTTCTGGCATATTTTCAAGGGAAGATATAAAGAACAAAAAAGCTAATCTTTTATTCTTCGGAAACTTTTATAAAATGGGTCTCAATGATTTTAGCTGGGGCATGAAGGAAATGATAAACGATAAAGAATATTTGTACAGCTCCATGATAAAAGATTTTTATTATCTCGGACAAGTACTGGGACATAAATATCATTACCTTAGAATTTGTTATAACATTTTTATTTACGGAGTAGTAATATCTGTCATCGTTTTTGTTTTTTCTATCTTGTTTTCAACAACGCCAACTTCAATTGGTCCGATCTTAGACTAAGCTGCTTATGAAAAAATTATTCTTGATCCGCCATGCAAAATCGAGCTGGGATGAGCCGGCTAAAACGGATTTAGAAAGACCTTTGAACAAACGCGGTAAACGCGATGCACCTTTCATGGGCAAACTCTTAAGAAAAGAAAATTTTATCCCGGATTTAATTATAACAAGTCCGGCTGTTAGAGCTTTAACAACCGCAAAGATCTTTGCCGATGAAACGGGGTATCCCGAAAAGAAAATCGTTATCGAAAATGACATTTATGAATCAGGTATTAAAGAAATAGAAGCTGTTGTTCAGAAAATTGGCAGTGATTACAAAACTGTTTTTGTTTTCGGGCACAATCCCTCATTCACTTCTTATGCTAACCATGTCGGTGACCAATTTATAGATAATGTGCCTACTTGTGGAATAGTCGGAATAAAATTCGATATTGAAAAATGGAAGGAAGTAGAACGCGGCAAAGGAAAAGTTTTTTTATTTGAATACCCGAAGAAATATTTGTGAAAAATCATAGATCCAGAATTATATTATTGAGAAGAAGAATGGACAAATACACAGAAGAAACACAACAATGGCTCGATAATAGATTCCGAGAAACTTCAGATGAAGGAATATATTTTGCACATCAACCTATCTATGGTTTTAGGGACCCAAATTCTGAACGATACATAATGAACAGATATATAATAACTTTCCAAATAATGAAGGCTTTAGCTCATATAAAATTTGAAACATTTTTAGATGTTGGCGGTGCCGAAGGTTATAAAGCTGCGTTGGTAAGATCATTGTTTGGCGCAGCGGTGAGAAATTGCGACCTTTCCCAGGAAGCGTGCGAAAGGGCTAAAGAAATTTACGGTGTTGATGGTGGATCAGTAGATATACATCGGTTGCCATTTGATGATAATCAATTTGATGTTGTACTCTGTAGCGAGACTTTAGAACACGTTACCGATATTAAAACTGCCACGTATGAATTAATACGAGTTACTAAAAATGCCTTGATTATAACCGTACCACATGAACCAAAAGAAGTAATTGAAAAAAATATTAAAGAGAAAATACCTCACGCACATATTCATTCATTAGAACCTACTAGTTTTAATTTTACTAAGAATCATGTACAAAAAATTATTACAAAAAAAATACTACACCCGATTCTAAATATTCCTTCTTCGATAGTAGAAGCAAACAAAAAAGAAATTGAAAAAACTAATTATTTACCCTTAACGGTAAAAATGTATAATTATTTAATACCGGCATTTCGTTATTTATTTAATGAAAAATCTGCTGGATTCTTAATGAAGATTGATGATTATCTTAGTAAGAAAAATTTCCCTTATGATGGAATGATATTTATTTTGTTCAAAGATATAAATTCTTATGTTGATAAAGTAATTAAAGAAATTAGAACATTGGATATAATTAATTTTAAAGTGCCCTACGTTAAGTTGCAAACAAATATGTAGTTTTTAAAAAAATCAGAATGCTATTATGATATTCCAAGGCAGTTACTAAAGAACTTCTTGTATTCTACAAACCGATTTAAACTGGCAGTATCGGCAGACTATCTCTTCCCTATTTTCGTGCGGAGATAATCCAAAAAATCCTTTTGAAATGCTCTCAATATATTTTCTAATATGCTCCAAAGTTAGTTCCACCAGCTGATCCGGTGTTAGTTTCTCCTCACCTCTACCCAGGGATACCCGGTCCTTACCAAATTCATCTTTGGCATATTTGAGTGAATAGATAAACATCTCATTCGGCGAGTAATTTTTGTTGAACTTTCTTTTTAATAGTTCCCGTGCTGCAAATAAATAAACCGGCAATTGGAGAGAGATTCCATTTTTCAACTCCTTAAACGAGGGCTTCTTACCTGATAATTTATAATCAACGATATTAAATGAGTCATATTCTTTGGATATTTCAACACGATCAATTTTGCCACGCAATTTTAATCCGTTAATCTTGATTGGCTCTTTATCACTGATAATTTTATCCGATCCGCTTTCCCTCAAAGTACCAAAGCCAACCTCGAAATATTTTGGTGAATACTCTTTACCTTCATTTGATTCATATTCAATAAATCTGCTTAATATCGATTCACGCTCATTCCCATTTATTCCAAGCAGCTTTTCCTTTTCGTAAAATGTGATAGGTGAATTAAACGGTCCCTCATCGATATACTTGAAAGCAAACTCATAAATTATCTTCCGCAGTTCAATGAACATCTTTTCATCTGCTCCGCCCAATTCTATGTTATGGTCTCTAACAAATGTATAGAACTCAAACAACACTGAATGGAGTATCCTTCCCATTTCTATCGCTTCGATATCTTCTGTTGGCTCTTCAAGAGCTTGAATATTCAAAACACGTTCAACAAAAAATTTAAATGGACATTTCGCATAAGTCTCTAATTGCGATATTGAATACTGCTTGTTTGCAAAGGTTTTTAAATTTTCTTTAGCAGTACTTGAATCAGCTCCGGCTTTATGTTGGGAAAATAAAATTCCATTATAAATTGAATCGGCAAAGGGATCTTGCTCGCGTACTTGTTCAGCTGAAATTGCATCTGAAATGTATGTTAAGTCAATATCCGAAATATTTTTTAACCGGGAAATATTATCTGCGTAACCATCACTTAATATTTTACCGGCATACAATTCAAATTCTTCTTTAGAATAGATTGTATCCGAAAAATTTTGAATATCTAACGTAGATATAGAAAAAATATTTTCGAAATCTTTTAGGTATGTTGATTCTACAACTTCTCTCCCGGTATCTGTAAGAGGATGGGTGAAATACAATTTTTTATTCCATACGGAAAGTGCCTGGTAGAACCGGTTTCTTTCCTCTGTTTGGTGAGTTCGTGCTTGTTTTTTAAATGTGCCGGAGAAAAATATTTGAGGCATGTAGCGAGTCGGGAAATCGCCGTCGCAAAGTCCGCCGATAAATAAATAATCATAATGCAATCCGCGTATTTCTTCAAACGATGTAACCTGGATACCGTAATTGGACTTTTCCTTCACATTAAATCGTGCCCAGCTGCATATTGTTCTCAACTGATCCATGAAAAAGCGTAAACTAAATTTCTCTTCTGTACCGTATTCATCTTCAAGCAGATCAAATACTTCATTGATAGTTTCCAGGAATTCCGAAAAACCACGGGTATTTTCTTCCTGGTTCTGGCTGATCGATAAAAGCTTAAATGGCAATTTTGATTCATAAATAAAGCGGAGAAGCTTTCCTTTAAATCCCGGTATAGTATCCTTCCCTCCAAAACTTTGTAAGAGTTTATCAAGCCGTTTTATATCCTCAAGTGCCCTGAGGTATGAATTTCTCAATCTATTTATTTCTTCAACGTCCTCATCACCGCTGTTGTCTAAGTTTTTGATAGAATCCGATAGAATGTTGATCCAATTATTTTTGCCGGCTACAATCTTTAATTCCGAAGCAACGCGATGCAAATTGGAATAATCAAATTCATCCCCGGCTACAAAACCGCTGCTGATTGCACGTAGAATATTTTTGAAATAAAAATCGTTCTCGGCTATTTCGATAAAGTTAATTATCGTACTCACCGGGTTAGAATTATCGAGCGGTGTTCTATCGGTAAGGTTGAACGGGAGCCCATACTTTGTAAACAGATCGCGGACTAACGCCGAGTAGTTCTGAATAAGA
Organism: Bacteroidota bacterium; assembly: GCA_040755055.1. Taxonomy (GTDB): domain Bacteria; phylum Bacteroidota; class Ignavibacteria; order Ignavibacteriales; family Melioribacteraceae; genus DYJK01. The sequence goes on from JBFMBS010000004.1 coordinate 64,618, forward strand.
TTAAATGCAACACAAATATTATGCGGTTGAACATTTTCTTCCGATATTAATCTTTTAATCTCCTTAGCAATCAATTCAATTTCATTTTCCCTATCGTGCGCAGAAACCTTAAATATTTTTTCTTTATAATCATATTTTTTATCTACTCCATAGAACCTGAATAATTTTTCTTTTATCGTTTTGCGGAAACTGTTCAAATTATATTCGGTTCTATCCTCTACAGCATGAAACCCTACCCCGAACAACCTATCGTAACATTTATCCAGATGCTCAAATAAATATTTATTTTTGCTGCTGTAATCAAAGTTGATGAATAAGTTAACGTTTTGTTCCGATAAAGAATTAATAATTTGAATTTCCGGTTCGGAGAATTCATCGAAACCATTTACAATCACAAGTTCAACTTCCGGGTATAATCTTTTAAAATTAGATTGAAACTTTTCGCCCGGCAGCTTATTCAGCTGCTGGTAAACGTCTCCTATTTCATACGCATTCAAAAAGAAACATTTTTCAATATACTTTTCATAAATATCAGCGATATCAAGCGCTTTTAGTTTTTCAGATTTTTCAAGTTTTTCTGCTTCCTCTCTTAACCGCAAGGGATTAATCCCATGTCGTTTATATTCCGATATTACATTTTTTATTTTCTCTAATGTGCCGAATGGAATCTCGTTTTTGTAGATTGAAAAATATCGCAATGTTGTTTGCCGGGCAGCTTGTTTGATAAAAACGGTCGAAGCACCTTCGCTCAGCGTCTTAAAAGGGATCGATTCCTTCAGCAGTTTAGAAGAAATAGTTCCCAGAGTTTCAATATTAGCAACGTTAATACATTTATTCTTAGATGAAGAAATTATTTCTTTCTTGAGCGTTCTTGCCTTTCTATTTGTAGGCACTATTATTAGTAAGCGATTAATCAAATCCGCTTCGATTAAACTCTGGACCAAACTATCAATATCTACCGATTCAAAATTCTGTTTAGATAAAATCATTTTGATTTATTCCATCACTTAAAATGCTTTATTACAATGCTATAGTACTTTCTTCAATAAATTTCTGTAAGAAGCTCTAATCTGATTAGTTAAGTCTAGTTTTAACAATTGTACAATCTCATCGAATTTTTTCTGAGCATCTTTTTTATTCTTTCTCACAATTGTTTCTAATTCTAAAAATTTACCAAGTCTCTTTACATCATCAAGATGAATTCGTGTATTCTTATATAAATACAATTTTCGTTTCTTTTCAACTACACAATCAGTTGCAAAAATATCCGATAGATATTTTTCGGGATTGCCCCCTTTCAAAAAGAGGAGTTCGTAATTACTCCATCTTTCACCCTTTTCATCTCTTAAATACTTAATCAAGCAATAAGTACCATCTTCAACACGAAGTTTAAGCAATCCATTCTTTACGATATAGTAAATATCTTTCTGAACAAGAACCCCCTTATATTCGGCGTTTATTTGTTCCAATATTGTTTCGAAGGTACGATGAGAAGGAACTTTCAATTTTAATTCTAAGTTAACCGGCATATAGAACCAATCATAATTTTGAATTGTTTAATCAACCAGATACCGTTTTATGTAGTTGATTTTTAACATAATATATATATTTTTCATATAAAGGTTAGCAAAAGGTTAAGAAAAATGAAAGTTCTAGCATACATAATATTTTTATTATTGCCTTTAACGGCTATAAATGCACAGCGCATAGGTGAATTAGCACCTGAAAAACCTCCTGAAATATTTCCTGATAATATTTGGGGCGCAGATATAATGTTCGGCGAAGGCGGATTCGGATTGGGAACATTCCTACGTAAAAATTTCTCGCAAGAAATAACCGGGTTTGTCGATATCTCAATATCCGAATCGAAGGATGAACGCGAAGTAGAATATATTGATTACTGGGGAAATAAATTTACAATAGGTAAAGTTAACCGTGTTTTTTTGATTCCACTGAATTTCGGTATTCAGTACCGGCTTTTTACGGAATCTCTGACGGATAATTTGCGTCCTTACATTAACGCCGGTGTTGGACCAACATTAGCGGTTTCCACTCCTTATGATCAAGAGTTTTTCAGTGCATTTGGTGATGCAAAAGCTCATTATGCTGCCGGCGGTTATATTGGTCTGGGCGCAAATTTTGGTCTAAGTAAATCCAATCTCGTTGGTTTGAATGTTAGGTATTATTACGTTCATATATTCGGTGAAGGTGTTGAAAACCTGGAGGGACGCCTCAGAAAAAGTTTCGGACATTTTTATTTAACACTTAATCTTGGAATTATGTATTAAGCAAAGTGGAAGAGATTTATCTCTTCCACTTTATTGTGCAGCCGATTGTAAATGTTTCGGGTACAGAAATCTTTTTACCTGAAAGCATTTCATTAATAGCATTTCTCAAGTATTTAGTTCTAACACTCTTTTCATCTTGCCAGTTATCATCAATCTTTCCATGGAATACAAGTTCTCTTTTTTCGTCGAATAAAAATATTTCTGGTGTGTGTGTTGCACCGTACGTTTTAGCAATTTGCTGGGTTTCATCTCTTAAATAGGGAAAGTTAAATTTCTTTTGTTCCGCTCGCTTCTTCATCTCTTCAAACGAATCTTCGGGATAGTTAATATCTTCATTCGAGCTTATAGCTACTACATAAATATCTTTTTCATAATCTTTCTGAATTAGTTTGATTCGCTCTTCATAAGCTTGTACATAAGGACAGTGATTGCAACTGAAAATAACTATTAATCCTTTTTTACCAGAGAATGATTTGAGTGTGTAATTTTTACCATCTACTGATGGTAAATTGAAGTCCGGTGCTTGCGATCCGAGCTTTAACATATCCGTTGCCATTGTGACTCCAAGTAATTTAGATGATAAATTCTCTTTAATTATTCAAATAACACGGTTAAATTTGTATCAATTCATTATTAAAATCAACGAATAGGGATAAAGGATAGTTCAATTGGAAGAAACACTAAAATTATTGTTTGATAAGTATGATAATTTCAAGAATCAAAAGATCGATTCAAATAGAATTACACATGCAACACTTGTACAAGAGATAAAAAAAATTTCCGGCAAAGATCTTTTGAAAGTAAATAGTGCCGGTCAATCGATAAACGGTTCTAATATTTTTAAGATATCAATCGGCAAAGGTGAAACAAAAATTCTTGCGTGGTCTCAGATGCATGGAGATGAACCAACAGCTACCGCTTCAATATTTGATCTGCTAAATTTTTTTATCTCAAATGATGAATTCAACAAATTCAGAAATGATTTGCTTGATAAATTAGAATTAATATTTATACCAATGCTTAACCCTGACGGTGCGAAATTGTATAGCCGTTATAACTCAATAAATATAGATATTAATCGTGATGCTTTGAGGAAAGAATCACCGGAATCCAGGATTCTTTGGAAACTAGCAGAAGAAATCAAACCGGAGTTCGGCTTTAACTTGCATGACCAGAACAGTTATTACACAGCCGGTATATCCGATAGAAGTGCGGCAATTTCATTATTAGCACCTCCGATCAATTACGAAAAAACCATCAACGAAACTCGCAAAAAAAGTATGCAAGTTATTTCTGTTATAGAGAAAACTTTAAGCAGATTTATTCCGGGCAACATTGCACGTTACGATGATGATTTTGAACCGCGTGCTTTTGGCGATAACCTAACTAAATACGGTATAAGCTCTATATTAATTGAATCAGGTTTCATCAAAAATGATCAGGATAAAGACTTTATCCGCAAATTAAATTTTATATCGTTACTCTCGGCATTCCATACAATTTCCGACAGAACATTCACCAAGGTACCGGTCGATGATTATTTCAACATCCCAGAAAATAAATCGATGTTGTTCGATCTTCTCTTGAGAAATCTTACATCCCACTTTAATGGTAAGGAATTTAAAATAGATATCGGTATCAACCGTGAAAAGAAATACGATCCGGATAAAAATTACTTCTATTTCAAAGGAACCATTCAAGAGGTAGGCGATCTTTCGCTCAATCATGGAATTGAAGAGTATAATTTGACGCGGTACCAAGTAGAAACAACCCAAATATCAGACAAAATTATTTCGACACAATCGGAATTAAATAACTTAGATTATTCAAAACTTCATAGAGACGGTTTTGGCATAATACGCATAAATAACGAGCTACTCGGAAATTCTTATTTGCAGTACCCGATTTGCGCAATACCTTATTACACAAATTACCTACAATCTATAAGCAAAAATGAATGTCCTAATCTTATCATAAAAAAAAACAATGTAATTGAATATATAATCATCAATGGATTTATAATTACCTTAGATGATGCAAAGAAAAAAATAAAAAACGGATTGGTAATTTCTTAAGTTTGATTTATATGAATTTTTTATACAGCTTAACCGAGAAAGAATTCAATGCGGCAAACAACAAACAATATTCAATCAAACGATTACAAGAGTCTATACAGTGAGTTTGAAAAGGAAGCGCTTCCGCATAGGGATTCTTTATATAATTATGCACTCAGGCTCACCGGCGATGAAGATGATGCAGATGATCTAGTCCAGGAAACTTACTTAAAAGCTTTCCGGTTCTTTGATAAATTTGAAAGAGGGACTAACTGCAAAGCATGGCTCTTCCGGATATTAAAAAATTCATACATAAACGATTACCGCAAACTAAAAAAGGAACCCGGTAAGGTTGATTACGATGACGTGCAAAATTTTTATGAAACAATTAAATCCGATGAAGTTGAATCAAAACATTACGAGCAAGATGCTTTCAGCAATTTATTAGATGATGATGTATCGAGCGCATTAGCCAAATTGCCGGAAGATTTCCGCACGGTTATTATTTTAAGCGATATTGAAGGATTTACTTACGAAGAAATAGCAGATTTTGTAGATATACCGGTAGGCACAGTTAGGTCACGGTTACATCGTGCACGCAAGATGCTTTATGCACAATTATTCGATTATGCTAAAGAACGAGGTTTTATTTCAAGTAACGAACCTTAAAAAATTATTAAGAATAAGGAGTGAATAAATGTTTGATATTAAAAAAATTATCGTTCCAACTGATTTCAGTAAACTCTCCTTTTCGGCATTGGAGTATGCACTCGATCTTGCCGAAAGAATGGATGCAACGATTCACCTTATTTATGTTTTAGAAAAAACGCCACCGTTTCTAGCTATTAGATCAATTGATGTATCAGAAGAAGATGTGATAAGAAATATGGAAGAAGAAGCACGGAAACAACTGTCTAAAACTGCCACTGAGTTCAGAATGGAAAGTAATGTAAAAATTATGGAAGTTCTACGTAAGGGGAACGATTACGAAGAAATCGTCAATTACTCAAAAGAGATTAATTGTGATTTGATTGTTATTGCTACTCACGGCAGAACCGGTGTGCTTCATACATTACTTGGTAGTGTTGCAGAAAAGGTGATTCGTTATGCCAAATGCCCGGTCTTAGTAATAACACCCGAAGAGGAGGAAGCGTAAAAACTTAATTTAATACAACAATTGCCATAAATTTGACAATATTAGCCCAATTATCTAAGTTTGGTGCGCAAATTTTATAAACAATAAAGGTAGGTGATAGTTAGTGGTAGGCATTACCGTTCAAGAGAACGAGAATATTGATAAAGCGCTAAAGCGTTTTAAGAAAAAATATGAGCGATCCGGTATTCTTAAAGAGTATAAGAAACGTACTTTTTTCGTTAAACCGTCAATTGAAAAAAGAATGGACTTAATCAAGGCAAAACGGAGAGCATCTCGTGAACAAGCATTGAAAGACCGCAAAGGTTGATCAAAAAGAATCCCGCTAAGCAGCGGGATTCTTTATTTCCTCTTATTCAAAAAATATTTATAAAAGTGCGAAGTGACCTTTTCAAAAGCTTCATCAATTGTGTTGCAGAAATCGAACAGCTTCATATCATCTTTGCTTATTGTACCGTGTTCTATTAGAGCATCAAAGTTTATAATTTCACGCCAATAGTCTTCGCCGTAAATTATTACTTTCATTTTTTTGGTTATCTTTTTAGTTTGGACAAGTGTAAGAACTTCCATCAATTCATCGAATGTACCAAAACCGCCGGGAAAAACCACGAGTGCTTTAGCGAGATAAACAAACCAAAGCTTCCGCATAAAAAAGTAATGGAACTCAAATGCAAGTTCCGGATCTACATATTTATTTACAAACTGTTCGAATGGAATACTGATATTAAGCCCGATCGATTTGCCACCGGCAAGCTTAGCCCCTTTATTAGCAGCTTCCATAATGCCCGGTCCGCCGCCGCTGCAAATAATAAAACGGTGTCTCTCCTCTTTTAGATCCTTAGACCAGTTAGTCAACCGTTTAGCAAGTTCAACGGCATCCTCATAATATTTAGACATTTCAAGCTGTTTAACTGCCCTATCGAATTTCTTCTTTTGTAATGTTCCATTCCCTTTCTTGGCTTCATTCAAATTTTTCATGGCATCTTTACGGGAAACAATTCTTGCCGAGCCGAAGAACACGATTGTATCGGCAATTCTATTTTTGATAAATCTCGATCTTGGTTCATAATACTCGGATAAAATTCTAACTGTTCTTGCATCTGCCGAACTTAGGAATTCTAAATTTTTATACGCCTTAACTGGTGATTTGCGATTTTTCATTTATCTGCCTGAGAAAAATAAAGATGGGATAAGATTGATATGCAGTCGTTTCATCATAAAAAACTTAAGCCTCTTGCAAAGAGGCTTAATCAAAATTATTTCTGAGCCGGTTGAGAAGATTGCTGCTGCGGTAATGCCGGTGATGTCGGTACAGTCTGTTGATTACCTCTTTGTATAATGCTTTCCCGTTGATCAGTAGTTGTTTGTCCCGGTAAAAAGAACAAATTAATAAGAACGGCAAGAACTAATAAAGCACCGCCTAACCACCATGTAGCTCTACTTAGAAAATCGGCAGTACGTCTTGTGCCAAAAACTGTTCCGAAATTCCCGGCACCGCCGAACGAGCCGGCTAACCCGCCGCCTTTACTCGATTGAAGTAAAACAACAATAATTAATAAAACTGCTATTACTAAAGAAAGTGTGATTAATAATGAATACATATATAACTCCTAAAAATAAGTAGCGAGGGAGGGATTCGAACCCCCGACACGTGGATTATGATTCCACTGCTCTAACCTACTGAGCTACCTCGCCATCATGTTAATATAAACGTGTTTTAAGCTATATTCTCAAAACCGGGCATCAAATATAAAGACTGATACCCCAAACATCAAGCAAAGTAACTCAAATTAGCTTAAAAATGCTTATTTCAAGCGGCTTTTTATATTCTTTTGATATTCTGATTTGAAAAAATTATTTCCGTCGTCCTTGTATGTTTTAACTTCCATCCCTAAAGTTCTTAATCTTTCATCGGTAGTACTAATACGTGCAATTGGGTCGGGATGAGTTGATAAAAACGTTGCTAATCCGCCGCCGCCCTTGGCAACTTTACCATCATCTCTTAGTTTTTCAAAAAAGAATTTTACGCTGCCCGGGTAAAAACGTGTGCTGCTTAAATACTTTATAGAATATTCATCGCTCTCGTCTTCATTCGCGCGGCTGTTAGCTAATAATGTTAATCCTGAGAACAGATTGGCAACTATTTCTGCTACTTGAGACGGATTATTTCCCAATGCAAGATTCATCAATAAAGTCAAACCGTAAGCAGAAGTAATTCTCTGCGTTGCATGTCTCCGTTCTACATGCGCAATTTCATGACCAATAACCCCGGCAAGAGCCGCTTCGGAATCTAAATATTTCAGCAGACCGGTATAGATATAAACATATCCGCCGGGTACGGCAAAAGCATTTAGAGTCGTATCGTTTTTAATTACTTCCATCTGGTAATTATAAACCGAAGCTTTTTTTACTTCAGGTGAATTAACTATTTCTTTGAAAATTTTTTTATCGATATAATCCTTTAGCAGCGCATCATTATTAATCGGATACTCTTTAGGATTATTCCTAATCTCCGTATCAAATTGTTTACCTAAAGCCAGTTCATCATTTTCGGTGAAAAGATTAAGACCGGTTGAGCATGCTGCAAATATTACTAAACCGCTTATTAAAATTTTTATTCTTTTACGTTTCATATTATTACCTTTATAAAAATAATTTGAATCGTTTTCTTAATAGTAATATAAATATCGGTGCACCTATAATAGCAGTAATAGCACCAACCGGAAGTTCAGCCGGCGAGATTAGGGTACGTGCTATAGTATCGGCCAAAGTTAAATATGCCGCACCAAAAATAAATGAAGTCGGGAAAACTATTCTATTATCAACACCGAAAATCATTCTGCACACATGGGGCACTAACAACCCGACAAATCCGATAATGCCGCTTACAGAAACGAGTGTACCGATCATTACACTGCTTAAAATGTATGTAACTGCTTTCAATTGATTGGCTTTCAAACCCAGCTGCTTCGCATAATCCGAACCCATGCTCAACAGATTAAATTTATTCGAAAGTAGAATTAAAATTACCGACACAGTTACTGTAATAATTAGAACAGTCCAAACATTTCCTTTTTCTGCCAATGACAAATTACCAATCAGCCAGAAAACAGCCGCACGAAGTGAATCATTCAGCAGACTCATCATTAATAAAATTGCTGCTGAGAAAAATGCCCCGACCATTACACCGGATAACAACAAAACATTAGGTTCAAGTTCACCGAACCTTCTGCTTAAAAAAAACACAATCAGCATTACACATATGGAACCGGCAAAAGCAAATAGTTGTGTGCCCAGGAATGATATACCCAAGATAAATGAAAGCACAGCGCCAAAGGTCCCTCCGCTCGAAATACCAAGAATATATGGTTCGGCAAGAGGATTCATAAGCATAGCTTGAAAAACTGCCCCGGCAACAGAAAGTCCGCCTCCTACCGCAATCGCATAAAGCACACGGGGTAAACGAATATCAAAAATTATTTGTGAAATTGTTGAGTTGCTTCCCGGTGAAAAAAAGGCATTAAAAAATTCTTTAAGGGAGATGCTAACGGAGCCGGTGATTAAACCGATAATTGCGGCAACAATTACAACAATAAATAAAAGCGATATTCGCAGTACATAACTTAACGGCTTTAATCTTGAAGTTCGTTCCATAAAGTATCTAATAATTCCTGGATTCCATAGCGGGTTGCTGATGAAAAAACAAGTGTGGGTCCCGTATGACCCGCAAATTTTTTCTTCTTCAGTTTTGTAATAATATTATCATCAGCCAAATCTGCTTTCGAGAATGAAAGAATCTTTTTCTTATTACTCAAGACCCTGGAATACTGGTTTAATTCATGAATCAAAGTTTTATATTCTTTAAGCGGATCCCCGGAAGTTATATCAATCATTATTAATAAAATTTTTGTTCTTTCGATATGTCTCAAAAATGTCAATCCTAATCCTTTACCAAGATGTGCACCTTCAATAATGCCGGGTATATCGGCAACAATAATACTCTGGTAATCTTTATAACGAACAATGCCCAGATTAGGTTCTAAAGTTGTGAACGGATAATCTGCAATTTTAGGTTTAGCTTCCGAGATTGTTGAAATCAGAGTTGACTTGCCGGCATTAGGAAATCCAACTAAACCAACATCTGCAATAAGTTTTAATTCAAGAACAATTTCCCTTTCTTCACCTGGTTTTCCATTTTCGGCAAAGCGCGGTGTTTGATTGGTAGGTGTAGCAAACTTGCTGTTCCCTTTACCTCCTTTACCCCCTTTGGCGCCAAGAAATTTTTTCCCGTCCTTGTCAAGATCAATCAAAATTTCATCAGTATCAGCATTTTTTATTAAAGTACCTATTGGCACTTTAATTAATACGTCTGCACCATTTTTTCCATCCTTTAAGGATGATCCCCCTTTATCGCCGTTTTCGGCCTGGTATATTTTTTTATATCTCAAGTCCAGTAGTGTATTAAGATTTCGATCCGCAATGAAAAAAACATTACCGCCGTTCCCTCCATCACCGCCGGCCGGTCCGCCTTTGGGAACATATTTCTCCCGGCGGAAAGCAACGGCTCCGTTTCCACCTTTACCGGCTTTAATAGAAATTTTTACATAATCAATAAACATTATTTGCGTTCAAAATATTCCGAAATGATTTCCCTGAATGCAGCTGCCTCTTTAGAATTGCGGTTAATATTATGATTTCTAAATGTTTGGTTCAGCACTACAAACGCATCGTCTAAAAATTTACAGTTGGATATTTCATCAATTACATTTGCAAATTCTTCGATATCATAATCAAAAATTACTTCGATTATCTTTGTCATGTCTTTGTGTTCAAGCAGTTCGGTCAATTCTACTTTAACATTTTCTTCTTTCTCAAAAACTACATTTTTGTTTTCTGTTTTAACTTTTTGTTCTTCATCATTAATCTTTTCAACTTCTTCCGGTTGTTTTGATTTCAGTATCACGTCAAGCATGCTTTCATTGTCATCTTGTTCGGGCGACTCTTCTTTTTGTATTTCTTCACTCACAATATTCTCTTCGGTGTCAGCTAATACAACATTTTCTTCAATTACTTCGTCCACTTCTGTTACCCTTTCCTCATCATAAACTTCGGTTTCCTCTTCGCTCAATTGTTCATCGGCTCCGGTATGTTCTTCACTAACTGTTTCAGGATAAATTTTTTCACTCTCCTTAATTTCTTCTTCAACCGGTTCTATTTTGTTCTCTTTATCAATCCTGATTCGCAGCTTTCCTGAAATAAGTTTGTCTTCTTCATCATAACTTGGTTCAACTTCTTGATGCATTTCTTCTGTTGTACTTTCATGTTCGTTATCTGCACTTAGCGGTTCTTCAGTTACCGCCGGCTTAACCGGTTCAATTGGCTCTTTATATTCTTCTGTTTCTGAAACCGGTTCAACAAAAATCTCGGATTTTTCTATCATTATACTATCAAATACCTTCTGTAAATCAGCAACATTAATTTTTTGATTTTTATCATCACCGTAGATCGATTCAACTTTATGCAAATGCCTATTTAATTTTTTCTCCTCCAGGAATAATTCTAAAGCTGCGAGCGGAATTTTATTCTTCTGCAACTCGCCGATATTAAAAAATTCCGAGATCGATTTTAAAGTGTTGGTAAGAATGCTTGGTAAATATGTTTCTATACCTAAGTTATCAACCTTATTTAGTAATTCCTCAAATTCTGAGACATTCATCGATAATATTTTTTTAGAATTAATGTAAGAGATAAGAATTTTCTTCAAATACTGGTAATAATAAACATAGTTGAGTATCTGTTTTATCTCTGTTGTGGCTTTATGATCGCTGTCGTCAAAAACAAATTTCAGTAATGTCCACTTTGGTCTGGATAAATAATTTATTGTAAACGAAGAAGAGTGCAAAATAAGCTTAGAAATATATTCCAATGAAAATCTCTTAGATCTCTTGACCTCTTCACTTATCTGGTTAAAATGCTGCGTAATCTTTTCGCCTGAATAATCGAACACGGAATTTTTCAATAACTTCTGCCTATCTTCAAAAACAAGGTAATCTATTTCGGCAGAAATATAATGCATAATTGCCGGGTGGATATCGATGGCAAGCAATTGATCGAACGTAAAATAGGGACCAAGGCGGTTAACCTTGTTAAGATTAAAATCATAAATAAATTTTATTTCGCGTTCGAACATTTATACTTAACAATTTAATTAATACTAATGCAAATATACTGTAAACTGCGGGAAAGTGACTAAGCGATAATACCAAATAAGCATAAAAAAATCCCGACATTATTTGCCGGGATTATAAAGGCGACCCGTCGGGTCGTCTCCAAAAATTGAGACGATGCAACGCATCGTCTCTAAGCTTCTACATTCTCGGATTTAACTTTAGCCATAAAATAATCACGATTCATCCGTGCAATATTTTTGATCGAAATTCCTTTGGGGCATTCTGCTTCACAAGCATAGGTATTAGAGCAACTGCCAAAACCAAGTTCATCCATTTTCTTAACCATTGCTTGAACGCGCTGGTAACGTTCCGGCTGTCCTTGAGGCAGTAAAGCAAATTGCGAAACTTTAGCACTGACAAATAACATTGCAGAAGCATTTTTACAAGCGGCAACACATGCACCGCAACCGATACAAGCAGCTGAATCCATCGCTTCTGAAGCTATGTCTTTAGGTATTGGAATTGCATTACCGTCGGGTACGCTTCCGGTGTTAACAGATATAAATCCGCCGGCTTCCTGGATTCTATCAAAAGCCGAACGATCTACAATCAAATCTTTTATAATCGGGAACGCTTTAGCACGGAATGGTTCAATCCAAATTGTATCACCATCCTTAAAATGCCTCATGTGCAGCTGGCATGTTGCAATTTTCGGAACCGGCCCGTGCGGCTGACCATTAATAACCAATCCACACGTACCGCAAATACCTTCGCGGCAGTCGCTTTCAAATGCAACTGGTTCTATATTTTTAATTTCCAAATCATTATTAAGATCATCAAGCATCTCAAGAATAGAAGAATCGGGAGATACCGCTAATTTATACTCGGCAAAATTGCCAACAGAATTTGGACCGGCTTGCCGCCAGATTTTTAGAGTTAAGTTTAATTTTTGCTCAGCCATTATTTATAACTCCTTGTAGCTAAATGAACATTTTCAAATTCTAGTGGTTCTTTATTCAACTCCCACTTACCTACATCTTTAAATTCCCAGGCAGCTACATATGCAAATTCATTATCGTTCCTTAAAGCTTCCCCTTCTTCCGTTTGATATTCAACTCTAAAATGTCCTCCGCAAGATTCGTTACGGTGCAGCGAGTCAACTGCCATCAATTCGCCAAGTTCAAGGTAATCGGCTAGTCGTCCGGCCCTTTCCAAACATTGGTTAACATCGTTCGAATTACCAACAACATTTACATTTTTCCAAAACTCATCACGGAGTTCTTTAATTTCGCCAATCACTTCTTTCAAACCTTTTTCTTCACGAGCCATACCAACTTTGTTCCACATATATCTGCCAAGTTGTTTGTGAATATCATCAACGGTTCGTTTTCCTTTAATAGAAAGAAGTCTTGAGGTTTGATCTTCAATTTCCTTTTTAACTTTATTGAATTCATCATGATCGGTTTTAACTAAAGCTGGTTTATCACCGGCAAGATAATTACCGATTGTGTACGGGAGAACAAAATAACCATCAGCTAAACCTTGCATCAAAGCACTGGCACCAAGTCTGTTTGCACCGTGATCCGAAAAGTTAGCTTCACCGGCAACAAATAATCCCGGTATTGTACTCATCAAATTATAATCGACCCAAAGACCGCCCATCGTGTAATGCGGTGCCGGGTAAATTAACATCGGTGTTTTGTATGGATTCTCCCCGGTTATTGTCTCGTACATTTCGAATAAATTTCCGTATCGTTCTCTAATCACATTTTCTCCGAGACGATTAATAGCATCACGGAAATCGAGATACACAGCTTCCTTGCCTTTGACGCCGCGTCCGTCATCAAACGCTTCTTTAGCGGCACGTGACGAAATATCTCGCGGACTTAAATTTCCGTAAGTTGGATATTTTCTTTCGAGATAATAATCGCGTTCTTCTTCGGGAATATCGTTTGGAGCTCTCATATCATTTTTATGTTTCGATACCCAGATTCTTCCGTCATTTCTTAAACTTTCGCTCATCAACGGTAATTTAGATTGTCCTTCACCGTGAATCGGTAAACAAGTAGGATGGATTTGCGTGTAACACGGGTTTGCAAAAGCAGCACCCCGTTTGTGTGCCCGCCATATTGCTGTTGTATTGCAGTTCATTGCATTGGTGGATAGGAAGAACACATTTGAATAACCGCCGGTTGCAAGGATTACCGCATGGCCTGAATATTTTTCAATTTCACCGGTTAATAAATTTCTGCAAACTATACCTTTGGCCACGCCATCTACAACAACCAGGTCGAGCATCTCGCGTCTTGTGTAAAGTTTTACAGTTCCGGCTGCAACTTGCCGGTTCATTGCACTGAAAGCACCGAGTAAAAGCTGCTGACCGGTTTGACCTTTTGCGTAAAATGTTCTTGATACAAGTGCACCGCCAAAAGAACGGTTGTCTAACAACCCCCCGTACTCACGAGCAAACGGAACACCTTGTGCAACACACTGATCGATAATATTATCGCTTACCTCGGCAAGACGGTAAACGTTTGCTTCACGCGCTCTAAAATCGCCTCCTTTAACTGTATCGTAAAACAATCTATACACTGAGTCGCCGTCGTTTCTATAATTCTTAGAGGCATTAATTCCACCTTGAGCAGCAATGCTGTGTGCACGTCTTGCACTATCATGGAAAGTAAAAACTTTTACGTTATAACCTAATTCACCTAAACTTGCTGCTGCCGATGCACCGGCTAATCCGGTTCCTACAACAATTATATCATACTTACGTTTATTAGCCGGGTTAACAAGTTTCATGTTGAACTTGTGACTTGTCCATTTATCTTGTATTGGACCGGATGGTACTTTAGCATCTAATTTCATCATACGTTACCTCCGTAGAAAAATAAAAAGTAGATTGGAATAGAAGCAAAACCTATTACCATGATCAAAGTATATATCAACCCAAGCTTTTTAATTAATGGGAAATATTTGTTGTTGTTCCAACCAAATGTTTGAAATGCACTCTGGAAGCCGTGGTTCAAATGGAATCCGAGCAGTATCATTGCGATAATATACAAACCGGAGTAAATCCAATTGGAGAATGCCGAGGCAACAATCTCATAGTATTGATGTTCTTCTGCTAAAGGGTGACCAAGATTGAAAGAGATCCAGAATGTTTTCAGGTGGATAACAAGAAAGATAAAAACGATACTTCCGCTTACAATCATCGTCCGGGAGGTTATATCAGAATTTTTAGACGATCCGTTGACAGTGTAACCGATTGGTCTTGCTTTTTTATTTTCGTACCACAATTTCACACCATTGAAAATGTGGAAAACAAAAATTAAAACAAGAACTGCTTCTATTACTCTCACGATTGGTTTAATCACATCCAAATTCTTAACAACTGTGTTAAATAATTCCGGTCCGCCGTACAAAGTAAGGTTATTGATTAAATGAATGATCAAAAAAAGGATCAAGCATACACCGGTAACAGCCATGACAAATTTTTTACCGATCGAGGAGTTTAATGCACTATAGAGCCAACCCATTAAATTTCTCCTATTTTAAGTTGATACAGTTTATTATTAATGGAAATATAAAAAACGACTTTTGATAGGTACGAATGTTCGTAATAAGATGAAGCACTAGTTTTTCTGATTTGTTAAGTAAGCACATCAAAAAATAAACCTAATCTCTAAAAATTTCAAAATATTAATTAATATTATTCTTTGCACCCGACATTATTCTTTTCTATTTTCGCCCAGGTTCTTTACAATTTGTGGTGTTAACAACTTAATAGGGAAACCGGTTAAATTCCGGTACTGCCCCGCAACTGTAATTCCGAATCACTTATTGTGATTAAAACTTTTAATCATTATGTCACTGTCCTGATAAACGAGGATGGGAAGACGATTAAGAGCCGGGAAAGTCAGGAGACCTACCACAAATTCCAAATTAATTAATCAACGGGCTTAACAGCCATAACCTTCGCGGGATGAGGTTTGATTAACGATACAATTCATAAAGTCGTTACTATCCACTACCCACGGAGTTACATCTTTAACAAAAGGAGTAACTTCTATGAAAACTTTTTATCTCTTCACAGTTTTTCTGTTAAATTCATTTTTGCTTTTTGCCCAGACCGATACAATTAAAACTACATTAAATGAAGTTGTTGTTTCGGCAAACAAAACTGAAACACCTTATTACTCGCTTGCTTCGTCGGTTTCAGTAATTAATTCATCCGATATTACAAAAACACAAGCTCATTCCGTGTTTGATCTTTTACGCTACATTCCGGGAATTTCGGTTATACAGCAAGGAGGTATCGGTAAACTTTCCAATTCATTTATTCGCGGCGCAAATCCGAATCATGCTTTGGTAATTGTTGACGGAATAGAAATGAACGATGCTTCATCACCAAACAATGCATTCGATTTTTCAACGCTTGGTACTTACGATATAGAAAAGATTGAGATTGTCCGCGGACCACAAAGTACACTTTACGGTTCCGATGCAATGGCCGGTGTTATAAGTATTTTTACAAAACAAGGTACGGAAAATCCTAATTTATCTTTTGTTGGCGAAGGCGGATCGAACGGATTTTATAAAGCCCACCTGGCAACTTCCGGTAAATATGATTTTATAAATTTCTTTGTCTCGGCAAACCGGAACGGAACAGACGGAATATCATCAAGCAATTCAAGCTATGGTAATACCGAAAAAGACGGTTTCATCAACAACGGTATAACAGCAAAAGTTGGTTTTGATTTATCACAATCCGGAAACCTTCAATTAATGTATAAGTTCACAAAAGCAGAAAGCGATCTTGATCAAAATGAAAAATTAGGCGACGACCCGAATTACATCTACAAAACGGAAGAACAAATTTTCAGCAGCATACTGCATTTCAATTCATTCCAGGGCAAGTGGGAGAAAATATTTAAAGGTTCTCTGATTAAAAGATTTGGGAGAACACTTGATGATTACGACGAACTCCATCCGAATACATTTTCCGATAGTTACAACAGAGCACAGCGAATAAAATTTGAATGGCAAAACAATTTAAGAGTGATTGATAATAACTTAATTTCCATCGGATTAGAAACAGAGACCGAGCAAGCATATACAAGTTATTACAGCGAGAGCATGTGGGGTCCATATGAATCTGTTTTTCCCGAACAATCAATTAGAACATCGAGCATTTATCTGCAAGATCAAATCAATGTTGCAAGTTCATTGTTTGCTTCGCTCGGTATTAGGTACGATGATAATGAAAAATACGGCAGTGTGACTACTTACAGAATTGCACCGGCATATTTTATTAGCGAAACCGGTACTAAACTAAAATTCACTTATGGAACCGGTTACAAAGCTCCTTCGCTCTATTACATTTTTGATCCACTATTTGGGAATCCCGATCTTAAACCGGAAAAAAGTAAAGGATGGGATATTGGATTTGATCAAATTTTAGAGAACGGAAAGATTAATTTTGGAGTCACTTATTTCAATTTGAAATTTGAAAACATGTTCGGGTTCGATTCAAATTTCAGAACAATCAATATTGCCGAAGCATCATCCAAAGGCGTAGAAATAAGTGCCTCAGCCGATGTTCTCATAGAATTAGACATTTCTGCAAATTACACTTACACAGAAACAAAAGATGAATTTAATCAAAGTTCCGATTACGGAAAAAATTTGATACGGAGACCAAAGCACCAAGCTTCATTAACAATAAATTATAATTACGATCGGCTACTTAACCTGAATGCCCAGGTTAGATATATCGGCAAACGTGATGATAAAGATTTCAACGCCTACCCGGTTCAACGAATAACTTTAGCCGATTATACTATAGTCAACTTAAACGGTTCTTACAAATTGTCGAGCTACCTTGAACTTACTGCACGCTTAGAAAATCTTTTTGATAAGAAATATGAAGAAGTTCTCTACTATGGAACGCTTGGAAGAACCTTTTATATCGGTGTAAATATAAACTTATAATCTTTCCTCTGTGTCTCTGTGACTTTGTGGTTTTTTTTAGAGATTCACTACAGAGTCACAGAGAATTCAATGTTTCAATTCTTTTACCTCGTTGAGTTTCAATTCTCTAACCTCACCAACATTCAAATCACCAAGCAGTAAATTTTTAATTCTCACTCTTACCAATCTTAATGTAGGATATCCAACCGCTGCTGTCATCTTTCTAACTTGTCTGTTCCTTCCCTCGGTTATAGTAATACTCAACCATGTAACCGGAATACTTTTCCTCTCCCTTATCGGCGGAACTCTTGGAGGGAAATTCGGGTTCTTGATTAATTTAACTTTTGCCGGTAATGTTTTTTTACCTTCAATAATTACACCATTACTCAAATTAGATAATGCTATTTCAGTAGGAATCCCTTCAACTTGTACATAATATTCTTTTTCATGATGATTCTTTGGATTTAATAGATGGTCGGTTAGCGATTTATCATCCGTCAAAATCAACAAGCCCTCACTATCCATATCTAATCTTCCTACCGGGTAAACATTATTCGGGAAATTATATAAGTCCTTTAGAGTTTGTCTCCCTTCAGTATCAGTGAATTGTGACAAATATCCATAAGGTTTGAAGATTTTAAAATATTTATTATTGATGTGCATCTTTGAATAAGATTATAGAAAGGAATATTAATTTTTTGTTGTCGTTAAAAAAATAACTGTCCTAGCCGGAATTTCCATTTCTGTTCCGTTTCCTAAATCTAACTCGGTTCTGGAGCTTGGTTCAGGAAAACCTTGATCATCAACTAGATATTTGTTCTCGGAGTAAATGTATTGGTTAAATGAATAGCTATTTTCATCATCAACTCTTAATAATATATTGGCCGGTTTACCACTAACATTCACAATTGCGAAAGACCAAATGGTTTTTCCGTTTGATATTTTTTTTGATCCTAGAGCTCTTACATCAATCGATCTCGACCGTATCTTATAAATTTCCGATTCCGGTTGAAATAATTTACACATCAACGACCACGTGTAAAACCACGGACGGAATTTCATTCCATTTTTTTTATCACGCCACATTCCCCATTGAAATTCCGGGTGACTATTATCGTCGAGCATCCATGCTAACACAGCTTGAGCACCGGCATGTACAGCCTGGATGGCAAAATCCGTCATGAAGACACCGTAGTAGAAATCATCAATTTGTTTGCTGATGTTTGCGGCTTGCCCATCTCTCATGCCGGCTTCACTGACAAAAAATAATTTCCTCTGGTGATATTGGTCCAATGACTTAGCATAATCAAGAAGTTCTTTCAACGTAATGTGAACGCCTCCCATAGCCGTCGATTCCTTCCACGCATACAAATGAACATCATAAACCTCTAATGCGTAACGAATCTCATCCATTGTATTGAAAAACCATTCCTTATTATCACTTATACCCGGCGCTGCAATTTTAATTTTTGAGTCTAGTTCTTTATCCTTAAATACCTGGAACAACTGATCCAATCCGTTTTTCCATCTTTCAAAATTACCTACCTCAAAATTTGGTTCATTAACCAGGTTAAAATACTTGATACAAGAAAAACCCTTTTTGTTTACCAGGTAATCAAGGTACGTCCCGATTACATCCATGTATTTAGGATCATCTGTTTTTGAAATGCCGTCAACAGCAAGCCACTCTACCTCAACACCCCAATCGCACAATATTACTTCTATACCATTTTTTTGACAGACATCAAGGTGCCGGTAAAGCGATCTCATATTTTCGTTATCCCAATCGTAACCAAGTGATTCGCTGAAACACCACTTGGTCTGCATCATAATTCTAACGATCGGCAGATTCATCCATTTGATACGATCTGTAATTAACTCAAAATCTTTATCGGTAACACCGTTTAAATTATATGCACGCGAATCCCATTCGGCACCGAATCCTTTGAAGTTTTCAACCGGGTGGCTTGGCGGAGTAATTACTAACTTGATTAATTCTTTTTGGTTTTGAGATGATATGGTAATTGAAAGAATTAATAAGAAGAATACTATCCGGTTAAAAAATTTGAAATTATTCATTTCTCTTTCTTTTATCTATATCCAAGCACGGATTTTTTCAGCTACTGCTTCAGGTGTAAAACCAAATTTCTCGGCAAGAGTTTTATACGGCGCAGATGCACCAAATCTTGTCATACCTATTGCTAAAAGTTTTTGTCTGAAGAGATCGCCCCAGCCACTCATTGAAGCCGCTTCAATAACAACTACCGGCACACCGGGCGGAAAGATTTCCGATTTATATTGCTCGCTTTGTCTTTCAAATATTTCGCGTGAAGGAATAGAAACGACACGAATGTTAAAATCTTTTTCAAGTTTCTTTTTTGCTTCAATGGCAACCGGTAATTCCGAACCGCTTGCAGCAATAACAAAATCAACCTTACCTTCACCTTCTTTTGAAATCACATAGGCACCTTTAAGGAAATGTTCCGATTTGAATTCAACATTCCTTTCTATTACATCGATTTTCTGCCTTGTTAAAATCAAAGCAACCGGATTCTTTTTGTTTCGCAATGCATATGCCCATGCCATTGCAGTTTCCATTCCGTCTGCTGGACGAATAACCGTAATATGTGGTATCGCTCTCAGTACTGGCAGATGTTCTACCGGCTGGTGCGTCGGTCCATCTTCACCGACAAAAATTGAATCATGTGTAAAAACATAGATCACCGGTAATTCCATGATTGACGCTAACCGGATTGCCGGACGCATGTAATCCGAGAAGACAAAAAATGTAGCGCCGAATGCTTTAAACCCTCCATACAGCACTATCCCGTTCAGAATTGAACCCATCGCGTGTTCACGAATTCCGAAATGAAAATTTCTTCCTGAAAATTTACCGGGTGCTATTGGTGCAAACCCGTTCATGTAAGTATTTGTCGATGGTGCGAGATCAGCCGATCCGCCAACAAAATTTGGAATAAGCTGTGCAATTTTTTGAATCACCTTACTTGATAATGTACGCGTTGCATTGGAATCCTTAGGAACTGCATTTAACAATTCTTCTTCCAAATTTTCGGGCAGCCAGTTTGACAGATACTTATTCAGTAATTCTGATTTTTCGGGATTAGATTTTTTCCATGTTTCAAATTTCTTACTCCAATCATTATAAATTTGAACCAATTCATCTTTACGAATTTCAAATACTTTCTTTACTTCACCGGGCACAAAAAATTCTTGTTCATAATCCCAACTTAAATTTTTCTTAGCAGCAGCTAATTCGTCTTTGCCAAGCGGAGAGCCGTGGACTTCGGCAGTATTAACTTTGTTGGGGCTACCATATCCAATGTGAGATTTGGTAATAATTATTGCCGGCTTTTCTTTTTCACCTTGTGCCGATCTAATTGCATTTCTAATTCCGTCGTGGTCATAAGCATCTATATTTAAAACTTGCCAGCCGTAACCTTCAAACCGTTTTCCGATATTTTCCGAAAAAGTTAAATCTGTTTTACCTTCAATGGTAATGCTGTTATCGTCATAAAAATAAATTATGTTTCCAAGTTTCAGGTGACCGGCAATCGAAGCCGCCTCGTGGGATATTCCCTCCATCAAGTCTCCATCACTCACAATTCCGTAGATGTAATGGTTACCGATCAATTCAGTATCAAAACTAGCAGCCATCATCTTTGATGCAATTGCCATTCCAACACCGTTGCCGAATCCTTGTCCCAAAGGACCGGTTGATGTTTCTACACCGGGAAGTAATCCGTATTCGGGGTGCCCCGGTGTGCGGCTATCCCATTGACGAAATGATTTTAGATCATTGATTGTGCAGTCATATCCGCTTAAATGCAGTAAGGAGTAAAGAAGCATAGAACCATGCCCGGCAGATAGAACAAATCGATCGCGGTTAATCCATTTATGTTCGTTTGGATTATGAACCAAAAATTCTGTCCATAAAATCATTGCAACATCTGCCATACCCATCGGCATCCCCGGATGTCCTGAATTTGCTTTTTGAACTCCTTCGGCAGCTAAGATTCTGATTGTGTTTGCAGTTAATTTTTTCAGTTCTGTAATGGATTCCATTGTTCTTCCCGAATAGTATTTGATATAATTTATAATTAAAAGATAAGTTCAAGATTTACAATTGCAAAATAGTTCACAGAGTTGGAATTGTAAAATTAGAAAGTTATTAAAAGAAAAGATTTTACTTTATCCCTAGTTCCTTACACATCCTATAAAAATTGGAAGGTGCCAAACCAAGTTTCTCGGCAGCAGATGAGTCGGAACTTGATATGCTTCTTACATACTTGAAATATTTAATTCGGAATATTTTTTCCATTTCCTTAAGCGGCAAAACTTGTCCACCGTAAAGAGATTCAAAATTTGTCTCTTCCTTTGCAATAATGTGATTACCTAAAATCATAGGATTGCTTATATCTTTGGCGGTAATTTCATCGTGACTGTTTAGAACTAACCGCTGAACAACATTTCTTAATTCTCTTACATTGCCGGGCCATTTGTAGTTAAGCAAAATCTCTTTTGCCTTGGAATCAACCGAAGGTTTAGAAAAACCGAGATCGGTACTATAAATATCCAGGAAATGATCAAACAGAAGCATAATATCTTCACCACGCTGTTTTAGAGGCACAACATCTATAGGCACAACATTTAATCTATAATATAGGTCTTCCCTAAACCGGTTATTATTAACTTCCTGGGCAAGATTTTTATTAGTGGCAGCAATTATTCTAACATTAACTGAAATTTTATCTGTTCTGCCTATTTTTTCAATTTCACCTTCCTGGATAACACGCAGCAGTTTCACCTGGGCATTAGGTGGTAATTCGGCAACTTCATCAAGGAATATTGTTCCGTTATTTGCAATTTCAAAAAGTCCGGCTTTATGTCCGCTCGCACCGGTAAAAGAACCTTTTTCAAAACCGAACAGTTCACTTTCGATTAATTCGTGGGGGATGCTTCCGCAGTTAATCGGTACAAAATTTTCATATTTCCTTTTACTCTTTAAGTGAATATTCCAGGCAACAAGTTCTTTGCCGGTACCGGATGCACCGTTGATCAAAATATTTGCATCGCTCTTTGCATATCTTTCAATCGCTTCTTTTAATTGGTGCATCGGTTTGGATTCACCGATGATTCTTTTTGAATCCAAAATATTTTCAATGCTTTGGTTCAGCCGCTTATCGGATTTAAGTTTTTGCTTTTCTAACTTCTTCTTTTCGTATGCATTGAAAATACTTAAGATGAAATCAGTTGGCTGGTAAATATATTCTTCAATATTGCCGGGATATTTTGTGCAGTACCAGAATGCACCGGCGCGGAGAAGATTATTCGCAAAATCGTAATTGGTTATGTTGATCGTCATTTTTGTAATAACAATAATTTGTATCAGCGGATCAACTTCTTTCATTTTACTAATTAATGTTTCGCCTTTTAACCCACCCGAAATCTGGTAATCCATAATAACAACATCATACTTATCGAGATTCGATTTGATAAGATCGATCGCAGCCAAACCATTCGAAACAGTATCGATAATTTTTATTCTGGTATCGTAATAATTAATCGTGTTCTTAACACGCTGAACGTCAAAATCCTCATCTTCTACCAAAAGAATATTTATTAAATCACTTTTACTCATCGATTACCTTTACTTTTAATTGTTATAGTGAACCGGCATCCATCGCCATCAAGATTTTCAGCATCGAGCAGCCAGTCGCATTTTTCAACTGCCATCTGATATGCTATGTAACAACCGTAACCGGAATTAACCCCTTCCAATTTTTTTGTGGTTTCATGTTCCAAAAATATCCTTTTAATTCCTCCTTCTCCAATTTCAAGAAGTTCTTTGTTGATACCAACACCGTTATCTTCTATAAAAATATACGAGAGATGTTTCTCCTGATCGTACTTCGTGGTGATTTTGATTTTTATCCATTTTCTGTTACCATGATCGATGCTGTTTTGAATAATCGGCTCAAGGATTTCCCAAACCACAAACTCGTTTACATGAACAAGTGGCAGTTTATCATCCAAATTAAATTCGAACTCGAACATTTCATTCTTACTGGAAATCCTCAAGAAAATATTGCTTACAACAAACCGGATTACCTCGTTTATATTTGTTTGAAACATCGGATTGATGATTGTATTGATTTCCTGGTCGTACCATTTCATATCGTAAATTATACGCGAAATAAAGTTTGAATAGGTAATAACACGATGCTTCAAATCATCAATGCCCGGCGCATTCATTTTTCTTACATCATCTTTGATAAACCCGATAATCTTTTCGGCTTTGTGATGTGTGTGATAAATCCGCTTAGTGAAAAGAGACTCTTTCTCCAAACGAATCTGTTTTTTGATATTTTCCTCGTGCTCTTCGAAGAGTTTTTGCTGCGCCTCGTTTCTTTCTTGCACCGCTTGTGATGAAATATAGAAAATCAAGATAAGTCCCAACAAGATAAGCGTGGAATAAATCAACGCTACTTTATCAAAATTTGTGCTTACTTCTTTTGTCAAAAATGAAAAGTCCGGGGTAATCTTCATATACATAACACCAAGGTATTCCCCATCCGGTACAAAAGGTACAAGTATATTGAATGTTTTGTGATCAACTAATTTTGAGTAAATAATTTCCGATGCTTTCATTTTTTCACGCACCGAAAGAAAAAGTTTTACACCTTCGGAGTGAAAATCGACATCGCTATCATATGGTTCTAATTTATTGATCAAGTAAGCATATAATTTTTGACCGCTGTCTATAACATACAGCCGGTGGTTGCGGATTAAAATCAAGCTAACATCTTGAACACTTTTTTGAATTAGCTGCTGCTTAAAAATTACATTGAACGAATAAGTTATCCGCCGTTCGTCAAATTCTGCCTGGGGTTTATTCATGAATAAATTTTCAAACAGTAACTCCATACTCGTCGATGTTACAATCGCCAGCCGGTCGGCTGAATGCTTTTGATACCACGATTGTGTTTCGACAAGAAAATCATCGAGCGAAGATTTTTGTATCAAGGCAAGGACAATCTGGAATACGATCAGTATCATTAAAAACACGGTTATGTGTTTTATCTGGAATCTGTACTTGGTAAAAGCACTCTGCGCTTTTTGTGTAACCATAAAAACTAAAACTCCTTTACCACATTTTTCTCAAGTTGGATTGAACTAGTAATCATTCTCAAAGCATCTTTTACACTTATATCATTATTGATAGCTTGAACAATATACGATGACATGATTTTTGAATAACGCGTATAATCTTCATGAGCCGGGCGGTGAACGCCGCTTGCTAATAATTTCCTAATCTGCAAGAGTTCGGGATATTTTTTTGAATAAGAAGAGTCTTCATAAATTTTGTTTATAATCGGGTAATAACCGCCTTCTCTAAAAAAGATTTCCTGGGATTTATCGCTAAGCAAAAACTTAACGAAATCAACAACTGCTTGTTTCTTATCCGAAAATTTAGAAATCATCAAGTTCCATCCTCCAAATACTGAAGTCGGCTCTCCTTCCTTAAAATGGGGAAGAGGAGCTTTCTTAAGCTTTTTTTCTTTTTCTAAATCAACGGGTAGTTCCCTGAAATCTTTATCATAACTTGGCCATCCCCTTATAAAGAATCCATCATTCTTAATAAAATGTTGATAGCTTGGGATCTCTGTATATTTTGTTACTTCTTTAGGAGTTGTTCTAAATTTGTTGACGAGATCAACAAGAAGCTGCAATGCTTTTTCTGCTTCCGGCTTTTCAAAATTAAAACCGTATTCTTCAAAATAATTCAGTTTTAAACTGAGTACTAATTCGATATAACTGCAAATCAGACCTTCATAATCTGCTGCCGGGTAGATGTAAAACGGATTCTCTTTCTTCAATATTGAATGAACCTTCAAAAATTCTTCCCACGTTATATCATTCGAAATCTTATTTATAATTTCTTCACCGTTTACTAATTCTTTAAGCAGATCTTCCCTATAATACATTATACCCTGAACAAGATCGAGCGGGACAGCAACGAGTTCACCTTGCGAATAGCACGAAGCCAAAGCTTGTGGAAGGATTCTTTTCTTTTCGTCTTCGGTAAAATATTTATCTAACGGTTCGCACCATTTGGCAAATCTTTGCACCCAAATAATATCAACTGCAAATAGATCAATCCCATCACCGGTTCCCCTTAGCGAACGGGCTAGAACTTCTTTTCTTTCGTTGGTACTAAAGTCAAAATTCGGGAAATCGATCGGTACTACTTTTATTTTCCCTTTGTTCAATTGATTGTATTCATCGATAAGAATTTTATGTGCGGCAGTAATTCTATCGGCGAAATAAATTTCAATAACTTCGGTGCCATTATTCTCTTTTTGGATAAAGAGTAGAACCAGGTACACCACAACCAAAATTACAATAAATGCAATACTCCACTTATGTTTACTTGTCATCATATCATAACACCAAAAAAATTTCACCTCACAAAATTAAAGAATTATTTAATCAGCATTACTTTTTGTGTTTTCAAAAAGTCGGCGGCATTCAGCAGAACTATATAAACTCCGCTTGATAAACCTGAGCCGTTGAATTCAATTTCATAAATACCCGGAGCTTGTTTATTATCAACCAATGTTCTTATCTGCTCGCCAAGAATATTATAAACTTCCAATTTTACTTTTACTTCCTTTGCAAGCTGATAACGAATCTTGGTAGAAGGATTGAAAGGATTCGGATAATTTGCAAACAATTCAAACCGGTTGGGTATTCTATCATCATAATCAACAGAAACTATGTCTGCAAGTTTCATGTCCGGCGGCTCATATCCCTTATCAAAATAGGACCAAAGTGAGCCGAATGGTAAGAATGTTTGATTGCTTTGGTTAATGATTTTAAGATCAAAACTTTCAACCGAACCATTAGGAGCTCCATGAACTTCAGCGGCTACATTATTTATCCCTACTTTTAAACTCGCAAGTGCATCACTACCGAGAATAAATTGTTTAGTAACAGAAGCTGTTGAAGATGGATCCGTGTTATATGTTAATTCTATATCATCAGGTAAATTAATTCTTCCAATCTCTAAATTGTTAATATAAACAGCTCCGCCGCCGATACATTTAAGAATCACTGCTGCTGCGGATGGCAGTTGTTCAATGGTAAAATTAGATTTAAAGTAAGCCGTTCTTACCGGGCTTATCAAAGTAGCGGCTGATGTTGATGTTCCTAAAACAGCATTGCCGCTCAGCCAATCAGTTACCGGGTAGCGAGGATCATACCATGCAACCGGGGCTTGCATTGTATCTACTTTGAACGATATCCTGAGAGATTGATTAGTAGTGTTGCCGAATACATCCGATGCCCTAACAAAAATTTCTGTCGTTTCTCCTTGTGTACCTTCAATTTGCACCGAATGATTATAGCTACCCTCTCCGCTTGTAAACTGAACCGGCATCGTTTCATAAGATTCATCTACAAAGCTGTATTTCAAAAAAGCTCTTTCATCAGTAACAACATTTATTACAGCTGTTGTTGTTACGGCAATTTGCACAGTATCATGGCTCGATACAAATTGTGGAGGTGTGGTGTCTTCGACCGGCAGAGCATACATATCCGGAAGATCGCTTTCAAAAACTGTGTATGGATCATTATAAAAATCTATAAAGTCCGGCACACTAGGATGACCCGGGTAAGGTGCATAATGATGTGTTGTACTGGCATTGCGCCAAACTGCTGCATAAACAATATTAGATGCAACATCATCATTCTTTATCGGTTCAAGCAGATAATTCGTAAACCAATCCGTTGTTGGTATTGTTTCTTGTCCAACTTCCGTTAACGCCGGTATTTTATTTTTGTTCAATGCATGATTTGCAACGGTTCTTAGTCCGGTCAAAAGAAGAGGTGAGTTGCCGGGAGGAGTAGTTTTATCGAAATAGAAATCAGTACCAAAAATATCTACATAATCATCGCCCGGATAAACCTGGAAATATTGATCGCCGGAATAAATATGATCGAGCGAAGGCGAAATTGCATAAATAAGATTGTGCACATTTAACGAATCGCGCAAATACTCAACGGTAAACTGCCAGATGGAATTATATTCAGATGCTGTAGTATGCGGTGGACCCCACCAGAACCAGCTTCCAAGGTGCTCATGATACGGTCTGAATATGACCGGGATCGATTCCCCTTTCGAACCGCGGAATGATTTCAAAAATTTAGCGACCTTCAAAAGTTTGTTCTTATATTCCTGGTGATGTGTACCGCCGGGAATATATTTTGCCGCAACCCTTTTATCGGTAAGGTACTCTGCATAAAAACTTGTGCCCGTTTGATCATACTGATGCCAGCAAAATGTTATAACTCCTCCTCTACCGTACGCGGCAGTCAAACGGTTTCTGCTTCCTTCAACGCCGGTCTCCAATTCTATTCCATTCATATCTTCACTATACAAAGCCGGGTAATCACCTACTACATCTTTAACATCACTTCTATCATCATCGCCAGACCAGCCAACACCGTAACCGGTTGCATCGTGCATTCCGAACATCAATGATCTTTTGCTGAATTGAAGTAGATTTAAATATAAATACCGCGTTTCTCTTGTTGCAATTGTATCATTCAAATTTGTCTGCAAAGCATTAACTGAAGTTTCAAAATTTACACATGCGTCGTATAAGTCCCAGACAGCTTGATCTACAATAGTCTGACTAGTAGTACCTTGTGCTTTAATATTTTTTATCTCGTCGAGTGTGGTTTGGAGAGCAACATTGGCACCGGGGAGAAATTCACCTTCGTTGTAACCCATTACTGCGTTGTTAAGAAGTGCTTCTGCCGCAATAATTGCCCTATCATATTCTGTCCAATCAGCCGGTACATTTACTACTGCTGAATCACCAAATCTAATTTCATCGAACCAAACAGTACCGCTTTTTGATTGTGTGGTGCCGCCATCAAAATACATGTAAATTTTATCGAACTGTAAATGTGCCGGGTTAGTTATATTGATCGAAATTGTGTGCCAGTTGCCATCACCGGTGATTGTTCTATCTATCAACGGAGGATTATTATTATAAACCGGTTTGAAACTGAAAACTGTTGTGACTGTAGATTTAACTCTTAATACAACTTTGGGATTGTCGGTCATATTAACTAACTGCGGCGGAGTATAATTAAAATTATCCCACTGATCGCTGGAAGCAGTACGTGTATAGTTTACTTTTAATGTTCCGTCCTCGGCAGATAATTGAAAAGTTCTGGGGTGATCGGCGACCCATCTGCTTATATTACCATTGTTGAAGTTTTCCACCAAACCGTTTGTTTGCGCGAACATGAACAACGGGAAAAAAGTTATTAGGAAAAATATTTTTCTGGATAAATGCATTATATCTCCGGAGATTGAATTTATCGGGAATTAATTGTGTTACCTTTCAAAATAGAATCGTAATAATCGTGAATTAATTGAAGATCCTTTTTTATTACATAACTGTTTAAAATTGAATTGACATACTTCGGTACGACATCTCTTCTCTTTTGATTGGTTATGAATCCCTTAAGAATTTCTTTCATCTGCTCGAAAGAAGCACCGTTGAATTTACTTTTACTCTCATCATATAATTTTTGAATCTCTTCTTCACTCACGTTAACATTTTCAATTAATGATTTCCTAAACTCTAATTGCAGCAAGAATTCTCTGTATAAGTTTGTTTTCATTTTTACTTTTTCATCGGATTCAAGACTGAGCTTTTTTGCTTCGCTTGTGAGTAAAAAATCCCTTACGGTATAATCAAAAGTATTTTTGAATCCAGAATAAATAACATCATAACCGACAAAGTTTAGCAGACCGATAAAATCACCAACGGTTAATTTTTCCCCGTTAATCATAGCCATAATTTGATCGCGGTAATCCCAGAGATTTGTTTCCACTACTTTTACCTCTTCATCGCGCAATTGCAGCTCATACATTTGATCAACATCCGTCGGTTTGCGTTTAAATTTATCCGATAATTTTTCATCAACCAATTTCATTACTTCAGGGTAGATTATTATATCGGCACTTTTCAACATTGCATCAATGTATTCATAAGAATATTTCTCGCCGATTTTATATTCGAGCAAATACTTCGCCTTTTTTCGATGAACTTCATACTCTCTGCGTGTTATCAACGGCTTTTTCTTGAAATCTGTTACCTTGATAATATGATAGCCGAAAATTGATTTAACCGGTTCACTTATTTTATTCAGCGGCAGTTTGAAAGCTGCGTCAGCCAGATCGTAATCGAGCTGATCCCAATAGACCCAGCCAAGATCACCACTGTTATTTGCAAGCGCTGTATCGGCGAAAATTACTTTTGCAAGCTCATTAAAAGTTTTTCCTTGCTTTAATTGTTTGTATAGACTGTCTGCTTCTTCTTTTGTCTTTACAAATAATTGACTTATTCTACGTTCTTCTTGAGTAAACAAATACGCATTTTCAACATCGGCTTCTGAAATAGAAATTTTTGGTTTGATCACCGTTTCATAATGAGCATCCCTTAAACATTTGTTTTTATAAGCATCAATTTTATATTCGAGCAAAAGGTTTTCGTTGTAGCCGGATTTGGCTGCTTCTTCTGCTAAAATTTTCGAAGCGATTAATTCATTCAAAAATTCCTCTCTCAGTTCTTTGGAATCATAAACGTTCGGCTTTTTAATTATATCAAGGTATGCGGTTTTGAATTGCTCGAGTGTTATAATATGATGACCAAACTCAGCAACATTCTGAGGAAATATTTCTCCACCGTTAAGTAAAACGAAAGCGATAACGAAAAAAATATTTTGTGTGAATTTCATATATCTATAAAAACGAATTGCGCCTTCACCCCGGCGCAATTCATCTCATCAAAGTTTAATCATAATTTAGATACATAGTTATTTAATTATCAACAATCTACCGACATGCTCTCCGATACCGGGTGCATCAACATGGTAAATATAAATTCCGTATGCAACTTCCATATTATCTTTTGTCATCAAGTTCCAGGTTTCCGAACCGTCCCGGATGTTACTATCGTGATCAAGCGTTTGAACCAGCGTGCCGTCAACAGTAAATATTCTTATAGTACATCTGTTTGGCAGATTAATGAATTGAATTGCTCTCGGTCCCCTCCCCGATGTATAAGGATTATGCGGTTCCCATAAAGCCGTAACAACATAAGGGTTAGGCACTACCTTTATTCTTGATAACTCATTCTTAGCAGTTTCTTTATTTACCTTCTGACCTTGTAATCTGTACACAAATTTTGTTTCACTATTAAAAGGAAGGTCGGGGTATAAACTTAGCGTATCGCCGGCTCCCATTAATCTGTCATACGTTTTGTAAAACGTTGTGTCTTCATCTGCATTGTTACCAAGACTAAACGTAATCAAAGTTGAATCGTTACTTAATTTTTCAAAAAACACTATGTAATCTTTAGCAGAGAAAAATCCTTTCGGGGTTAATTGTTTATCAACAGATTGATCGACAAAGCCAACATCAACTTGTCTGCCGGATTGTTTATCATAAACTTTAAAGTTTACGGGTGAACTCGGCAGCATTATCGGCTTGCCGGTTGCAGCTAACGGTACACCAATTTTAGTAGAAGTATCAACAATCTCATTGTAGAATATAATTTCATATTGTCTTGGATAAGGTGTTCCGGGTTGAAAACCTCCTAATGTAAATCTTCCAAAGTTAAGATCGTAAGTGTTAAAGGGATCGATGTCGCCGCCCCATTTTATACCTTCGTATATTTCTTCTTCCGGTCTATCAACTACTCCCGGTTCCGGATTCTTCATATATATTTCCATGTTCGAAACAACACTCGTAAGAGTATTGGGATCACCATCGTTATCATCAAATAAATTTTTAACTAATTCATAACCGGTTCCGGTTAAACGATATTCTTTAAACCAAACAGTATCATAAGTAACATTCTTCGTAACATTCTTAAGCACAAAGCCGGTCGTAACAATCGGCAGTAATTCGTTACGGTCCGCTTGATCGGTCAATCCGTTAAAGTCGTTATCGATTTTATCCATCGATTGATCTAAAAATTGAATTTCGTAGTCATCATTACTTTCAAGCGAATCGGGATTCAAAATATTTACGCCAACTACACCGCTCGTAATTCCGCTTCCGGCTAATTTAGGTTCGATATCAAATTTTGGCTCTTCGTATCCGAGTGATGGAGCTTGCGGT
Organism: Bacteroidota bacterium; assembly: GCA_040755055.1. Lineage (GTDB taxonomy): Bacteria > Bacteroidota > Ignavibacteria > Ignavibacteriales > Melioribacteraceae > DYJK01. The sequence goes on from JBFMBS010000004.1 coordinate 96,483, forward strand.
GTAACTGCAACAACATTTTCCGCAAATTGAATATTACCGGACTGATCAACATTCAAAAATATTGTTGTTTCAGTTGGACCAATATTCTTCGATAAATTCCCCCGGTCAAATGCTGTAACAGCATAATAATATTTTATGCCGTTTGTAACATCTCTATCAACATAAGAATGAACTAATCCGCTTTCGCTGCCCATATTAAAAAGTACACCGGCACCAAAATCATTTGGGAAGTAACCATAAATACCATCGATTTTATCATAAATAGCGATTGGCTTTTTAAATCTTTCATAACCTAAACCGTCTGTTATAGAACCGGCATCTCCAAACGTGTAATGTGATGCCTTATAAATTTTATATCCTTCAAAATCATATTCTTTCAAGAAACGATCGAAACTTCCTTCAGCATTATCATCCCAGTATAAAGTAACCGTTCGATCGCCGGCAACAGCTTTAAGTTTGGGTTTCAAAGGTGCGATTGCAAAGTTGTAATTCGAGTCGTAGATTTTTTGAACCACATCCTTGTTGCGAAGAATATCAACTTCATCCCATCCGTAAACCATCGCAACCGAGAAGAATTCTTTTTGTCCTGGACGTAAAGGAAAATATCCCGATGAAAAAACATAATCGTGATCGGCAATTTCGGTAGTTGTATTATCAAAATAACCAGGACGGGAGAACTCCCACATCTGGTCATCATTACTATATGTTAAAGTGCTGTAACGGTAAAATTTAAAACTCGTTAAACCAATCTGGTCGGATTCATCCACATCAACCTGGTCAACATTCGGTTCGCCGGGTAATTCACTTGTACCGGGAGTTGGTAAACCATCACCTTCGCCGGTATCGCCGGTTGCCGGTTTGCCATCGATACCAACATCATCAAACTGGCTGTCCCAATCACCATCGTTATCCAATTCATCGTCTCTTCTTTCATCGATAAGTAAATTTTCAATTCCTTCACCGGTGAAATAATTGAATGAAAGATAATCTTTTTGGTTGTACTCCGATCTAACATACAAATAGAACTCAAGTGAATCTTGAGTAACGGTACCATCGGCTTCATCAATCAAACCATTCAAGTTATCATCGAGACCATTTCTTGGTTGTTCAATCAAAGGTGCGTTTGGTTTTAGTATTAGCGTTGCACCATTATGCGTTACCGTAATTCCGCCAGCCGGCATTTGAGAAATTGTCCGGTCAAAATTTTCCGATTCATAATTAATTAAAATTATATTGTCGCCTACATCATAAAATTTAACAAAGTCATCTATCTCGGAAATTATTTTCCCGGTTGCACCGCCCGGTTTAGTCGGATCATTAGCATCACCATCATTATCAATTCCATCATAGGGATTGCCCGGGCTTTCAAGGAAAGCAAATCCCACCCATGGAACTGGAGTATAACCTCTCACACCAATATTATCGGCGTCATAATTAACAGCAAGTCCAAACTGACGATAGAATTTTGCAGCATCATCAGCCCATTCATTACCGCCGCTTTCGCCAAGCATAGCTCCGCTTGAAGCGCCAACGTTACAACCAAAAACTGTTTTATCTAAATATAGATCACCAAAATTTCTAATATCATAGAGCCAGAAAATTACATCTTCTGCATCCGGGTTTGACCATTGCAATCCCCTAACAGACATTCGTAATCCCAATCCGCTGCGAGAAAGATCCAACGAATCAGGTTTAGGAAGTTCCAAACCTTTTATACGTTTATCGAATTGGTAATCATCCATTACATAATAACTTTCTTCATCGGCGTTCTGCTGATCTTTACCAAAGTACCCGTTCCAATGCCCACGCCAACCGGAATCAAGATTATCAGTTAACTTATCGGGCCAATACGGAGGCCAGGTAAAAGCTTGGTGACTCATGGCAATCGCGTGCCCGGGATCTTTTTCTTTTTGCGTCAGGTTGAAATAGCCGGGCAAAGGTTCAAAGCCCTGGAATCTTCCCAAAGCATCGTGTGAGAATATATCAGGGTCCCATCCTTCACAGAATATCGCCGGCGTTACAAATTCAAATTCTTCCAAGCCGGTTGTTGAATTAATCCCTTTTGAAATTCGGAGTTCACTCATCACATAAGCCGATGTATTTCCCATTTGAACTTTACCTGTCCCGATTGGCCACTCACCGGTGTACACAACACTTTGATCACCTTTAATTGAACCGAGTCTTCCGTTATTATGAAACGTTACCCTAACCAAATTACCGGCGTGAACATTTTTTGCACGATGTTTTACATCGCCGTGCCCGGTTTCTTGTCCCATTATGTTAGTTATACATGCGACTGTAAAAACAATAAGCATGGATCTTAATTTCATATCAAACTCCTTAATGCCTTGCTTAAAAAGAAAGTATTAATGAAAATTTATTTTGATGATCTAATCTTCCGTAATCGACATTTGCATAATCGATCCTCAAATCAATATCCATAACTTTGTATTGAAGACCGAATCCCAATGTTAAGCCGCCTTCCCTATCTTCAAGTAGAAGCTGCCTGAAACCGCTGCGTAAAGAAATCAGGTCGAAGAGTTTCAACTCTGTTCCAATGTTCATGTATTCTTTGTTATCGTTCGGATGTATTGCATCAATAGAAATTATCCAGTCGTGTTCTTCAATCCCGAGAAAATCATTTGTGATATTTGCGGATAAACCAACTCTAAAAAGAATTGGAAGAGGAAATTCATCGGTATCCATATAAGCGTTAATGTTCTCGTTGTTACCTTCAAAAGCACCGCTAATATCATGTTGAACCAACATATCGCGTCCTTCCATCTTCATCTGCGAACCGAAATTACTTATCGACATCCCTATTCTAATATTTTTGAAGAACGTTCTGTACAAAACACCGATATCGAATGCAACGGCAGATGCCGATGAATGCCAGATCGATTCATTAATCAATTTTACGTTACCGCCAATTGAAAAACGATCGGTCAATGCACGTGCATAACTCAAACCTATCACCACAGAACTTGCAGATACTTTTTCGCCGGTACCGTTCGGATAATCGATGGTCGTTCTTTCAATATCGGGCATACCAAGGCGTCCAACAAAAACTGCGAAGGTACCAAGATTCTCAATCGGCAGCGCGAATGCACCAAAATCATAATAAAGATCGCCGATATAATCGTAGTGGTTAACAAAAGCTTGCATAGTATTAAATTCAGCAATACCGGCCGGATTCCAGTAAACGCCGGAAATATCCTCGGCAAGAGTTGTATATGCTTCACCCATACCAAGAGCTCTGCCGCCAACACCTATTTTCAAAAAAGATGCGGCTGTTGTTCCAACTCTTCCAATGGATTGCGCGTGTAAGAATTCACCGATCAAGATCGTAATTATCAATAGAAGAACGATCTTACAGAAATTGTTTTTGTAGTACATAAATTTTCCTTCAGCCAAACTTTTTCTATTTATTTTTTCTTTCATACATCACCCGTTCATTCCTAATTAAAACTGATTCTTAAACCAAGTTGAATGAACCTTGGCGCCGTGAACATGCCGGGGTTGGCAAAATATTCGCTCGAACTTCCTATTTCTACCAGGCGCGTTAAACTTAGATAATCTTGCAAGGTATAATCGGGCAGACCGGTATCGGCATAAACATAATTAGCATTTCTTGTATCGAGTAAATTTGTAACATCGCAGAATGCCTGGATAGTCCAATCGTCGAATTTAAATGTTCTTGATAATCGTAAATCAACGTTAAATGTGGAAGGTCTTCTCTCGCTGTTTTCTCTAAGACCAACTGCGGCATTACTGCCGGTAAGTTCGCCGCGTGTAAATTCGGGAGTGTATGGAAAACCTGAATTGTATGTACCGATAAGCGTTACATTCCAGTTATCTTTATTATAAGATATAATTGCGTTAAGTGCATGAGGTTGATCCCATGATAAATTTACCAGCTGAATTCTTGGAGGTCTGCCGGCACTCAGATCATTATATGCATCACGAACATCTGACGATGTACCATTCGCATTCATGAATGTGTAATCTACATTGATATTAAAACTATCGAACTTGTAGTTTGCAGAAAGCGTAATTCCTTTTGCAACAGCATGATCTCTATTAATATAAGAGTAGTAAGTAATGCCTCTGTATGTATCGACCGGGAAACCGGTACTAATCCAATCTCTTATATCACGGTAAAATCCGGTCACGTGTAAGAAGAGATTATCAAATAGCTGCTGCTGTAAACCGATCTCATACATAACAGTCCGTTCGGCGTCCAGATCGGCATTCCCGACCAAATTTTCTGCACCGGCTCCAGTAATCCAGAAATTCGGATTTGTATATAGATACTGGAATTCAGGATTCTGGAAAAAGTGTCCGTATGAAAAATGGATAACACCTTCGGCAGTAATAGGGAATGACAAACCAAAACGCGGACTGAACTGATATTTAGCTTTCGGCTTCTTATACCAGAATTGTTCACGTTCTTCAGGCGTATATTCTATCAACTGATCTTCGGGTAGATCCGGCGAATAGTTTTTATAAATATGGTCAAGTTTAAACGGAGAATAAATCTGCGGATCACGCGGATCGGCAAGTATTCTTCCATCGGAATCAAAATAATCGAACCTTACACCAAGATTAATAATCAATTCTTCAAATTCAATTTTATCTTGCACGTAAGCAGCTAACTCTTTGGGCTTAGCGGAATAAAATGTTCTGAAAGCAGAGGATTTTTCCGGTATGATTGGTTTATAATCGATCTCGGAAAATTGGAGCGTGTAATAATCTTGTTCAAGATTATGAAATCTTCCCGACCCGCCAAATTTTATCATATTATATTTATCGATCTGGCTCGTTAAGTCAAAATTGAAGGAAAGATATTTGCTTGTACTTTTATTTCTGCCTACGTCATTACCCCAATAAGAGTAATCGTTAGGATTGTTTTTAACTTCGATATCGTCTTCTCTTGTAGGTTGAAACATGAACTCCTGGAAATCGCCGGTCTTTGTAGGCATATATCTATAATCATAAGGATCTTCATACAAATAACTTTTATGATCATTTAAATAGTAACTTCCCTTGAAATCAATAAAAGTTGCAGAAGAAAAAACGTACGTCATAGATAAAATTTGTGTTGATCTATCAGTATAATAATGTCTTCCACCGTCGGGTAAATATTTTTGTCCGCCGCCGTAACTATGATCTTTATTAAAATAGATTCCATAGCTGATGTTAAAATCCGATAAGTTAAAGAAAATTTTTGCCTGGGTAGAGATTCCCTTGTACCAATCGAGCGGAACTATTTTTTGATCCGGCATATCATAAGAATGAAGGGTATCCATTACCGGGTCCCAAATTCCCCACGGCATAAAATATCTTTTACCGGATTGATAACCGGGGCGGTATTGATAACGGCCGGCAATAAAATACGAGATTGTTTTTTCAGCACCGGGGACCGGTCCCGATAAATTTAATTGTGCATCATAACTTTTGAAAGGTTCGTATGAATTCAAATAGGGTGTTTTTGTCTGCCACGGTTTATCACCGTTTTGTAACGATTGATAAATTTGTTGGTAACTGTTCAATCCATGCTTCGAGAAATCGTAATACAGTCTGTTTGATTTTGAAGTAAGTGCGTTAGCGGCAGCAACTACCCAATCACCGTTATCCATTAAAGAATATAAATCGTTATCAAAACTCAGGTGGTCGCCAAAATAGACTGTTGCATTAGCAGAAAATTTTTCACTCCCCTTTTTTGTAACAATGTTAACGACACCTGAAAGTGCTTGCCCGTATTCAGCGTTAAATGTTCCGGTAATTGCTTTTAATTCTTCTATCGATTGATCATCTATACTTATTCCGGCACTTCTGTTAATTGGATTAATGACCTGGACTCCATCAACCATGTAGCTGATTTCCGTTGTTCTTCCGCCGCGAATATGAAGGTTACCACCGGCATCTTTAACAATTCCGGCTTGCAAACTCAAAATACTTGTTACATCCCTTGCCGGTAATTCATCTATCTGATCGGATTGAAAACTTCTCTCGGAAGAAGTAAGGTCCTTCTGTATTACTTTTTTTGCAACGACCATAACCTCTTGACCGATTTGAATTGCTGTGGAACTAAGCTGGAAATCGATCCGCGTGGTAAGGTCCACTTGTATTCTCACTTGCTCAACTGATTGGGAATTATATCCAACCATACTTGCTTTTATTGTATAGATACCGGGTGGAATATTAATTATAAAGAATTCGCCATCTATATCCGAGGCAGCACCGAGGTTTGTTCCAACAAGAACAATGTTAACACCCAGCAACGGTTCTTTTGTCTCCGCATCAATTACTTTCCCGGCAATTTTTCCGGTTGTTCCGGCATATTGCAATTGAGAACTAATCGTTAACAACAGAATTAACCAACCAAAAAAAATATTAATCTTCTTCATTTATTAAATCCTTATTCATTCTATTCATTAACAGTTGGATTTAACAACAATATCAACTTGATAAAAAAAGAATGGCAAGAATTAATCTTGCCATTCTCAAGTAACAAATGATTTGAATTATTTCATCAACATCATTTTCTTAGATTGAATAAAATCTCCGGCAATGATTCGGTAAACATAAACACCGGTAGCCAATCTTGATGCATTGAAATCTACTTCGTAGTACCCGGCTTTTTGATTTTCGTTAACCAATGTTGCAACTTCTCTACCAAGTATATCGTAAATCTTCAATATTACTTGTGATTCTTTCGGCAGATCATATTTTATCTTTGTAGCCGGGTTAAAAGGATTAGGATAATTATTGTATAGTGCATAAACAGTCGGTAATCCAGAACCATCTGCAACATCCGTTCCGCCAATAACTTCGATGTAGCCCCAAGCATCCGGTCTTAACCATGTTTGATCACCGCTTATATCGTCATCATTTGGCATACCGCCGACTTGGACAATGAGACTTCTCTGAGTATCACCAAGAGAAGGATCCTGGTCTGTTCCATCAATCTTAAACGGCATCATCATTCCGTTAGCTAATTGGAACGCACCGCCGGCTGCCATTTTATCGAGATCGAGTTTTGCTTCGATTATATAACCGTCTTGAGAGAATTTTTGGAATACCGTAGCTTCAACACCATCGATAGTTGTTGGGCTTCCGCCATCGAGAGCCGTACTGCCATCGGACATAAATCCGATTCTCCAATCACCATTCGCATTTGTAAAATTCTTACTATGCGGCTCGGTCAAAGGACGTACATCATAAAATCCCATAAATAATTCGAGGGCATCACCTTCCCATGCTTGTGCAGCAGCATCAACACGAAGATCATCGTCAACAACATCGGCAGAGATATATAGATAGTTGTCATCGATAACAAAAGTAATAGAATAATTCATGTCTGTAGAAGTCAACAGCCAGTCGAGTGCATCATCGGCATAACTGCCATCTTCGGGAACGACAGTATTTGCAAGATAAGGAGCGAATTCAGACGCATCACCATCTAAAACAAAAGCGCTCGCAAAATTTTCAATGTACTGTACTTTATATGTTTCCGTAGTGGTTAATGTAAGAGGACCTACTTTACATTGATCGTTAAGAGCTGTCTCGGCAACACCATCAAAAGCAGTAATTGCAAAGTAGTAAGTTTTTTCCGAGCCATCGCTTGTCCATGGTCTCCATCCGTACAACTGCATGCCATGTGGAATACCGGCATAAATCTTTTTAACTCCCATGGCTGTTACATCGGTAATCGGCTGTTCACTCATATAAATATTATATGATTCCGTACCAAGAGCATTATCTTCCCAATCGAAACGAACAAACTGGTAATCATGACCATTCAGCAAAGTATAGGTTACTACACTTGCGGTTGTATTTGGAGAAACAACTTCACCTTCAGGTTTTGGAAGACCAATTAAAGTTAGGTTATCAAAGTGAACCGGGCCCGACCATCCGGCTGCGGCTGCATAAGATGTTGGTTCATAATAGAATTGAATATAAACTGTCCCGGGTTGTGCCGGATCCACAATCTCACCGGAAGTAATTCTGGTTGCTGCATCGAATGTAAGAGTAACCCATTCTCCCCTCGGGAATGAACCATCGGTTCCAAGATTATCAATCATTAATTTATCTTCTAACCATGCCCAGTTTGTTGCCAATCCGCTGTATGCAATACTAACTTGTCCGCCTAAAGGACAATCTGCCGGGACAAAAATATCAACAGTAATTGCTGTAGCAGATTTCTGTTCTTGTGCACTATATAAAATTACATTGTCCTTTTGAATTGTACCTTTGCCTTCGGTGTTGTTATTTACTCCAACCGAAAGATCAAGTGTACCTTCCAATACTCTGTTATTACCAACAGCTGTATTTGCAAGTGCAGTGAATGAAGGACCCCAATTAACTAAAACAAAACCGCCGGTTGGGTTAAAGAGAGATTCAAAATCATTTAATACCCATTTTTCTTCGGCAACATCATTTAAGAAAGCAACATTATCAACAAGAATATATCCGCCAGTCCAGCTTCCAAAATCAAATTGAAGACCAAACCAGCCAAACCCATTATTTACAACATCAAAGGTTGAAGGATTTTTAATCTGTAATCCTTCTAATGGGAAATAGATTGGATACCAAGTTTGTTTCGGAATATCAGCAGCATTGATCTGCTGTGTTATGTGGCTCCAGTGGGAGTTATCTTGTGCAAAGATGTAAAAATTAGCATCGTTTGGTACATCTGCCGGCAGATAAACATAATAAACTAAGTAAGGAGAAGTATTAGCGCTAACACCTGATTTATGAATATGGCTTTGTGAGCCGGCATTAGCATCCATTGTTAATTGCAGAACGCCATCACTTTCACTCGTCGGATCAGCTACCCTTGATAAAGCAGTAAGACCGGTACTCCAATTTAGAATTTGGTAACCGCCGTCATTAATTTCAAAATCAGCAAGAACTTCGGGCTTAACACCGATCCAGGAAACATTATCTAACAAAATATTACCTTGCCAAAATGCATCGGCACCGCTTAAAGCAAAACTCTGGATTTCTACACCAAACCATCCGAACCCGTTATCAACAACATTGAAATTTGCTTTTTTGATCTGCCATTGTTCGAGCGGAAAATAAATCGGGAACCATGTTTCTTTTGGAATATCTACAGCGTAATATGTTTGTGTTGTATGATTCCAATTTGCATTATCCTGACAAAAGATTATGATGCCAAGAGAATCAGGTGTATCTGCCGGTAAATAGATATAATAAATCAATAATGAAGCAGTAGTAGAACCGACATTACTCAAATGAACTTGACCGGTTTGACCAACAGCAGCGTTGTAAGTCAATTGTAAACTTCCATCGCTGGTGCCGGTTGGGTCAGCTACTTGTTGTAAATCTGTAATTGCCGGTCCCCATCCCAAAATTGCATATCCGTTTAAGCCGGTTTCAAAATCTGCAAATACTTGAGCTTTTGCCCAGCTTGAAAATAAAAGCAGACCTACAATTACTAGTAGAACTTTTTTCATGCCTCCTCCAAAAGATTTTTACTCAGTTTTTTATAGAATAGCTTTAGATAATCTTTGTTCAGACAGAATAATATTGCATATATGATGCCAATAATGGTTTTGAATTGAATCGATTTTATTTTGTCATTATCAATTGATTTTTTGAATTTTAAATACAGCTTGTCCCTTTATTAATTTGATAAATCTTATCATTAAGATAAAAGCATGTTAGAGATTTTACGTGGATGGTTACCAACTGTTTTTCACTATATAAACTCGTTGTGTAAATAAAAAAGGAGATAATAATTATCTCCTTTATAATGTGAACAAAAAAATTTCGTTTTTGTAAACTTCAATCCATATTGCGTAAAAAAAATTATTCTTCCCAATTATCGGTTCTGAATGAAGATGCCGGTAAACCAAATTTATTGAAGAGAGTAGCTTCATCAGTATCACTCCAACAATAACGGACTGCAACCGGTTTTGCAATTTCGGGATTATATACATGAACTTTCTTTTCTTCAATAAATGCAGCTGCTTTTTTAAATACTTTGTCTTCACCGGCAATTTCAAAATTTGTTATACCTTTTGTTGTCTTCAAATACATCCCCTCATCGTAATCAAATGATAAAATTATTCTGTCGCCAACTACTTTCATTTGTTTATAAGCCGGTCCCGAATAGCTAACCTTCTTTCCGTAATCTTTTGTCAAAGCCCATAATGCTAATCTTTCTCCAACATCTTTTTTATTTGAAGGATGTATATTAAGCGGATCGCCGATATCAAGCGTAACAGCCATGCCCGTGTTTTTTACCGAAAGAGTTTTTAACTGTGCTTCACGCAATCTTTGTGAATTCGTACCCGGTCCATATTTGTACGGAGCTATCTGTGCATAGTAAAACGGGAAATTACCTTGTTTCCAGTCCGTGCGCCAATTTTCAATCATCATCGGGAATAATTTTTCATAAGCTTTCGGGTTATCGGTATTTGATTCTCCTTGATACCAGATTGCACCTTTAATAGTAAATGGTATCAACGGGTTAATCATTGCATTGTAAAGTGTTGTTGGTGTATAAGCAGAAATTTGTAACGGCAGCTTAGGACGGTTAAAGAATTCTAAGTTCTTTGCGCCGTAAACAAAAAATTTACCGGCTATATATTCTGCAACCGGAAGACATTTCCACGCACCGTTCAACGGTATAATTTCATCCGAGTTTGCCGGGTGAAGTTTCATAAATTCACTCTGTCCCCAAATACCGCCGCCGCCTTGCGAATCAATTACACGTACTGCAATTGTTAATATTTTATCTTTCACGATTTCTTTCGGTATCGAATAGATGCGCAGCGTCTGCCAGTTACCATCTGTTTCATATCCGCCGACTTTTGTACCGTTCACAAAAGTAATATCCACATCGTCGATCATAGAGAGTTCAACAACTAAATCATTGTTAATCCACGAATCCGGTAATTCAACTTTTTTTCTGAACCAAACTACACCGTCAAAATTTCCAATTACTGAATTTTCCCAACCGTTAGGCAGATTCATTCCGTACCAATTGTTATCATCATAATTTATTTGTGCACATTCAGCATCATCAAAATCAAGATTCTTCCATTTGCTATCTTGCTCTCGATCATTAATATCAATCACTTTATGATTCTCAATCCATTTTTTCTGTTTTTCAAAATCAACAATGCTCACCGCAAGTTTATCTGAAAAATCTTTATAGTTTTCGTGCATGGCTATATATTTACCGTTAGTCCATGCTTCAACCGGTGTTCCGCCCCAGCTTGAATGGATCAGCCCTATAGGTATTTTCAATTCATCATATAATTTTTTACCAAAGAAATAAGCCGTGGCGCTGAATGACTCAGTGGTTTTTGGATTTGCTTCCATCCACGATCCTTCGCAATTGAATTCGGGTTTTACTGAAAATGTTCGCGTTACGGTAAAGAGTCTGATGTTTGGATTAGCAGAATTCTTAATTGCTTCAGCCGAACCATCAATTGTATCACTCGGAGGCCAGCCCATCAAAGGCATCTCCATATTCGATTGACCGGAACAGAGCCAAACTTCCCCAATCAAAATATTCTTGTAGCTGATTTCCGAATCTCCGATTTTTAATTTAGCATTGTATGGACCGCCGGCTTTAGGAGTTCTAACTTTAGTCATCCAATTGCCATCGCTGCCGGCTTTAGTTTTTGTTTTTACGCCCCAGCTTGTGCTAATAATAATTTCATCACCCGGGTTTGCCTTCCCCCAAAACGGCACGTTTGATTTCTGCTGCAATACCATATTATCGGAAAATATGGACGGCATTTCAAAATTACTCTGGGCTGATATTGTAATCGATAATAGTACGAAAAGTAGAATCATTTCTTTCATTATAGTTCCAAAAATGTTTAGTGGAAAAATAGTATCAATTTTATTTGTATGAAACTTCGACGCGGCTGATTTGTACGCCTTCGTTCAATAATATTTTAACATACCTTGTGCCTTTATTAAATGAACCGGATTTTAACGTCACGGCATCAAAGAAACCATAATCATTTTTACCGAAAGAGAAAATTTCTTTCTGTGAAATTAATTCTGTAAAGTTAAGGTTATCTACCGATGAAAGAATATCAATATTGCTATCAACCCGGGCAGCAAAGTAATCGACTTTCAATTCAAAAATATCTGAAGGTGCTTTATAAATAATATAACTCCCTTCTTTACCGGTTAATCTGCTTCTGTCTTCTTTTGCTTTCCGAATATCTTCCGTTACTAGCAGTTTCAATTCACCTTCTTTTTGGAATACCTCATCAAAATTTTCCATTTCATCCGCTATCTTCTTGAACGTTACCTCGACCGGTCCCACAATATTTGAATAACCAGAAAAGCCGGATTCATTCTGTGCTTTCATTCTGTAAAAATATCTTTTGCCTATCTCAGCTGTCTTATCATTAAATAAAGGTCTGTATTGGTATTTGCTATCGTCGGCTTTATCATCAAGAATAATCCAGCCGGCAGAGTATTCTTCCTTTCTTTCAATTACATATGATTGAGCACCGGTTGATCCTTGCCATGAAATCTCGCTTACATTTTTGATGTCCAGCAAAGTAGGTTCTTCGGGAACCGGTAGTTGCGGAAGCGGTGTGCTGTCTATTTGATAAGCTTTATCACGCGCATAATTCAAAATCAATTTTTCGTTATACCAGTCACCGCTTGTAAAACCGGGCCATCTGTATGATTCCACGTTGTTATATTCATAGTGATGATAGAATCCACCTTCCCTATTTCTGTAACGCAAACTCCAGAACATTCCTCCTACCAAGCCTTGATTAATAATTGTATCTGTAATTGTCTTAATATCTTGAACCGGGATAATTCCATATTCACCTATTAAATATGGTTTCTTTCCTTTGGCTAACTTTTGGTTGTTCACAATTTTTTCTAATGAAATTTTCGGATCGCCGTAATGATGCGTTGAAAGGATATCAAGGTTGGTATCTTCAATTGCCTCTTGCGAAAGATCCTTCGCGATAATTCCTTCAATCAATAAATGATTCTTATCTAAACTTTTTATGTAAGCGGCAATTTCTTTTGTCCATTCAAACGGAGGTGCAAGTTCGTTGCCGGTTTCCCATGCAAAAATTGCCTTGTCTTCTTTATACAATTCACCGGTAAAAGTATTTTTTCTATTAATTAGAAAATCGATAGTCTTCTTGAAATCTTCGATTACATCCCTATCTGTCCAGAAAGCTTCCCTATCCTTTCCCCTAAAGGCAGCATATTCTTTTGGACCGCCCCACCAATGCCAGTTATCAACAAAAGGAATAATAACACGAATACCGACTTCGTTTGCGACTTGCAACACTTTATCAAGAGCTTTGAAAGCATCCTCATTAAACTTACCCGGTCCTTCAACATGGCGAATAATATCGGGTGTGTCGTCTTCCTTCTTTACAGATAGTACATACATCCTTGCTACTTTTCCGCCAAGATGTTTAATGCTTGTGAGCGCATCGCGTATTTCAAATTCATCGGGCAGCCTCCATGGATTCGTTCCTTTGAACGGGAGATAATCCTCGAGATAATGCAAGTTCGGTATGTTGAACGAAATAAACCTGACTTCTTTATCTCCATCCATTAATTTGTCTTTATCACGCGTTACATAAGTAGTAAATCGACTTGAAGCGCATTGCACAAGTAAAAAGCTTATTGTTATAATTAAAAGCAGTAAAGATTTTTGTCGCATAGATTCCTCGGATAAAATTTATAAATACTATAGGGAAAAGTTATAACAAGCAAAAAGTATTCACCAAAACTATGCCGTAGCCAAGGTTAAGTATTTCGGAATTAAATCCGTTCTATTATTTATTCTCTTTATTATTTTGATAAAAATATATCATAATATAAAAGTTATTAACTCTTTAGATTTAATTACCACTTGCTAAAATTAATCAAAAAGCACAGAACCTAAGATTAAATGAGCATAACATGTAGCATAATATTTGATTAACTCAATTAAAAATATCGTGAGGATAAATTGGATAACGAAACGAAAAAAGTGAGCGAATCTATTTGTAATGAAATGTATGATAATCTTAAGGAAGGATTATTAGAGAAATGGTATCCGCTTGTAGTTGACTACAAATACGGCGGATATTTAACAAACCTGACCTTCGATATGGAGGTGATGGGACAACAAGATAAAATGATAGTTTCGCAAGCACGGCATATGTGGACTACATCAAAAGCTGCCGGGTTTTTTAACAACACGGATTATCATCATTATTCATTACATGGATTTAAGTTCTTCAAAGAAAGGATGTGGGATAGTGAATACGGCGGATACTTTCAGATTAGGGACCGCAAAGGAAATTTATCCAAAGTTGAAAATTGGCTGGATGAGAAAAGAACCTACGGTAATGCATTTGCAGTTTACGGATTAGCAGCACTTTATAATCAAACGAAAAACAAAGATGTATTAGATCAGGCGATTAAATCATTCGACTGGATAGAGCAGCATGCTTTCGATCCGATACACAAAGGTTATTACCAATTTTTAACTAAGGAAGGGAAAGTATTCGGCAAGAATACCGAATATAAGACAAAAGCCACCGACGCCGTTGAAGCCGGTTACAAAGATCAAAATTCATCAATACATATGCTCGAAGCTTACACCGAGCTTTATAATGTATGGAAATATGAAAAACTTTACCGGCAGCTTTTAGATTTATTACTTTTGATCCGCGATAGAATGGTTCATCCTAAAGGATATTTACAGCTTTTCTTCCAGCCGGACTGGACCCCGGTTTCATTCAGGAATGCACCGAAAGAAGAAAGAGAAAATAATTTCAGATTAGATCATGTATCGTTCGGTCATGATTATGAAACTTCATTTCTTATGCTTGAAGCATCTCACCTATTAGGATTGAATGACGATCACACAACATTAACAATAGCAAAAAAAATGATCGACCACGCGATAGAGAACGGTTGGGACGAAAATGAAGGTGGTTTTTTTGATGAGGGATATTATTTTGATGAAAATAATGAATGCAAAATTATTAAAGACACAAAGAACTGGTGGGCTCAAGCCGAAGCATTGAATTCCTTACTTCTGTTTTCATCCATCTACCCGGAAGAAGAAAAATATTTCGAATTATTTGTTAAAGAATGGAATTATATAAAAAAATATTTGATCGATCATGAACATGGTGATTGGTACTGGGGAAGTTTGGAAAAAGAGCCATTCTATAAAACAGAACCGAAAGGAAGCATCTGGAAAGCGACTTACCATAATGGTCGTGCGCTTATGAACTGTATTAAAATGTTAGCTGATAAAGATTTTATCTTGTATAAATCCAATCCTCAATTTGCCGAACTTGTAAAAGAACAATATCATTTCATAAATCATTGGCGAAAGATTGCCGAAAAAGAAAAAAGCCATGCCGAATAAAAACTTAATTAGCATGGCTTAGAGAGGCACTATGAAGTTTACTTTTTATTGCGCTTTATGATTTTTAGATTTCTTTCAATCAATTCGTTTCGCTGTCTCACGCTCAACACACTTCGCAATCCGTCTGCCGGAGTATTAATAACATAATCTAAAAGCTTATCTACGGTTGAAGTAGCAACATGCATTCTTGTATCGGACGATCCGTAATAAATAAAAACTTCCCCTTTCTTATTTACTATCCATCCGTTGCTGAAAGTAACATTCGATACATCACCGATACGTTCCTCACCTTCGGGTGCTAGGAAGTAGCCGGCCGGTTTAGCAATTATTTTGCTTGGGTTGTTCAAATCACAAAGAAATATGTAAAGGACATAACGGAGACCGGCTGCAGTATTTCTTACTCCGTGTGCAAGCTGCAGCCATCCCTTCTTAGTTTTAATTGGAGCCGGACCTAAACCATTCTTCACTTCATACACGGTATGATAGGTTTTTCGATCCATAATAATTTCTTCTTTAACTTCGGCATTTTCCATCGAATCTGTAAATCCCCATCCAATTCCTCCTCCGCTCCCGGTTTCTATAAATCCATCTTGCGGACGTGTGTATAAAGCATATTTACCATTTATAAATTCAGGATGTAATACAACATTTCTTTGTTGACCGGAATAAGAAATTAAATCCGGTAATCTTTCCCAGGTAATGAGATCTTTAGTTCTCGCAATGCCGCAAGCAGCAACGGCAGCAGAAGTATCATCCGGTTTAGTATCATCATGTCTTTCCGAACAGAAGAGTCCGTATATCCATCCGTCTTCATGTTGAATGAGCCGCATATCATAAACATTCGTATCCGGATTTTCTGTCTCAGGTAGTGTTACCGGGTAATCCCAAAACTTAAAATTATCAATTCCATTGGGAGATTCTGCAATCGCAAAAAAAGATTTTCTATCAACACCTTCTACACGAACAACTAGGATATATTTTCCATTAAACATCATCGCACCGGAATTAAATGCAGCATTAACCCCAATGCGCTCCATTAAAAATGGATTTGTCTTGTAATTCAAATCATACCTCCAATGAACCGGGGTATGATCAGCAGTGACAACCGGGTATTTATAACGTTCAAAAACCCCGTTGCTCTTTTTCAGTTTCGAATTTTTTCTCTTAATTAATTTATTATGCTCCTGGATAATACTTTTGAGCTTTTTATCAAATTGTTTTTTCTTCATTTGTATTTATTCATCAATTTTAAAATTATCAGTTAACACTTGCTCTTGCAGCTTCAAGTTCATTATTAACCTTACCCATATATTTTTCAGTTAAAGGATATATATACATAAATACTATTGCTAACAACGCTCCAATGCCAGCAAAAATGGTAAGCATCAGCCGGATTCCTAAAAGTGAAGTATCTGTCTGTTCAACATTCGCCTGAAAACCAAAAGCAGATAAGAGCCAGCCGTTCAAAGCGCCGCCTAATGTCCATCCAAATTTTTGTGACATTGTAGATGAAGAAAAAATTAACCCGGTTGCTCTGCGGCCGGTTTTCCACTCGGAATAATCGGCAACGTCGGCATACATAGACCAAATCAGCGGTAAAACTATCCCGGCAGATATCCCGATTAAAATATTAAAAATAAATATCAATGAAATTTGGTGCGGTTGTAAAAAGAAAATCATAAAACTTAACCCGGCAGACGCAATCACCGAAAGCAGAAATGCATTTCTCTTTCCAATTTTACCGGCAAGAGGTTTGGCGATAACCACACCTATAATATTGGTTGCTAACCAGATTGACATATACGCAGAAGCTAATGCAGAATGACTAAAACTATATTCGGTACCAAAAATATTTACTGTTTGATCCTTGATAAAATATTTAAAGTAATAAAGTATTGAACCATCACGAAGCGAATTGAAAATCAGCACTGATATTCCGGCACCGAGCATAATAAACCATGGACCATTTTTAGCAAGATCACGAAAATCTTCTTTAAGTGAGGATTTGGGAGCGACCGCCGGTTTTAATCTTTCTTTAGTTCCGGCAAAGGTAAGAACGAAAAACAATGCTGCTAAAACCGCATAAACACCAACTGTCCATTGATAACCGGTAGCCTCGCTTCCACCTTTCCCGAAAAATTCTACTAAATAATTTGCGGTAACTGTAACAAATAAACCGCCTGAGAATGCACCGATAAATCTAAATGAAGCCAAAGATGTTCTGTCATCGGGATTATTTGTCATAACACCAAGCAATGATGAATAAGGAACATTAACTAGTGAATATACTATCATCATAGAAGCATAGGTTACATAAGCATAAACTAATTTGCCGGTAGTACTTAAATTGGGTGTGATGAAAGTTATAATTCCAATAACAGCAAATGGTAGTGCACCGAATAACAAATAAGGTCTGAACTTCCCCCATTTGGTTGTAGTACGGTCGCACATGGCACCAATAAATAGATCGGCAACTGCATCAAATATTCTAACCAATAAAAACATGGTACCAACAGCAGCGGCAGCTAATCCGAAAACATCCGTATAAAAGAATAACAGAAACATTGAAAAAAGTTTCCAGAACATCGAGGATGCAAAATCTCCAAATCCGTACGCTGCTTTTTCTTTTAATGATATTTTCGAATCTACATTATTGGTTCTCATAGTTTTCTCTTCGGAATAGGTTTTAGAACTGTAACTATAAACCGCCTATAACTCTTTAATGTTAGAATTATGCCTAAAAATCGAAATGAAGGGAGACATAAATAGTGCCAAAATTCAAAGTGTCTGAATTTCTTCTTATTTATATCTTAATAATAATAGCCTATTCAAAGCATTTTATTATTATGATAAAGTTTATGAAAATAATAATTTGAAATGAGTTTGTCCGGTGACGGAGATGTTAAAAAAAAATCAGCTAACTCAATAAGTATCAAATAAACTTTGGATTCTTATCTGATCATCCGCTGTGATAGATTTTGGGGTTGTGAACGTAACTTGTTTAGCAGTCCCGGGTATGAGATCAAAATAATTATCCGAGAAGAATCCCCCGGCTTCATCGAAGCTTAGATAAACATTCTTTGCAAGCTTATCTGTGGTTAACTCGTAATGATAAGAGGTGCCGATTTTTGAAACGTTTAAATGTATCTGCGGTTTTTCAAGGGCAAGTTCTTTTTGATTTCTAAAAAATAAATTATTCTCGGAAAGGATCGCCCCATTAGCAGTTACTTTTACATTTACAAAAACTTTTGTTTCGTCTGAATTCCCGATCAATTCATTTTTAGTCAATTGTAAATATGAATGGCTTGAATTTGCTTTAACGGTAATCGGGATAATTCTGCTGAACAATGAAGTACCGCTGAAATCAAGCGTTCTTATTTCGAGAGTTGCTTCGGTGTCTTCTAGTTTATCCGATACCACATAGAAATCGATTTGCCCGTTATTAAAATACGGTGCAGCCAGAATCTGCGAATAAGAATTTCTTGCATAATAATGAAGAGCTTTCCATTTTCCGTAATAATCGATACTGCTCCAGGAAGCAACCGGCCAGCAATCATCAATTTGCCAGTACATACTGCCCATACACTTTGGCATATTCCTACGGTGCGCTTCTATTGCTGATTTAATTCCTTCTGCTTGCAAAACTTGTGCAACGTAAATATAATTTTCAAAATCTTTGGGCTGATTAAACTGCCGGTCCATGTACCATTGAATCAAACGGTTTCCATATTCTTTATCGCGTCTTTCATCACTCATACATCTTTGATGCGACAACATTACCTCAGAGTGTAAATCTCTGTCTTCAGGATTAGTAAATTTTTTTATTGAATTCATTTCAGGATATGATTGGAAACCATACTCACTCATAAATCTGCCGATATTATGATTAAATTTTTCAAATGGTTCTTTACCGTGCCAAACACTCCAGTAATGAACATCACCCTCATCAGGCGAAAACTGAGCCCAATCGGCACTTGGACTTGAAGGATGATAATAACGTGTTGAATCAACTTCCTCAATAATGGAGGGAATGAATTCATGAAATAAATATTTTAACGATGCTTCATATTTTTTTTGATCAACTTCATTGTATTTTGTTTTCCATCCCCATTTAAACCAGCCGATATCATTTTCGTTATTACCGCAATAAAGTGCAATTGAAGAATGGTTCCGGATTCTTTTGATGTTATCAATTAATTCATATTTAACGCTTTCATAAAATTGTTGATCGGAAGGATACATAGCACAAGCAAACATCAGATCGTGCCAGAGTAGAATACCGTATTTATCACACAGTTCGTAGAATTGATCATCCTGGTAAATTCCTCCGCCCCAAATGCGAAGTATATTCATATTTGCATCAGCGGCAGATTTTACAATATGCTCATACCGTTCGGGTGCAATCCTATTCACAAAATTATCTTGCGGAATATAATTTGCACCTTTAGCAAAAACCGGTATCCCGTTTAACTTTACATAAAAACTTTTTCCGTATTGATCCTTTTCACGAATAATTTCCAGTGAGCGAATCCCAATTTTTTCAGATTTTTCTGTTGTACAATTTTCCGTTTCCACTACAAATTTGAAATTATACAAATATTGTTCACCCAGACCATTCGACCACCACAAACGCGGATTGATCAAATTGAAATTTAGAATCGGTTTATTGATCCCGGGTTTCAATTCAACTTGCTTTCTTATTAATTCTTCGCCGTTAACAAATACTTTTATTGCGGCTTGCAAAGTATCTTCCGATTCAATTTCAAACCCGGTGTTTATTTCTGCATTTTCCTTCGTTACATTTTTCTGAACTACAAAAACATAATTCAACTTTACATCATCCCAAGCTTCGATATAGACCGGTCGCCAAATTCCGTATGTAACCAATCGCGGACCCCAATCCCAGCCGTAATGATAGCCGGCTTTGCGTGAATACATGTTTAACTTAATATCGGCTTGATCGTTGTTATCATAAGCCATTAAACGGTAGGGGGCGTTCTCCCACTTGGGCATGTTTTCATCAAAAACATTTCTAAATTTTACAAGTAGTTCGTTACTTCCCGGTTTTAGTAAACTTCTGCAATTAACTTTCCATTCACGGAACATGTTGTCGGCAGAAAGAATTTTTTCCCCGTTCAGAAAAACATCTGCATATGTATCAAGTCCTTTGAAGACCATTTCAATGTTTTTCTTATTTAATATTTCCTCATTTACTTCAAAAACGGTTTTGTAATTCCAGTTCTTTTCTCCAATCCATTGCAGATTTTGTTCATTGATGCCAAAGTACGGATCATCAATTAATTTATTCTCAAGAAGGTCGGTATGTATTTGTCCCGGTACAAAAGCCGGGTACCATTTATCATTCCCATTTTGATTGAACTGCCAATTATTTTTTATCTCAAACTTCAGCACGGAATTCTTTTCTTCTCCATTTGTATTATTATAACAAATTAGCATTAACAATAATAAAAGAAATTTTTTCATTTGTTTCCCCATCAATAATTAAAAAGAGAGCGGATTGCTGCCGAGGGATTTAATAATATTCATTTGTTTCAATTCATCAATCATTTTGATTTGTTCATCCGATAGTACTTCATTATACAAATCCGGTATATGTTTTTCCAATAAAATTTTAGAACTGAAAACAAATTCAACAAAGTTGGTAGCGCTTAAATGTCCTTTGTAAGGCGCATAATGATGACTACTATCCGCATTACGCCAGACCATAACAAATGCGATTTTCACACTATCATTATCAAAAGATTTGAGTAAGCGATCTGTCCACCATCTTTCATCCGGAATTCCTTCTAAACCGGTTTCCGTCATAGCGGCTATTTTATTTTTCCGTTTAGCAACCTTAGTAACAATTTGCAATTTTTTTGTTACCCATTCAAGACCATCACCATCCGGCGTAAAATCCCAATAGTTATCCATACCAATTATATCAACATAATCATCACCGGGATAACGCTCTAAAAATTCTTCTTCGGTAGAAAATTTTCTATCGGGAGAAAAAGCATAGAGAAAATTTTTAATTCCTTTTTTATCACGCAGATGTGTTACCGTCGTCTGCCAAAGATGCTTAAATTCTTCGGGCGTACAGAAAGGTTTTCCCCACCAGAACCAGTTACCATCAAACTCGTGGAAAGGTCTGAAAATTATTGGGATTTTTTTCCCGGTTGAATCTACCAATTGATCGGCAAAATCAGCTATTTGATCAAGTGCGCGAAGATACTTCAAATAAAATCCACCGCCGGGTAAAATTTTATAAACTGCAATCGTTGTATCATAAAATGAATTATCCGTTACCGGGTTACTATAATGCCAGCAAAATGTATTGATACCGCCGCGTTCAAATACCGATGTTACTTCGAATTTCTTTTTTACAATTGCAGCCGATAGATTTCTATTCCATGCAAAAAATCCGAAATCCCATCCGTACAAACCGGGGTAAGAATTAACAACATCTTTCACATCCGATCTGTCGGGCCCATCGTTCCATCCAACTCCATATGATGTAGCATCATGATGACCGAAGATTATTTTGCTTTCCGATAATTTTTTAAGATTGCGGAAAAGGAGTACTGTTTCTTTCGTTGCGGATGAATCGACGAGTTTTACATCAAGTTCTTTCTGAAAAATTATACTATTATATTCGCTTGTGCACGCTGTTATTAGAAAGATAAATAAACCTATTTCGCTTAACAATTTTCTATTGAACATAAGATAAGATTACTTATTTAAAACTGTCTGCAACACCTTGGTTCTAATTTCCCAAAGATTGAGCGAATCCATTTTAATTGAATGTTCTTTAATAATCTTTAGGGTAGTTGCGTCGGTATCAAAAACTGAATTTAAACCTTGCGGTTCTTGCGGAGGATCGCCCGTAAACGGATCGCCGGAATGCCAAACAAAATCCTTATTCTTTGATCTGCCTTCTCCGCCCCAACCCCAAAAATTTGTACCGGCTATTGCACCGCCGGCTGATGCGCTGTCATAAACCGTTTCAAATATTTTCGAATAGTATTTATCACGGTACGTTGTTGGTGAATTCGGATCGCATGATTCTAAATCCCTTCCAATCCCGAATTCTTCCAGTGTAATTGGTTTATTAAGCATTCGTCCGTATAGAATATGTTTGTTAATGTAATCGACAGCTTTTTCTTCGGCAGAAGGATAAGTTTCGTCGGCACGTTTTGCATCATACCAGCTCCAATTCTTAACCCAGAGATGGAAAGTTGCATAGTCGATATTTCTACTTTGATGTGCTTTCAGAAAAACTTCTTCCATTTGGATACTCCCGGCAAGACCTTCGTTACCGGTGGTTACCAAATGATTTTGATCGATTGATTTAATATACGCAGCGGTTTCATCGATCCACTTATAAAAGTAATCTATGTATTGAAGACTCTCTTCACCTCTACCGGGACGCGGTTCGTTTGCAAGCTGCCACGACATTATAGACGGATCTTCGTAATAGAAATTGCCGGTAAATTTATTTTTACGTGTTACAATTTTGTATATAAAATTCCTGAAAGCTTCATTTCCTTTTTCGTTGCGATAAAACTCTGCCGAGTAATTCATGAATGCACCCCAACCTTGATTAGGATTATTCGGATCAATTACTTCGCCGTCGCCAAACCATTTATTGTAAACAACAAATCCACCCGACCATTCCCAGTAATTGTTTAAAAATACAACTGCATGCATATCCCGTTTACCGATTTCAGCTAAAAGAAAATCGAGTCCTTCCAGTAATTCTTCATTATAAACACCCGGTGATGGCTGAATTACAGGCTGTAAAGTTTTATTAATATAAGAAGGTTCAGAGGCAGCAAGAATTCTGAGATTTGTAATACCATGTTCTTTCAAGAAATCAAGTTCACGAATCAATCTATCGCGGTCACCTTCTTTGCCGGGTCTGCCCAGATAACATCCGTACCAAAGATTCGTGCCGACAAAGTAGTATGGTTTTCCATCCAGAACGAATTGGGTGCCATTCACTTTTATATATTCAGGTTCTCCAACAAACAGAGACGAACATCCTTGCAATGAAAAAAAGATCGATAGAAGAACACCATAAAATTTTTTCATGATTCCTCAAGAGTTTTTATAAAGTCATTTTAATAATAACATTTTTTTTGTTTCCTGAAAGACGGTATTTGATGAAGAATTTTTAATACTTAACGTGTAAAAATAAATACCGCTTTGTAGGGCGAATCGGTGATTCGCCCCTACATCAAATTTTACAGAATATTTTCCCGGGGATTGTTGTTCATTAACAAGCGTAGCAATTTCACGACCGAGTACGTCGTAAACTTTTAGAGTTGTAAAGACGACTCGCCGAGTCGTCTCTACGTTTGTTATATTGTATTCTATTGTAGTGCTTGGATTAAATGGATTAGGGTAATTCTGCTCCAGGGAAAAATTTTGCGGGATAGATTCTGCCGGTTCGGAGATATCTGTAAAAGGTTTTAGTGTTCCGTAAACTTCGAACTCGGCAACAGTATAATTTGAATCAGGCATGTTGCTGCCGATACAAAGTAAACGTACATACCTTCCATTTTGTGTTAAACCGGAGATGTCATCAATACCGCCATCGCCCACAACCGTGCTGAAAACTTTTGTTGTAGCACCGCTTTCGGTCATCACCTCTAAACGATAGTTTACACCAAAAACTTTTCCCCATTTAAGAACTATTCTATTAATCTGCAAAGTTTTTTCAAGATCGATATAAATCCATTGCGTTCCGGTTTTGCCGCTAATCCAGTTAGTCATAGTATCACCATCATTCACATATTGAGTATTCGATGCTCTAAGTGTAGAAGACGCAGTAGCCGGGTAATTTAATGCCCTATTAATTTGTTCTGGTTCCAATACTTGTACCGTAATTTCTTTTTCTTCCGATGAATCCCCGGTCGAAATCAATTTGTAAGTAGTAGTAACATCTGGTGATACATCTACAAATCCCGATTGAGAAACAGTGCTTCCATCTAATGTTACCGATGAACCGTTTGTTGCAGACCAGCTCAATCTGCTTGTTTCATTAGCATCCTTTTCTATCATAGGGGGCTCGGCAATAAAGGATTTAATTTTCCCGGAGGGTAAATATGTTACGGTAACATAAGCTGTATCCCTTAATTCACCGCTTGCAATAAGCATATAAGTTTGTGTTTGAGTAGGATAAACATTCGTAGAATCAACATCTGCAAAAACTTGTTCGTTCAATGTCACCATCGAACCGGCGGTTGTTTCCCAATACAATGTTATAGCTTCACCTTGTTCGAATGTATCGTCTTTTGCATAGAAATCTAATATAAAACCGGAAGCACTGTTCAATATTGTATTGCGTGCAATTTGAGCCATCATATTATAACCTTGTGCATTTGGATGAATACCATCCGGAAATAAAGTGCTGCTACCCATCATTGTGTTATTGAAATCGATTAAAAAAGTATTGGTCGTACTTCTTACCGAATCGATCAATGGGATAATTTCATTCTGAACAATAGAACTTGTAATTCCATATCCATCACGAAAAACCGGGCATGGATAGCAGACAAATATCTGCGGATCTTTTCCATCTTTTCTGAATTCATTAATCATGTCTATGTAATCGGGAAAATATTCCTCTTTGTAAATCCAATTTTGCGGTTTGCTATCATTCGTACCAAGTTTTATAATTACAATATGCGGATCAAGATCTAATGCATTGTAAAAAGATTCTTCTTCCCAGTACGGAAAATCTCCGTGTTTTAACATTGTTGTTCCAGATACGCCAAAATTTTTCACATTATAGTGTGGACCTAAAAGAGTATCGAGTTGTTGCGGATATGATTGCGCACCAAGTCCACCGTATGTTATGCTATTGCCAATACAAGCCACGCGAATTTGGTTAAACTGTGCGTGCATCAATACGGAAGAAAAAATTATCACGGATAAAATCTTAATGATGTTTTTCATGTTTGGCTCATTTAATTAAAATCATTTTTTTTGTTTCTTGAAACACGGTATTCGATGAAAGGTCACTAATACTTAAGGTGTAAAAATAAACTCCACTTTGTAGGGCGAATCGGCGATTCGCCCCTACATCAAATTTTACAGAATATTTCCCCGGTCTTTGATATTCATTCACAAGTGTTGTTACTTCTCTTCCGAGGATGTCGTAAACTTTCAAAGTCACAACCCCTCCCATATCCCTCCCCTTACTAAGGGGAGGGACAGAGGGTGGGGTCGGAATTATATAGCTAATAGTTGTGCTTGGATTAAACGGATTGGGATAGTTCTGTTCCAAAATAAATTGGGAAGGTAATTCATCAACAATCTCATCAGCATCAGAAGGATTGGGTATTCCATAAACTTCTATCTCCTTAAAAGAGAATGCATATTGGGTTGCCCGTTTATCCAACATAATTTTCAAATATCTTCCCTTACTGTTCAAATTCTCGAATGTTTCTGTTCCACCTTTTCCATCAATGTTTTGTTTGACCAATTTATAACTCGTCATATCCGAACTAATACCAATACGGTAACTTTTTGCGTAGCCGTAATCCCAGATTAAATTTATCTTTTCAACGATGAATTCACTTCCTAAATCAATTTCAATCCACTGCGCATCGGCATTCTCGCTAAACCAGGAAGTACCCAATGAACCGTCAACAGCATATGCCGGTAAGTCGTGCCCAAAATCTTGTTCAGCTGTTGATGCTGTAACAATTTTATTTAACGCCCGATTAACCTGGTTTGCCGGAACAATGGAGACATAAACAACAGCCGAATCAACAACTTCCCCCACCGCCAGTAATTTATATTTAGTCGGGTTACCGGTAGGATAAACTTCAGCAGATCCATCTTCACCAACCGGTTCATCATTCAAAGTTACTGTTGATCCTCTGCTTGTTTGCCATGTTATTGTTGTACTTTCACCCGGTCCAACGGCATTAGAATTAATTTTAAAGTATGTTATTTTTCCCGACGGCAATACATCTACAAATAATGTTAAAGTAGATGGTGTTTCACCGGAAGTTTGTAAAGTGTAAAATATAGTTTGTGCCGGACTAACTATCATTTCGCCCTGGTAATCGACCGGAAGACTGTTCAGTGTTACGTTGCTTCCAATTGCAGTTTTCCATTTCAACAATACCGTATCACCTTTTTCGATCACATTTCCAGAAGCTGTGAAAGAGTATATCTCACCGGTTTTAGGATTCAACACAACATCATAGGGATAATTTGCGTACAAATACTTCATGTTTTGTTTTGCACGATCACTGTAAATACTGAAATCCCAACCCCAATCCAAAGCACCGGCGTAACCGGTTTCGATTAGTATTTTATATAAGTCCTCATCATTTTTATTAAAGGTATCCTGGATATAAAATTCGGCAATCACCAGCTCCTTGTCTAAATTCCAGTATGAATACGGATTATGAAAGGGAGACATAGCCACACCGGCCCAATCGTAATAATGAACTGTATAAAAATCTAATGTTCCAAGCGGATCGCCGCCGGCTTCTATTAGTCTATCGTCTCTATAATAATTTTTGTTAGCTGCTATAAGATTATAAAAATTCTGTGCAATCTGGTTTGCGTTTAATTTCACTCCATATTTTGATTCAAAAAAAATTTCAAGTTCTACTTTTTGTTCTGCTGTAAGTTTTGAGAAATAATCTTGAGCAGAAATTTTACCGATAGTTGCCACATCGGTAGCAGCCGGAAAACCCCATGTGCCGTTCGTAACTTTAGCACCGGGGACTTCTCTGTGGATAGCACCGGCAACCAAGTTGATGAATCTCTGGATATAAAACATATCGACATCTGCTGTTGTAATACTTGGCCAGCCAAATTCAGTACTCATACCTTCAGGTTCATTGAATACTTCCCAGCTAATAATTGCCGGGTGATCTTTCAGTTCCCTCACCATCGGCAAAAGAGAATTTTCGATATAGCTTCTTGTGTAAAGTGTATCGGTTAGCATTAATCTGTTCCTATTTAAGTATGTCTGGCTCATTGTATTTCGCATCATGTCGAACGACCAAAGAGATAAAACCATACCGAGATTATTCTGCCAAGCCAGATCAAGTATTTGTTTAAGATCGCTAATCGTTCCCTGACCCGGTCCTATAACAAACCCATTAGCATCAAACTGCGGAGTATTTGTGCCGGTAGTATGAAGCCAAAAACGGATAGCGTTACCGCCGGCATTAGAAATAGAACTAAAATAATTTTGGAATGCAGTAAAGTTGGTTGTACCGGGACCAACATCGTACGCAAAATCCACCCATGCAACATTCGATCCGCTTAAAAATAAATCTTGATTGTTATAATTAATCCGTGATTGTGCTACAGTAGTAGTTAGTGAAAAACTTGACAGCAGAAATAATTTTAATACTAAGCAATTTGTTTTCATAGCAGCTTTTTAATATTAGTATTCCGAAGCAAAAATCTTACGCAGAAATTATGCCAGAGGAATTTGGATTACACAATTTTTGATTGCATCACTTAATTAAGATTATTTTGACCGGATTCAGTAAATGATATTTATAATCCTAATAAAGATTTATCATTTTAATAATATAATTGGGAGGTAAAAAGATAAGCCCGCAAATCAGCGGGCTTATCAGAAGAGGCATTTATCAGATCAAGCAAAAACTTTCTCTTTTGGATGAGGATGAGGTTTTTCTTTTTTCTGATTTGTATTAATAAACCTGAACCGTGAAATAACACCTTTTAGATTAGCAGTCATTTTATTCAATTCATCGGCGGCACTTGCAATCTGCTGGATACCGGTTGCGCTTTCATTAGTAACCTTACTTATTGATTCCACGTTCTTGCTGATAAGTTCGCTTGTAGCGCTTTGTTCCTCGCTTGCAGATGCAACCTGGGCAACAACATCAAGAACTTCATCCGATGCGTGAATAATTTGTTTAAGCGATTCGCCGGCTTTTTGTGCAAATGATTTTCCGGCATCCACTTCGGTACTTCCTTCTTTCATCGAATCAACAACATTATCGGTTACATTTTGTATCCGTTTGATCATATCGGAAATTTCTTTTGTTGCTTTAGTTGTTCTTTCGGCTAATTTCCTAACTTCATCGGCAACAACAGCAAATCCTCTTCCTTGTTCGCCGGCTCTTGCTGCTTCAATAGCTGCGTTCAATGCCAAAAGGTTGGTTTGATTGGCAATGTCATCTATCACTTGAACAATTTCACCTATTTGCTCGCTGTTTTTGCCAAGTGCTTGAATTTTTTCCGAAGCTTTTTCAACAAATGCTGCGATACGATTCATACCGTTCACAGTTTTTTCTACAACATTTCCTCCTTCACGCGCAACTTCCCCGGCTTTCT
The DNA here is from genome assembly GCA_040755055.1 of Bacteroidota bacterium. Lineage (GTDB taxonomy): Bacteria > Bacteroidota > Ignavibacteria > Ignavibacteriales > Melioribacteraceae > DYJK01. The sequence continues at coordinate 125,242 of JBFMBS010000004.1, forward strand.
TCGAAGCATCGGCAGCTCTCGATGCATTCCTGGATGTGTCCATAATTGTTTTGGTCATTTCTTCAACTGTAGAAGCAACTTCAACCGATTGTACACTTTGCTGCTGGGCACCGGCAGCCATCTCCTCTGTTGAAGAAGAAATCTGCTCGCTTATCGATGCAGTTAGATTTACCATTTCACTAATATTATTCAGAACATCGACGAGAGCATCTCCAAGCGAGTTTATGCTATCGGCAATCATCCTATGATCACCTTTATAGGTACCATTAACACGTGCAGTAAAATTACCTTTTGCCATATCACCCAAAACTCCAACACCTTCTTTTATCGGCATGAACAATGCATCTAAAGTAGAGTTCACGCCTATTACTATTTCCTTGTAAGCACCGTAAAATTTATCCGGGTTACCGCGCATAGAAAGTTTGCCATCTATAATCTCGTCAGTAACAAGTTTCAGTTCGAATATCAAGTTGTTGAGATTTTCAACAACAACAACAAAGCTTTTTGACAGCATATCTTTTTCTGAGAGTACATTGATTTGCAGATCAAGGTTCCCTTTAGAAATTTCGTTGGCAGCTTCTATTTTATTATGCTGGGCACCTCTCATTTGTTCAAGCAGCTGTGAAAGTTCCCCGAATTCATCTTTAGAAGTTATATCTATTTTTTCTTCAAAATCACCAATAGAATATTTTGTAATAACTTGTTTTAGTTTTTCAATCGGATTGGTAAGTGTATTGGCAATTTTAACAAAAGCAAATAAGAATACTAAAGAACCGAATATCATCACAACCACACTTATGATTCTTGTATTAGAAATTATGTCGGATAAATCGGCATTTAATAATTCACCTTTGTCAGTAAAGAATTTTTTCATTTTTTCAAAATCAGAACCTAACTGTTTTCCTATTTCTTCCCCCGATGTAGTAGCAACCTCGGCAGCAATTTCGAAATCTTTGATTGCCGCCGCACTAATTGTTCCGTCAATCACTAAAACCTTGTAATCTGTCCAGCTTGAATTAATTGATTTGAGATACGGTTCAATTTCGGTTTGCTGATAATTGTTATTAAGCTGTTCCAACGATTTATCGATCGATTCTTTTGTTCCGGTTAGTAAATTAAGATTTGCTTCAAACTGGCTTTGGAAACTCGGGATTGAAAACTTAAGAAGCGTATTTTGAAGAACTTCAAATTTGCGATAGATTTCATCTACCTTATTAGATGGGCTTATATATTCATTATAGATTTCGGTTTTAACCTTATCGATCCTGAACATTTGTACCATATCATTAATAATAACTACGGTACAAATTGCACCTAATAAGATGTAAGATAACCTCAGTTTTGTTTTGAACTTAATATCATTAAAATTTTTCATAACGCGATGGCGGTTTTATTGGTTGAATTATTATTTAAAGTTTAAAAACAAATGACATCGTTAATTTCACTTTAACGGCTTTTCCTTCTTTCATCCCCGGTTTGAATTTACTTTCTCTCAAAACTTTTTCTACTGCTTCACTGCATCCTCCTTCAAGTCCTTTTATTATCTTAACATCATCTACATCGCCGTTTTCATTAACATAAGCAATAGCAATTACTTTACCTTCCAAACGTGCACTTTTAGCAATAGCCGGATACTGAATTTTTTTCATCAACGCAGCCAAACCGTTTGCCGGTTCAGGCATTACTTCCGCAAATGCGAGGTACTCTTCTTCTCCCCCGGAATAATATGTTAGTTCATCGCCGGTAGAACCAAGAACAAATCCGTTTAGAAGAAATAGCACCAGTATTAGTTTTTTCATATTTGGTTCTCCTTTATTTAAAATTGATTTATTAAATAATTAGTTGATTCCAATTTCACCTTTGCTGGCTTTGTCTCATCTGTTTATTAAACAATAAATCGAACCCTCTTAAAATCCGTTTATTAATGCACATAAATCCTGATCCCGGCTTATCAAGCACATAGTTAAGATTTACTACATTATTATCGAATTACTTTGTTTTTTGTTGAATTATTTTTTGGGTTTTTAAGAAAAAAAATCAAAAGTGAGCTATTTAATAAAGATATGTTGTAAAGAAATCTCCAACTTTACTTCCAGGTTATGTCCTAATTTATACTTCTTGAATTTCAATCTTTACAGATGATGCTAACATTTTTTCGATATCTACAAGTATCAGCAATCTATCCTCTAACTTTCCAACCGCTTTGATGTATTCCGAGTTTACTCCAGTTACTATCTCCGGCGGCTCCTCCGTTATACTCTCAGGTATTCGTAATACCTCCGTCACCGCATCTACTATAAATCCTACTGTCTTGCCGCTTACCTCTACCACTACTATGCGCGTGTTCTTATCATGTTCCTTTCTCTCTATTCCCAGCTTGCATCTCAAATCTATTACCGGGATTATCCTTCCTCTTAGATTTATAACTCCATCTACATAATCAGGTGCATTGGGTACCTTGGTTACTTGAAGCATACGGATTATTTCTTGTACCAGGAGTATATCTACACCGTATTCTTCTTCCCCTATCATAAAACTTACTAGTTGCAGCAATTGACTCCCTTCTTTTTTCATTGTATCGATGCTCGTCATAATTATACCTCTCGATTAAAACCGATATATTATTATCGAATAAAATCGAAATTTGTTGAAATGTCAGAATGAAAAATTTAGAACTGACGTACTTTAGAAAAACGAAGTACTAATTGAGGAACTTATTTCTTTAGAGAAAAAGAAGTCGTCCCAAAAGTAAAGTTTTTTAAGAATAGCACGCAGATAAAATCTGATTCAAAAGGATTCTCGCTGATTTTTTATTTGTCCGAAGGACTCCTTCGGAGAACAATTACTTTTGAGACGACCTCTTTGAAATACTGTTAAGCCATTACAAGTTTGCCGTTCTTTCTAACAGCATAAGAAGATAAATTACTTGATATGGTAAATCTTGAAATAATATTCTGCAAATTAACAGTTAATTGATTTAAATCTTCGGCAGCACGGGCAACTTGTTGTATTCCGCTTGCCGATTCATGTGCAACGCTGCTGATAGCTTCAATGTTCTTGCTTATTTGTTCGCTCGCAGAACTTTGCTCTTCGCTTGCAGCGGCTACCTGGTCTATTTGTCCGGACAAATTCTGAACACTATCAAAAATACTCAACAGCACTTCCTCTACTTGTTTAGTTAAATCGATCCCATTACCAACCGACTCACGTGCTTGCACCATTGAGTTATCGGCTTCCTTTGCTTCTTTTTGAATAGCTTTTATTGTATCGGCAATTTCTTTCGTTGCTTTAGTAGTTCTTTCTGCTAATTTTCTTACTTCATCTGCAACAACAGCAAAGCCTCTTCCTTGTTCACCGGCACGTGCAGCTTCAATGGCGGCATTAAGTGCAAGCAAATTAGTTTGATCTGCAATATCATCTATCACTTGTGCTATTTCACCTATTTGGTCTGTTTTATTTGCAAGAGAACCAATAATTGCACCGGTTGATTTTGCCGATTCAGTTATACGGTCCATTCCAACGACAGATTCTTTAATTTTTTGGACACCTAACTGGGCTTGATTACTTGAAGTTTTTGCATTCTTTGAAGCTTCACCGGCATTCCTTGAAGTTTCGTAAATGGTTTTAGTCATTTCTTCAACTGCACTTGCTATTTCGGTTGTTTGGGCACTCTGCTCTTGTGAGCCGGCAGCCATCTGCTCGGTTGAAGATGATATTTCATTTGCGGCACTTGCAGTAGCTTGAATAGCACCGGTTACATCCTCAATAACCTTAGATAAAGAATCACCCAATTTGTTTATACTATTCTTGATGATCTGGTGATCACCATTATATTCACCTTCTACCCTAACTGTTAAATCACCGGTAGCCATTACTTCCAGAACCGATGAACCCTCTTTTATTGGATTAATAATTGCATCCAAAGTTTTATTAATACCTTCGACAATCTCGCTGTATCCACCCTGATATGTTTTGGCATTTGCACGTTTACCCAGATCTCCGTTAAGTGCGGCTTGGGTTAATAATTTGAGGTCATTAACTAAGTTCCGGAGAGTGGAAACAACTTTGGCTAGACTATGTGCTAAAATATCGTTCTTTGATTTTGCATTAATTGTAATATCGAGTTTACCGGATGCAATATCATCAGCTACTGCGGATTGTTCTTTTATATTTGCAAGCATTAAACCGAATGCTGATTCAAGATCACCGAATTCATCTTTTGTTTTTGCTTCAATAACAAATTCTGCGTCACCAACAGCGACCCTATTGGCAGCTTCTTTCAATAATTTAATCGGCCGGATTAATTTTTTCGCTACAAAATTGCTAAATGCCAAAACAACAGCTAAAAGAATAAACACAATGAGCAAAATATTTCTGCTAATTGAAGCAAATTCTTCTTCAACATCATCCACATAGATTCCGCTACCGATGACCCAGCCCCATTTTTCGTATAACTCTACATAAGAAATTTTGGGAACCGGTTCCGCATGGCCCGGTTTGGACCACATGTAATGAAGAAATCCGGAATTTTCTTTTTTTACAATGTTCACAAATTCACGGAAGATATAAACGCCGTTTGGATCTTGATTATCGGAAACATCTTTCCCGTCCAGTTCGGGCTTAAACGGGTGCATAATCATTTTATGATAAAGGTCGTTGATCCAAAAATATTCTTCGCCAGCGTACCTTAGATGTTTAATTTCCTCTAAAGCCAATTTTTTCGCTTCATCAACCGTTAGTTGTGAAGAAGTTACTTTTTGATCGTAATTTTTTATGATGCTTGTTACAACATTTACAACATTTTTTGTAGCCGTTTGTTTTTCTTCAAGTAAATTGTCTTTCAATGTAGGCATAATGTAGAATACTATTAAAAGAATTATTGGTAGCACAGCAATAACAACAAACCCGATCAATTTCCAGAAGAACCCCCAATCTTTAATTTGTTTTACTTTCATAACTCACCTTCGTTTAGTAATATTAAAAAAAGAAAAAAGTACCTATCAATAAACGTATGTTATCTACATTAGTCGAAGAATTTATTTTGCCGTAAGAATCCGGTTTTCCATAGAGTGCTTGTGTATATTCAAGTTCGGCTGCAAATCTCAATTTGCCGGCTGTGAATTGCACTCTAGGCGATAAACGAAGCAGCTCGGAAATATTTTCTGCCCTCGCATATATTTTATCAACTATTTTATCGGAAGAACCGAGATTTTTAGAAAATCCTAAAAATATTCCGGCTTGCAGATCCTTTCCGTAGGTTAGATCGCACCACAATGAATACGCTCTTAGGTTCGTATATTTTTCAATACCGGTGGTGGAATCTTTTTCGGAAACAGCGTAGCCGCCAGGCATCAACAGATCTGTTAAATTTTCTCCATATACACTTTCGGCAATAACATTAAAAATCCCTAATGAATATTTAACATAAAATAATCCCGAAAGACTTTTTAGTTCTTCGTCAGTCATAATTTTCTTTTCAGTTTCAAGACGGGGTACCAATATCTTGAAATCAACTCCGGTACCTACAATCAAATCATTCGTTTTGTACTGAACTTGAAAATGGCTTTCGGGCAGAGCAGAATTTCTCATGTAAGCCGAACTGTATCCCTGGGGTCCGTTACTTGTAAAATCTCTTTGAGTAAGAAACGCTGCTATTAGATTTACACTTCCGATACTTTGTGTAAATCTGATCTGGGGATTTCTTGCAAAAGGTTGAAACGGAACACCGGTATTGAACGATATTACTTGAGGAAATGCCTCGGTGATAAACATCGGGTGCCAGGTTTGCCCGATAAGCAATGCCGTGCTTCCCCAATTAAAATTAATATAGGCATGCCTAAGCCGCAATCCGTTAACGTCACCTTCGGATGTGCCGAAGAATTCAGCTTCAATCATGCCCGATGTTTTCGCACCAAGTGTTGTTGGACCTTCAATCTTCCCGTTCAATCTCGTCTGGATCGATAAGATATTAAAATTAGCTTTAGCATTAATATCGTTGCCGAATGAATCGAGTAATTGATTTGAGGGGAAAAGTAGGAAGTGTCCTTCTCGCAAACTTACTGTTTGACGGGAATCATAAATTGCAGTCCAATTAACATAACCGCCAAATTTGATATCGATACTTTCAACATTTTCATTTTGGCTGTAAATACTTCCGCATAATAATATTAATGCGGATACGACAAATACTTTTGTCTTCATCATTATCTTCTCTCCATAAGATAATAAGAGTACTATTTCATTAACTGATTAAAAAAATTATTTAATCTCCTCTAATTGTTTTTGTTCGGAAGTAGTAAGAATCTTTTCAATATCGATCAAGATTAAGAGCCGGTCTTCCAGTTTTCCAACCACTTTGATGTATTCTGAGTTTACTCCAGTTACTATCTCCGGCGGCTCCTCCGTTATACTCTCAGGTATTCGTAATACCTCCGTCACCGCATCTACTATAAATCCTACTGTCTTGCCGCTTACCTCTACCACTACTATGCGCGTGTTCTTATCATGTTCCTTTCTCTCTATTCCCAGCTTGCATCTCAAATCTATTACCGGGATTATCCTTCCTCTTAGATTTATAACTCCATCTACATAATCAGGTGCATTGGGTACCTTGGTTACTTGAAGCATACGGATTATTTCTTGTACCAGGAGTATATCTACACCGTATTCTTCTTCCCCTATCATAAAACTTACTAGTTGCAGCAATTGACTCCCTTCTTTTTTCATTGTATCTGTACTTGTCATCGTTCACCTATTATTTTTGATAATTCTTTTCAATCTAAGACAATTATCGAACCAAGCTGATAATTGTTTATACGGACATTTATAACCGAATTTCCAATTATTTTCCCATCATCAAATTATATTTTGAAGAATAATTGACAATTGGCTAATAATGAACAATAATTAGAGTAGTTCAGCATAAAAGAGATTCCGGATAACGTTAGTAAAACAAAGGGGTGAATCGGATTTGTATTTTAGTTTTTTTTAACAATTTTATTAATGAAAAATAAAGCTAAAATAAATGACCGCCGGGAAATACGTAGCATAAAAGTTGCTTAAATTACCAGCGTTAGTACAACAACAGAATGATTGTGATTTTTTTAAATGCTACATTTGACGGGATTCTTACGGCTTTGATATATTAATTGTGATGGTCACTCAAACAATTTATGTGATTTTTCCTAACAGAAAATCATGGCGAGTATAAGCGGAAAAGACATGGGCAATTTTGCTACGGAATTAAAAATATTTTTAAACAAAAAAAATATTTTTGCAGCAGTTTTATTCGGATTGATTGCTTATTTAATTGTTCTTGCGGATTTTCATTTACTCATTCCCGGTACAAATTTAATAACCGATCCAAGAGAAATTTTTGTAACTATCGGCTCAGCATTAACCGGTCCGTTAGCCGGGGTTATTATAGGAATTTTATCATCTCTTACCGATCCAACAAAAGAATTAATACCATACATTATCATCCAGCATATCGTCGGAGCTGTGTGGGTTGGTTTTGCATATAAAATTTTAATCAACAAAAACTATCCTACATATAAAATAATATTCTATTGGATACTAATAATTTTTGCATACTACTATTTAACATATCTACCGGTACTCGTTATAGTAAAGTTATTTTTCCCGGATTACTATTCCTTAATCATTGATCCATCTATTCCACTTCACTATACCTTACTTATATTGTACGAGGGCTGGTTCCCCGAATTTGTTTTTACAACAATTGTTACATCGTTAGCTATTTCCGCATTACCCAGTAGATACCGCTTACCGTTATGGGGAAACAGCGATAAATATTCGGATAATTATAACAAACAAATTGTCCGCGGTTCGTTAGGTCTGCGGATAGGTGTTTGGTTCTTAATTCTATCGCTGATACCATTAATTATTGTAGGTGTTTATATACGTGATGATGTAAAAACTTCTTATTTACTAAACCAGGCATTTATGCACAAGAAAGTAGCAGAAGAGTTTGCTTATCACTTTTCTTACGACAATGAAACCGACCTGGTTAACAATTCAATTGATCTCTTAGATGAAAATATTTTTATTCTGGATTCTCTTGGAAATTATATAATTCATAATGATAAAGGAAAACTAAACAATTCCGCCCTAGATATTATTCCGCGAAATTCACTTCAAAAAATATTATCCAATAATAAGGGGTACTTCTACGATAAATCAAAAGTAATTTGCGGAGGATTTAAGAAAGTAAATAAAGATGCAATCGTAGTGTCTTTATCGGATTCCACAACCTTAAGTCACGTTTTTAATTATTTGGAATTTACATCACTTAAAAAAATTGGTTACGGACTCACAATTATTTCGCTGTTAACCGGATTTATTATTTGGGTGATAATAATAAGACCGCTGAAAAAATTAACAAGCGCTGTCGAAGAAGTCGGCAATGGAAACTATGACATCCACATTGATGAATCGAAGGTAAGTGATGAAATAAAAATTTTAGCCGGTTCATTCAACAGAATGACTAAAAATGTTAAAGAAGCATACAACAACCTTGAGAGAATGCGAAACATTTTAAAAGAAAATGAAGAACGACTAAGAGTTTATATCGAAAAAACTACCGAAGGTATTTCGTTTACAAAAATAGAACCTCCGATGCCTCTTAATCTTTCCCATTACGATCAGGCAGTTTATTATTTGAACCACGGTACTATAAGCGAAGCAAATCAAGCTCTGGCAAAAATGTATGGTTTTGAAAAAATAGAAAATATGCTGGGCAAAACTCTGCGTGATTTCTGGGTAGGTTCCGGGGAAGAACTGATCGAAGGAATATTACCGTGGGTAAAAAATAATTATCTTCTCGATAATCAAGTTACCACTGAAAAAGATATAAACGGCAAGATCCATTATTTCCAGAATAACTCCGTTGGGCTATTCGACAATAACTACTTATTAGGTGTTTGGGGTGTGCAGAGAGATATTACAGATAAGATTATTATGGAAAAAAACTTGCGCAACAGCGAACATAAATTGAGAACCATTTTAGATTCTGCTCCTTTCGGTGCTCATTTGTATGAACTAAATGAAAAAGAACAGTTGATAATTACTGCTGCAAATTTAGCTGCCGATAAAATTCTTGGACTTACGCACAAACCTTTGATAGGCAAGTCTCTTGAAGAAGCATTCCCTTCAATGACCGGGACAGATATACCTCAAAAATATCGTCATGCTGCACTAACCGGGGAAAATTTTCATACTGAACAAGTTACATCCAAAGATGGAAAAATTATCGTAGCGTTCGAAATTTTTGCATTCAGAACGGGTTATAAAGAAATAGTAGTTTTTTTCAGAGACATCTCCGAACAAAAAATCTCCAAAGAGTTAATCGACAAATATGTAAAAGACCTTGAACTGAAAAATGCCGAGCTTGAAAGATTTACATATACCGTCTCGCATGACTTAAAGAGTCCGGTAATTACAATTAAAGGTTTCCTGGGTATGATAGTAAACGATGCTAAAGAAGGGCGCTTTGATAGGATCGAAAAAGATATTATGCGGATTGACAACGCCGCAGATAAAATGCAAGAGCTGCTCGATGATTTGTTAAACCTATCACGAATCGGAAGAATCGTAAATCCATCATCAACGTTTTCCATGTCCGAAGCTGCTTTAGAATCGGCTGATTTGTTGATAGGAAAGATAAAAGAAAAAAATATTAGCCTGATAATTGATAAAGATATGCCAACAGTCTTTGCCGATAAACATAGAATCCGTGAGGTTTATCAAAATCTCATTGAAAATTCCGTAAAAAATATCGGTCTTAGTGATTCGCCAAGTATAGAAATTGGTTGCAAAATTAATAATGAAAACATACTTTATTTTGTGAAAGACAGCGGTATAGGCATAAAGAGCGATTACCACGAAAAAATATTCGAGTTGTTTGAAAAGCTGGACCCAACAAGTGAAGGTACCGGTATCGGTTTATCGCTTGTTAAAAGAATAATAGAATTTCATGGAGGAAAAATTTGGGTTGAATCTGATGGAATAGGCAAAGGATCTGCGTTCTACTTTACACTTGGAAACAAAAAACAACCGGAGTAATTATGCAAGTAGAGAAATTAAGAATACTTTTGGTTGAAGATAATGATGATCACGCCGAGTTAGTCGCTCGCAGTTTAGAGCAGCATCGTATTCCAAATAAAATGTACCGTATTAATGATGGTGAAGCTGCCATTGAATATTTAATGCACACCGGTAAATATTCAGACATTTCTCTAAATCCGCTTCCACACTTAATTTTGTTAGACCTTCGTTTACCAAAAGTTGACGGATTGAACGTTTTAAAATATATCAAGAATCACCACGGTCTAAAAAAAATTCCGGTTGTTATACTTACGTCATCCGAATCGGTGAATGATATTCAAGGTTCTTATTCTAATTACGCCAATAGTTATCTTGTTAAACCGATCGACTATAATAAGTTCAAAAAAATGATGGATGATATCGGCATTTATTGGTTTAACTGGAATAAAAATCCATCATTAACAATTTAAATCTACCGAGTTACAATGAATTCTATCAAACGGATATTGATTGTTGAAGATGAGATTGCTCATTTTGAACTGATTGAACGGGGATTTGAACGAAGACAAAGTGAATTCACACTAAAAAGAGCGGTTAACATTTCAGAAGCGCTCATACAAATTAATTTGTTCAATCCTCATCTAATTATCTCCGATTGGAAACTTCCGGATGGTAACGGTACGGAATTGATTTTAAAAGACAGCAGAGGTAATACAACACTACCGATCATTTTAATGACAAGTTACGGTAATGAAAATTTTGCAGTGGAAGCTCTTAAACTTGGGGTTGTTGACTACATAGTTAAATCTCCCGAAACATTTTCGGATATGGTTCACATATGTGAAAGAACCTTTCGTGAGTGGGAAGCTATTTTAGAAAAAAGAAAAATGGAAGACCGCATAAGAAAACTTTCCTCTGCGGTCGAGCAAAGCAAAGTAATTGTGATGATAACGGATATTTATGGTACGGTTGAATATGTAAATCCTAAATTTGAACAAGTCACCGGTTATTCCATTAACGAAGTAGTAGGACGTAAAGCTTCATTGATAAAATCAGATTCTACGGATCCGGAAATATTTACTAATCTCTGGCATACAATTAAATCCGGCAAAGAATGGAAAGGTGAATTCCTGAATAAAAAGAAGAACGGCGATTTATACTGGGAAGCCGTTACAATTACACCTATCCGCGATGAAAACGGGTACATCACAAATTTCCTTAAGATTGGAGAAGATATTACAGAATCAAAAAATTTACAGATTGAACTTGAGAAAGCACTCCTAAAAGCCGAAGAATCGGTCAGGTTGAAAAATTCTATTCTTGCAAACATGAACCACGAATTACGCACACCGTTAATGGTCATTTTGGGAATGAATCAATTACTAATTGATGAAATAACCGACGATTCGCATAAACAAATGCTGGAAAGAGTTATAGAATCCGGTAAGCGGTTGATGAACACTTTGAATTCAATATTAGATCTATCGGAAATAGAGTCCGATAAAACATCTTTCAAATTGACGGAATATTCACTTGATCAAAATCTTGAAATACTTTTTACTTCATACGCAAAAAAAGCTAAAGAGAGAGAGCTTAATTTCAATTATCAAATTAACTCCAACGGCTTAATAATTCTTGTTTACGAAAGATTTTTCGAACAGACATTGGTTAACCTTATTGATAATGCAATTAAGTACACACCTACTGGCAGCATTAATATCACTGTTGATAAGGAGATAATTGATAACCAATCCTGGGCAAAATTTTGTATTAAAGATACCGGTATTGGAATCGCTAAAGAGAATCTAGATTTGATATTTGAAGAATTCAGACAAGTTAGCGAAGGAATGAATAGAAGTTTTGAAGGTTCGGGATTAGGGCTTACAGTCGTAAAAAAAATGATAGAGGTTATGCACGGGAATATTGAAGTCGAGAGTGAATTAGGCAAAGGATCAGTCTTTACCGTCCGCTTCCCGGTAATTTACGGTTAACCAACCATCTGTGAAATTTTCTATCACGATTTATCATATCAAAACATTTAACTCATGTTACGCAAGGTTTAGTTTAAGCGAACGAATTTCCTTTATTTTATAGAAAAAAATGATTTACCTGGCAAATTTTTTGTAGCAAATCAAACCTTGCGTAGGGTGCACATTTAAATAAAAAAAATAGGATAGGCAAAGACTGTTTACCTATCCTATTTTTAATTTGCTTGTACGAGAAGTTTAATTATCATTAAACTCTTTGATGATGGCGGCAGCTACTTTGTTGATGACCTCGTCCGAGTCATAAAATTTGTTTTGCATTTTTTGTTTGATCTCTTCAAGTCTTTGTGAACCCAAATCGGCTTTTACTATTTCTCTCGCCTCAGTTGAAATTTCTATCCTATCTTTCGGTTTGTTTGAGGCGTTTGATTCGGGTTTACCGACTTTGTTAGGATTTTGCGAAAACCCATTATTCGATATACCTTTTATTTCCAAAGTATCACCTGATGTATTTTGTAATTTTCTTCCGGTTATTCAAACTGGAGATTTCTCTTTCCAGTTTACTTACTTCTTTCCTGAAATTCCCTACTATATTATCGTAAGATTGTTCAATTAGTTTAGCCTTCATTATTAATTCAGGGTCATAATCCGCCAGATTTTTTATACCATATTTTTCTGCCAATTCTTTCTTTATGCTCTGGATAACCATCATAGTTTCCATCGAAAATTGGAATTTTTCATCGAAATTTTCAGATGTGATCGATTGAATCTGTATTTCGAGATTACCGAGTAATTCTTTTATTGCCTTAGTTTTAACCTTTAATTCATTCATCATAAATTAATATTCTGAAGATGTAGATGAAAAATAATTTTGGTACGTAAGCATCTGGGCAAGCTGCATTTGTAATTTAATATATTTTTGTCTTAGTACTTCAGCACTTTTGTCTATTCTCCCCTGAGCTGCCTCGATGGAATCCGATAAAGTAGTGATGGTTTCATTATAAGAGTTAGTTGAATTTGCTATATAACCGGTTGTTCCTAGATAAGGATTAATCCTATCATACATAGTGGTTGCTATACCGCCGGTAGAAGTAAATAGCGTAATGACTTCAGATAGATTGTTTTCAACGGCACTTTCGAATGTAGTCGTATCGCTTAAAGTTAAACCGCTGTTAACATCAAAAATAATTCCTAATTTTGAAAGTGAGTTTATCTGGCTGGTAGAAATACCGCTTACAGTTTGATAACTGTATGAGTTGAGAGTTGACATTAAAGAAGATGCGGTTGCGTCTCCTAAAAATACTCCTCTTGTTGTTCCGTCTGTAGTCGAATTTGTTTTTATATATGTATAAACATTATTAAATGAACTTATAAATTCTTCAATTTTAGCTTTGATAGCATCAACATCTTTGTTGACCGAAACATAAACTGTTGTATCGGTTGCTTGCATTGTCGATTTCAACGTAATCGTAGAGCCATCAACAAGATCATCTATTGCATTGGAATTTCTTTCTACATTAATTCCATTGAAAGCAAGTTTTGCATTTAATTGACTTGTGGTATATAAAAATCCCGGGGTATCTAATCCAGCATCATTCTGAACGAATGAAGTGCGTGTACTTCCTAAGTTGAGCCCGACTGATGCTAACGCTGTTCCGGCACCGGTATCCGAGAGTGAAGTTATTCTATAATCGTAACCGGAATTTTTTGCAGTAAGTGATAGCTGCGAGCTACCGCTAACCGGTGTAAAAACAGATGCAGTAACCAGCCCGGATGATGCTTGTTCCTTAACGTTGGCTGTAATACCCAGCTCACTTAACAAAGTCCCGGTATCGCTCTTAAATGAAATGTAATTTGATGAATCATTAACTGTTACTTTCAACTGGTAGTTGCTTCCATTAATAACTTTTTCGGCTGTAATTCCTGAAATATTGTTTAGCTGCGTAACAATGTTATCTATAACATCACTGTATGTTCCGCCGGAATAATTTATTGTCGTTTCGGTACCGTTTAGATCAACAACAAAAGACCCGGAGGAAGCCGTGCTGCCCGTAACGGAAGACGAAGTTACAATAGCTTGATCGTTTTGAATAGCAGCTTGAATTTTTGTCATCAAATCTTTATTCGAAATTACTCCGCCGGTAAAATCACCGCTTACTAAATTAAGAGTAACTCTGCTTATAATTTCTCCCCCGGCACCATCTCCGGTTCTGATTTCAAAATCGTGGCTCCCCGGTCCGGTAATTACCGTTGAAGCATCTGACGATACTAAATCTAGTGAAAGAGCTAAATCATTCTGAGCAAGTTGATTTATACGGATAGAATACGACCCGTCATAAGATGATGATGACGATGAAACCGAAACAAAATCGGTATTTGATGATGATGCTTTTTTCGAGTAATAAACAGAATCTGCTGCATTACTTTTCAAACTTGATAATACACTTAACAACGAATCCAATTTGCTGCTTAAGGTTGAATAAGAAGAGACTATTTTTTCATACTTTGTTTTCCGGGTTTCAATCGGCGAAACTCGTTTGCTCTGTTCGGCAACAATATAATCATTCACAAGCTGGCTGATGCCGGATGTTGTTAAAGAATCGTAAGCCATTTCTTATCTCATATTTTTCATTGACTCACGCCAGGTATCCCTCAAATCGGTCAATATTTTAATAACAATCTGGTTTTTCTGTTTGCGCATCTGGTCCTGGCAGTACTGGTATAATTTCAATAGTCCGGAAGAAATTTCTTTAGCGGACGGTTCATCAAAATTCAGGGAATTAATAAGAACTTGTAACGCTTCGTTAGTTTTCAACATATCATTTTTTTGACAATGCAGAATAGCAAAGTCGTACACTTTCATTATTAGCTGCTGCGGTGTTGATATATTGATCTGGTTAACTAAATACTGATTTGTTTTGTTCTGAAAAGATTGTGCTGTATACATTTATCAAACCGTCCTTAGTTTATAAAAACTCCCCCGTAAACCGGGGGAGTAAACAACTCTCTCAATTAACGGAAAAGACTGAGTATTTGCTGAGGTGCTGAATTCATTTGTGCTACCATTGCAGTTGCAATCTGCGAAGAAATTTGTCCTTTAGTAGCATTTAATTGTTCCATCGCAACATCGGCATCAAATAAGTTGCTTATTGTTGCAGTGTTATTTGCAATTGCGGCAGTAAGGAATTCTTCACGTGAATCGAGTGCTTGTGTTAAGTTACCGATTCTTCCTAGTGCGGCACGTACGTTTGTAGCTACAGTTGTGGTATCAAAACCAAGAACTGTTGCATCGGTTGTGCTTTGTAAGTTAGAAGTTCCAACCGCGGCTTCAAGAGCAGCAACACCTAAATCAGATGTTGAGAAGTCAAAAGTTAATGAAGCACCGCTTACATCAAATGTTGGAGCGGTTGTGCTTGATAACAAGTTGGTGCCGTTGATCGATGTGTTTGTAAGGATTGAACTGATTTCTGCAGCAAGAGTTCTGATATCTTCAGCAATTGAAGCAGAATCTTTCAACGGGTCGTCCGCATCTACTTGTTTAGCTTTGATCTGATTCAATTTATCATTGATCTGTTGCAAAGCGGATTCGGCTGTTGATAAATAGTTCTTTGCAGAAGAAATGTTGTTCAACTGAGCTTTTTTAACAAAAGTTTCAGCTTCCAACTTTTTACCAACGTTGTAACCGGATGTATCATCGGCTACGCTGTTGATTTTCTTCATCGTTGCTAAACGAAGTTGAGCTTTTTCTGTTTGTGCATTAACTTTTGCCAATGCATTGTAAGCTTGTAAAGCACCAAGATTTGTGTTAACTGAGAATGACATAACTACCTCCATGTGTGTTTATTTGTTTTACCCAAGCATCCTTGCTTGAGCGTGTTTATTATGAGATTATTTTCTCAATTATATTATCGTGAGGTCTTTGAAAAAGTTTACAATTATTTATAACAAATGATCAAATGGTTTGTAGAAACCGGCTTTTGATTAGTTCTATGCTGCGGCTTACTTCGGGGATTGATGAAAACTTCTTTTCTATTTCTTCTATTAATTCCAATCTTTTTTCAACCTGGTTACTTGAAACATAAAATGAAAGTAAATTAAAATATACCGATGGATCTTCGGTACCGTTAGCATATAAATCGTTATAAATTTGGTAAGCTTCGGCATGCATGCCGAGCTTTACATATAAATCTGCTAATAATTTTTTAACTTCATCAGAAGCCGGAAATTTAGAAGATAGTCTCTCCAGCAAATACTTTGTTTGGTTATTTATTCCACTTCTTTTAACTATTAAAAGAAGCAAATCTAAATTTTTTCTGTTTGCATAATTAACCACCGAATCAATCTCTCCACTATCAAGGGAATCACTTCGAATAATTTTAGAAATGCTTTCAGCCGGTTTATTATTTGTATTGTCACAGCACTTAACATATTCAATCCATTTTCGATAATATATTTTTATATAATCAGTTCGTCCTAATTTTTCGCAAGCTGTTAAAATTCCGAAATAGGTCTCTTCTTCAGTAAGAAATATTGCATACTCTTGTTTCAGTTTTCCTTTTTTCAATTCATCATTAAATTTTTCAGCGAATAGACTATAATTCAACGCTTTCCGGTAATCACCAATACGCAAATAGATTTTCGATGCAAGCAGATTTGTAAAACCATCATTAGACCGTAATGTCAACGATTTTACAACATTGTTTTCTGCTTCGTGAAGATTATGTTCTTTAAAATAAAGTAGGGAGAGAGAGGAATACGAATGTGCACGGTAAATCTTGCTGAAATTATGATCTCCGGCGCAAATCAAAAAATAATTTTTCGCTTCAGTGTAATTCTCCAATACCTCATTGGTCAATGCTAATTGAAACGCATAATACGTAGATTTTACTTTTTGGTATTCCGCTGTTAACAATTTAATATTTCTTTCTGCCTTCTCTTTTTTCTTCTCATAATCTACATTATAACCGATATGTTCAATTACAACGCTGGAATCTTTTAAAGAATATCTTTCATCTTTCAACGAAGGTAATATCTGCTCGTGAACCGAGCCGGTGAAGTAAATATTCCGGCTGTTTGTAAAAAGCCGGACGTAAGACATCGCGTTGTCCCGGCCCTCTTCAGAATCGAGACTTTTTACAGTGCAATAGTAACCGGTTTTTGCAGTGTCTTTTTTTATCTTCTTAAGAAAAGAATACGACTCTTTAGTTAAACGTTCGTCTGCATCTAAATAAAGGATCCAATCACCGGTGGAATTCTGCAAAGCACAATTGCGTGCTGCAGAAAAATCATTAACCCACTCAAAATGAAAAATCTTTGCACCGTATTCTTCGGCAATCAATAATGTTTTATCCGTTGAACCGGTATCAACAATAACAATCTCGTCAACAATACCCTTGCATGATTCCAGGCACTCTCTTAAATGCTTTTCCTCATTTTTCACAATCATGGATAAAGTAATCGAAGCCATTTTATTCCACTTCGGAAATATGATTTACTTCGTAACCAAGCAGTTCGTTCACTTTTGCTAACGATTGAATTGCGCTTTCGTTCCCCGGATTATTTCTCACCGACCATTCAAACATTATTTTTGACTGCTCGTACTGCTCTTGTGCATAAAATATCTGTCCCAGACCCAAGCACGCACCCGATGACGAGGGATTAATTGTTAATTCGTTTTCAAAATACTCTTTTGCCGATTCGATATTATTATTAGCCAGAGAAATATTACCGGCAAGATTCAAAACTTCATCGTAGCCAATAGCCGGATTTTTATCAGGGTAATTTTTTATTGCCTCATATATTGCCGATTCTGCCAGATCAAGTTCTGTATCAGCTATATGTGCTTTTGTGCGTTCAAAATATTTTGTGAACATATCGGCATTAATTGAATAATGAATCTGTCTTGAATTTATTTTTTTATTTTCGAGCCAGATCTCTTCCGGTGTACCTCCCCATTTTTTAGTAAAGAGTTCACGGTTGTTATTCAATCTTTGCTGGTAATTCTGTGCACCTTCTGCCTTAAAACTTTTTGATCCGCAGTGATGAATAAAAACATCTTTAGCTATTAATGTTTTATACCCGGCTAACTGGGCACGTAGGCAAAAATCATCATCTTCATAATTACCAGGAGAAAACCGCTCGTCAAGTCCGCCGATTTTTTCTATTACCTCTTTTTTAATCAGCGTACAAAGGAAAGCTATACGCGGAAAGTTTTGATATACACCTTTATTTTTCTCACAAATCTTTTTTGCATACCGGTGCATCTGTTCAATATCGGAATAGTTTGCGCCGGTATCTTTTTGCAAACCGCTCACTTCATTACTTATTGGACCTACTAACCCGACTTTACTATCACTTTCAGCCGCGGCAATCATACGCCCTAGCCAATTATCTGTAAAAACAATATCATTGTTAGCTATTAGTATGTATTTACCTTTCGCAATTTCCAATCCTTGATTAACAGCAATGGGAAATCCATTATTAGTTGAGTTAAAGATTGGTTTTAAATCAATCGATGGATGAGAATATTTCTTGAGGAATTCCGGCGTATTGTCTCTACTGGCATTATCAATTATTATTAATTCAATTTTCCGGTCAAGAGTATTTGATAAACTTTCAAGGCATCCCTTTGTATAGTTTATCTGGTTGAAAACCGGGATGACAACGGAAAGATCATATTCAAAATTATTATTAGGTTGATCTGTTTCTGCGGTATTAATCAATGTTCCATCAAAATCAAATTCATCTAAAAGATTTTTCATCTTTGCATCATCAAATTTAATATTCAACATTCGTTCGTAAGTCTGAATGAATGTTTCAACCGATTTTCTTTCGGTGTACTCCAGTGATGTTTTATATCCGTTATTAATCAATTCCGTGAAATCTCTTGTTCGATACATGATATCAATCAAGTTTTGTGTAAGAGTGTTCACATCGCCAAACTTAACATTCAATGCATTATAATTATGGATACAAAAACTTTGTGCGCCCATATTATCAGTTGTAATAACCGGGGTTCCGCTTGCCATTGATTCTAATAGCGGCAATGAAAATCCTTCATACCAGGATGTACAGACAACAACACTAGAATTTTTCATAAGTTTAGCGACTGCATCGCTGCTAAGTTTATAATCAATGTTGATCTTACAGATTAGTTCTTCGTGCAGCTTAGCAGCAATTTGTTCTATCCCTTCCGGTTTGAATCCCATAACGATATTTAATTCAAGATTATCAACTTTGAAGGGTGAATTTTGAAGTACTTTTATTGCGGTGGCTAAAAAAGAAAAACCCTTCAACGGATGCATCGGGTTACCAATGAATGATACCGATCTGTTTCGATCTTTCCCGAACGTTTTAAAATCAAAAACACTATGATCAACACTGTTTGGAATATATTCCGAATCCCTTCCGAACTTTTCTTTGAATAGTTCAACAAGATGTTTAGAAACGGAGATGTTCTTTACCGGTAAAGCATGTAATGCGGTTAGGATATGTTTATCGCTCCGCACTTCCTCGAAATCCCTTCCATAATGATAACCTTCGTAACCCTGGCAAATATGAACAACTTTTTCAATCGGCACCCTATTTAAAATAAGCGGAACATCGAAGATGCTGAAAACTATATATAGATCGGAACTTGGTTTTATATCTTGTTCACTGCTAATCTTAACAAAATGGAATTCAGTCGTTACCCAATCGGGTTTGTCACCGAATGAATACACGGTAACATAGCAACCAAGTTTTAGCAGCCACTCAATATGTTTAAAAACAATTTTTGTTCCGCCGCCAAGTACAGACGCATCTCGAATTAAAAATGATACTTCAACCCGTGATGTTCTGTCTTTGAGATATTCTTTTATTATCGTTCTATGAAAAGTCAAAAAATCATTTGTGAAATCATCATCCGAATATTCAAAACCGGTTTTGCATTCAGGACAAATGAAATTATTCCCGGAGGTATCCTTTGTCATTTCATATTCAAAACTTATGTTGAAACTGCCGGTGCAGACCGGGCATAGTACACTAATAAAGTGTTTGATCGAATTAGTTAGCATTCCCCCTGGTTCTATCAACCATTTGCTGATATTCTCCGGATTTAATTTTACAAATTTATTATCGATGGGATGGTTAAGTAGTACCGGTTCGTAATGTGCTGCAGCATTATTTACCGAAGATTCTTGTTTAATTATTTTCATTAGGTAAGTTTCAACTGCTTTAGCTTGCCTCTGGTCACCTCTTCCAACAAGTTGTTTTACAAATGTTCTTGTATCATTTATAAAATTGTGCTGCTTATAAACTGTTCTTTTCTTATTTAAGAATAACCGGAGAATATTTTTTATCTCCGTTGAAAACGATTTTGATAAATAATCATTAACAATGTTCTTTATTACACTATAAATTCTTTCTCTTAATTCTACCGGGACTTTTATAGTAAACCATTCTAATGCTTTTTCGGTAAGTGCCGTTGTATATCCACACCGGTAAATAAATGCATCTTGTTTAGTTGAGATATAAATAATTTCATTCAATACCTTAGCAATATTCTGCGGATTTTTAAGATCGGTGAACGGAAACAATGATTCGAAGGAATTGTTGTTCAAAAAGTTTACCAACGCACGTGTTGAATCGAGTACACCACCTTCCACAAATGAATTTGTTGTCTGTCCTTTGTGAATTCTTGTTACGCAAGTTCTTTCGTTAATAAATAAAGAAACAAATTTTGATGAGATGCGGAGCCACATATCAAAATCTTGCCCCTGGCGCAATTTTTCATCAAACAATCCAACATCATCAAATACGGTGTGATGAACTGCAATAGCATTTCCGTGAATATAGTTCGCCCAGAAAAATCGTGCTACCTGGAATTCTGTTGGAGGTATTGTAAGCCACAAACCGGGTGAAATTTTTTGTTTTGATTCTTCAAGGTATAAGTGCCAATGACTGTGAAAAAATTTTACTCCGGGATTTTGTACTATCGCATTAAGATGAGTTTCAAGTTTATTTTTTTCAAACCAATCATCGGACGAAAGCCAGCAGATCCACTCGCCTTTTGAATTCTCAATCCCCATATTCAATGCTGTAGCCACACCACCATTTTCTTTATGGCAGAATCGAAATCTCTTATCTTTTACCGCATACTCATCCATAACTTTTTTTGTAGTATCTGTGCTTCCATCATTTACTATCACTGCTTCCCACAATGGGAAAGTTTGATCTAAAAGTGAATCGAGTGCCGCTCCGAGATATTCAGCCTGGTTATATGTTGGAACTACGACGGTAAAGACCGGCTTAGATTCTTCTTTTTGTTTACCATGGTTATAAACGGCAAAGAAAGCACCTTTAGGTTTCTCATATTCTTTGCCGATGTTATCATGGGTATGAAAATCTTCGCACACAAAGAATTCCCATCCGTCGCTAAAATCTTCCGGCAGCCAGCCCGATAAATGTTCTTGCCATCTACCGCCATCTAATCCCCATGCATCTTTTTCGTCTTCATGATACTGTTCAATAAAACCAAGCGGAGTGAATATTATAATTTGTTGTGTTACTATTTCTTCTGTTCTCTTTAACAGTTCCTTTGCTTCTTCTTTGTTCAAGTGTTCGATTACATCGAGAAGGAAAACCGTATCAACAGAATTTGAAGTAAGGTTATTAACGGCTCCGCGCCAATCTGTATTAAAAAAAGCGAATCGTTGTTTGCCGGAAAATTTTTCTTTAACGTGATCAAGGTATTGCTGATGGGGATCAAAACATAAATGATATTTGGGGACAATAAATTCTTGCGGTCTTATACCGCATCCAATATCTGCTACAATATTTGCCGGACGGATATTTTCTTTTACAACACTGAAAAGATTTTCCCTATCAACATTTGTAATTTTCATATTATTCAATCAAAAGTGATAAAATTTATTTTCTCTTTAGCACAATTAACAACCTATTAACCGGATCGGTACCAGACGGATTGATGGAAATTATTTCAAAGTATTTGCCCATCTCTTCCTTGAACCGGTCTAGAGTATATTCATTCATAAGTTTTTCGTTCTTCCAATTCGCGTTTAAATGTGCTTGCTGCTTAAGATACTCACCTTCGAAGGGTGCTTCGATTACACATGTTCCGCTGGAAACACCGGCAAGTTCTTTAGCAACTTCCCACGCATAATCCACGTACATATACTGGAATACATTCCCCATCCAGATTAAATCGTATTTATCTTTCTTCTCAAACTCCTTGAAGGTTGAACAGTGGAGTTCTATGTTATTAATGTTTCTATGTGCAGCGGTTTTTCTTACAATCTCATTTGCTTTTTCATCCGGCTCGATACCCGTACATTTTTCTGCTTTGTATGAATGATACAAAAGCATATAACCAAGTGAACTGCCTACCGATAAAAAATTTTTGCACGGATAGAATAACTGCGGTGAGTACTTTACAAAATATTCCACACGAGTTTCCAAACTCCCCTTCGGTTTTAATGTTTGTAAATCGAAAGCGTAGTTGGACGGATAGGAATACCCGTCAATTTCTTTTTGCAGAGATGTAATTTCGCTATCAACAACTTGTTTACTCCTTTTTTTATTTGCTGAGACAAACTGTGTAAACTTCTCATAAGCAGCTTGTATTTCATCATCTCTTTTCAAAGCGGAAAGAACATCAATATAATTAGCAATATAAGTCTCATTGTTCGGCTCTATTTCAAATGCCGTTTTTAAAAGCGATACGGTTCTTTCAACTTCGTCGATATTCCAATATGCCACAGCAAGGTTGTTAAAAATGGAAGCTGAATATGGATCGTACTTAAGAGCGGTCTTAAAACATCCAATTGCATCTTCTATATTTCCGCTGTCAGTCAGTATTTTTTCGCCATCTTCAATCAGCTTTTGTGCATAAGGGTTGTAAGGCAATGAACCAAAATATTTTTTCCGCTCCTCTTCAAAACCATTTATCAATTCATCGAAACTACCTGATAGGGTCGGGCACCAAACAGAAATCTCATTCAGCCGGCTTATAAACCAATTTGTTTGAAAATAGTTTACTTCGCTCCACTTTAATAGAAAATCGAGATCAAGCATTTTAACCGTATTGCCATCGGTAACAAAATTTGCCAGACCGCAATCTACCGGTATTATTCCGTTATCAAGAAGACCTTTGATTGTGTTAAAAATTTGTAATGCAAAAGAGTATCGATTATTCGCTTCAACGGCTTCTACATCATAATAATCTTCCAGGTACTCCATAAGTATTTCAAATTCTTCACCGTCTTTCAAATAACGGAAATCATATACTTTAACTAAGCCTTCTTTACTCTTTAGACACTCATAATTTTTATATGAGTTAACGAGAAGTTCAAAATCAATATCCGGGCTTTGAACAATTACTTTATGAATATACTCTTTATTATCGATCACACATTTGTATATAGAACTAGTGTTAAGAGACTTTATTTTTTGTGAAGAGGATATACCGTTAAGATTGATTTGTTCTTTATTACAAAATCGTATGGAAACGGCTGATACCGTTTCTTCAAGATCTTTTATATACATAAAATTAGTTTCCGTTTAGTATTTAAACTACTTTTTTAAGTGTGTTTATTTTTTCGAAAAAGTCTTTCATCTCCGCAACCTGAACTTCTAAATTTTTAACCGACGTTTCACTTGATAAACCGTAAATACTGCCCAGGGTTCTATCTACCGATTCTTTTGCTTCGGTTGGATTAACAGTCAGGTTCAATTGGTATATTTTATTAAATATTTGAAGGAGTTCGTACTTATTAACACTGCTGGGTGAATGAATATGAAAGAGTCCGTGACGGTAAAGTGAATGTTGCAAAATTGTTTCGATAACCTCGGCGAGGTACAAAGTTGTAACGCCGTTCCATAAATGATTTGTAAAACCATTCACCATCTTGCCTGATTGACTCTTAGCCCACTCAAGCAGAGAACGGCTTTGTCCGTTCTCTTCGCCAATAATTGATGTGCGCAGAACCATGCAGTCTTTATTTTCTCCGGCATTTTTGCTCAAACCGTAAAGATCATCTGCATCGAAATAATCTTCTTCTGTGTACCTTCCTTTTTTGCCGGTGTAAACACAATCCGTTGTAACGTGAAAACATTTTATGTCTCGCTTGTTACAAACCTTCGCAAGATTTCTAGGGAAGAGTGAATTTATTTTCAGCACGCTCTCAATCGAGTTTTTTGCTATTGTGGGTTTGATAACGCCGGCACAATTGATAGCAACATTAACTCCTTCCAAAAAGGGTTCTAACTTTTCGATTGAGTCGTTGGCAATATCAAATTCGTTACGGGATAGATCAAGTACGTCATACCCTTTTGACTTGAAATACGAGCTTACCGCATAACCAAGCATTCCGGTTGAACCAATTACAAGAATTTTTTTCATATCACCTTTCCTCAACTTTCCAGATATCCCAATAGTGTGCATCAAATCTTACATCATCATTGAGACTGTCCTTCAGTTCCGATGTTGAATAAAAAATTAACTTAGCATCTCCCGTTAACGACATAAATCCGTTTGCGTACCCCGATGGAATAAATAGAACAGTTGGATTTTTTTCACTCAGTACAAAACGGTGGACTCTTAAATTTTTAGATGGATTTTCCCAATCATCAATTTCTACCGCACCGATTACAGCAGAACCTTTTACAACCATCACATATTTTGATTCATTGCGGTGTGCGTGCCAAGCGCGTACAAAACCTTGTTTATGATTTTCGACAGTGTAAAATCTTTTTACTCCGTCGAAGTTGAAATCGTTAACAAAACCAACTGTGCCGCGGTCATCTACTGCCAAACCGCCTCTTAAAATTTGAGGCACTGCTTCTTCAATTTCTATTATTGATTCACGCATTATGCTGCCTCTACTTCTTTGAATTTTTCTATCATCAATTCTTCGTAATGTTCTTTAAGATAAGCTTGATTTGAATAACGGGGACTCTTCAAATCCTTGATCCTTTTTGTTTCAACTAAATATTTTAATTCCTCAATTCCCTCATCAACGGAGTGGATCGATTTAAAACCAAAAGTTTCTTCTGCTTTCTTTGCAGAGACACGGTAATTGCGCGTATCCTGGAAAGGCATGTCGGTATGATCAATTATTAAATCCGGGAAGTGCATTCTAACCTGGTAAGCAAGATCCATTATCCTAACGTTTTGCCGGGCGAGATTAAAAATTCCTTTGTGATCTGTCTCCAAATTCATCAACACGGCCCGTGCAACATCTTTAACATGAAGTAGCGGTCTAAACTGGTCTCCGCCGAACACACTTATCTGACCTTCGAGGTAGGCACGTACCGTTAAAATATTTACAACTAAATCCAACCTTATTCTTGAGTAAAGATCTCCGACACCGAACAATGTTCCTAACCTGAAAATTATTGCATTCTTATGTTTCAAAAATTTTTCGGCGTTTAGTTTTGTCTCGGCATAAATTGAAAGGGGATTAGTCGGAGAGGTTTCATTCAACTCCTTGTTTTGCGCGCCGTACACTGAACAAGTTGACATGAACACAATTCTACCATTATAATTATCTGCGAGCCACGCTACGGAATCCTGGTTAATTGATTTCGTCAGTTCGGGATTCAACTGGCAAGCACCGTCGCCAACAATAGCCGCGAGCCATACAACGGCATCAGCCCACTTCAATTGTTCTGATAATTTATTATGATCACGAACGTCGCCGTAAACAAAATCGACCGGCTTACGGAATGAATCTTCATATATGAGTGCGTCATAAACCCGTACATTGTAATTTGATTGTTGGATCAAATCTGTAATTGCACCGCCAACGTAACCGGCGCCGCCTACAATCAGTACATTTTTCATTTATAATTTCCTCTTCAATATGTTTATAATTTTTTCCGATGTTCTCCCATCCCCAAGCCATTTTAGCTGTTTCTTAGAGACGGAATAATTTTCGAAGAATGAAATTGTTTCATTCACCATCTTATTGATCGAGCCGGTTTCACCAACAAGAATACTATTACCATTTTCTATCGATTCCGGTCTTTCTGTTTTCAAGCGCGGCACTGCAGCCGGCACACCAAGCAAAGGACATTCCTCTTGGCTCGTCCCGGAATCCGACACTATGCCGTATGCGTGGTATTGAAGATCCAGGTAATCAAGAAATCCATATGGACCAACCAGCTTAATATTTTTCTTATCGGCTAAAAGATTATTTTGTTCGATCAGTTTAACGCCCCGGTTGAATTTAACCAGCCGGACTTCCAGACCGGTTTTCTTTCCAAGTAGATCTATGTACTTAAGAACATGATTGAATTGTTTTACATCTTTTAAATTTTCATTACGGTGAATATCTGCTAGTATATAATCCCTCTTTCTTCTGCCGGTTGGTAAATAATCTTTAACGACTTCTACTATTGTGTTGCCCACAACGAAAATCTGTCCGGGATTTTTATTTTCATCGATCAATCTTTGCTTGTACAAAGGCGTATAAACAAAAACAAGATCGGAGACGTAATCACAAATAACACGGTTAACCTCTTCGGGCATTCTGCGATCATAAGAACGCATACCGCCTTCGATGTGTCCTATCTTGTACCCTTCTTTAAAAAGCGGCGCACTAACCAAAGCAGAGTTTGAATCACCCAGGAATAAAATTATCACCGGGTCAATTTTTTTCCTCTTCAATAAATAAATTACTTCTTTAGAAAGATATGAGAGTTGTTCGTAATGGTTGGAACTATTCTGCCCGGCGGCAAGTGTAAAATCGGGTTTGCGAATTTTCAGTTCGCTGAAAAATATTTTACTCAACTCGTCATCATAATGCTGACCGGTGTGAATCATTATATGTTCAAAATTTTCATCGAGACGATCAAATACTTTGCTCATCCTGATGAAATCGGGTCGTATGCCGGTAATTGTGGCTATCTTCATAAACACCAAATTTTACCGGTTAAAAGACAAGTTTTATACCACAAGAAATCTTTGATTTTGCCTGAAATTAAAATTGAAAATGTAGCTTAGTGGAAGGATGGCTAATATTGTACAGTACTTTTAATTGAGTAATGAAGCTAAATGTTCTTCGAATTTCTGGATTCTTTCCGACGCTTCGTTATTCAATCTTTGCAATTCGGTCTCTCGTTGTTCCGAATATTCGGCTATTTTCTTTTTGTGCTGTATTAAATTTGAATTCAGGTTATCAAGCATAACTTTCTCACGATGTTCTGAATATTCTTTTGCTTCGGCTATGGCTTTGTTTTTCTGTGCGCTGTAAGATTTGATTTTCCTCAGCAATCTCTGTTTTTCATCCGATCTTTCAATCATTACTAATCCGCTTATAACCAGCGATATCAACGTACCTATACTAAAACTGATCAATCCCCATTTTAACCCCGATGCAATAACGAGCGAAAAGAAAGAATTGAGTTCATTAATATCTGCAACAGTTCTGTTGGTGTAATGCGCCATACTGCCGATTATCACTACAACAAAAGCGACTACAAAATTGTAGCTCATGTTCACAGTAAAGGTTCTGTTAGGATTATATTTTTCCACAAAGGGAATGGAAGCAATTTTCGACTCCAATAATTTAATCTGTTCATCATAAGTTGAATTGATCGAATGAATACCTTTTGCAAGCGAGTCTTTAGATTTCAATTTGAAATTTTCAATTTCGGCAGTTATACGGGTTTCAGCTTCCTGGTTTTCTTTAATAACCTCATCAAAAGTATTTAGTTTTGTTTTGATTTCAGATGCTATGGATTTTCTCATATTAGCAACGATCTCATCTACAATACCGCGGAATTTGGATGCAAATTCAGGGTACAATCCAATTACAAAAACAGTATTGGTATCAATATATGCTTGCGCCGCACGTTCCAAGAAAGAGATTGATTTAGAAATATCGTCGGATAGATATTCATTAATATTTTTTCCCTTAAGATTGGCAATTTTTTTCTGGATTAAGCTTAGTTCATTTTCCGCGGCAGAATGATACGGCTGAATCATTAATTCTATTTGATTCGAAATTTTCCAAAAATCCTTTTCATAAAATATATTATTGAATATCCCGTTTTTTACAAAAAAGTTGAACATCCCGAAATTATTATTCGCAACGGCTATTGTTAAACGGTTAAAATCATAATTAAGAATTTCTCTGCATAATTCTACCGCCCGTTCTTCATTGTTTAGATTTATTTCGGTTAAAACCGTGTAGAATTTGGCAGTAATTCCATAGGATTTTATTTCCAGCGCATCCTTAAACGTTATGTTTGCCAATTCGTATTCTTTTTCTTTCAAATGAGCAAAGCCGATGTACAGCGTAAGTATATAATTCAATTCTTGTTTAACATTATCACTCATGCGCGATACATTGATTAATTCTTTTGCAGTGTTGAATGAGTTGAGCGCTTTTGCAAAATTGTAAAACGACGGCTGCGTGGAAAGGATTATTCCATGTAAGATAAATTTGAAAAAGTTATGCTTAAAGACATCTCTCTCTATAAAATTGATTGTAATATTTGCATAGTACTCTTTCTCATTTTTCAGCTTGGTAACAACCCATTTTGTATAATTTTCCTTGATCGATTTATGCAACTCAAAATATTTGGCTCTAAGGAAATTTAATTTCATGTAATCTTCGACCTGGTTTAAGAGCCACGAATCGTAGATCCAATAAACCGGCGCATTGGAGTAAGGTATAAATATTTCTTTCAGATCGGGTTGAACATCATAGGACATAATTTTGATGCTGTCTTTTACGCTGTTGATATAATCAAATTCGCCTTTGATATTCAAACCAAAATATTCTTTGCCAAGTTTTATAAGCTTCGACTGCAAAGATTCGTTCTCGGCAACAACGGGGTTATATTTTTCTATGATTTCTATCATAGATTTTGCACCCCTATGTTATTTGATGAGCCGATTTCCCGGAACGAAATATTTATTTCAGTTCCCTTATTTTTTTCACTATTAATTTCAAATTCACCGTCTAAAAGTTTTGTTAATTTATAGGCAACTGTTAGCCCCAGACCAACTCCTTCGTAAGGACGGGTATATCCTTCTACTTCTTGTGTAAACGGAGTAAGTAAGCGAGAAATTTGTGATTTTTCAATTCCGATTCCGGAATCACTAATTGTAATAACAACTTTATCATCAGTCGATTTTGAGCGCAGATTTACAAAACCTTTTATTGTGTACTTAATTGCGTTATCAATAAGTACATCAATAATTCTCTCCAACTTCACCCAATCAACTTCGATGATGCTGTCATCGTCGGCCAAATCGATTGTAAATTCTAAGTTTTTAACCTGTGCATCGTTAATTCTTTTATCATAAATTTTCTTAAGTACCTGGTTACAATTCAATTCAACTTTTTCAATTTCAACTTCGCCGGCTTCAATCTGAGATACTTCAACAAGATTGGTAAATAAATTTAAAGAGCGTCCCAATACTTCCTTCATCGAACCGATCATATCTTTGATCGTTTCATAATCATTTGTCGCTATACATTCATCAAGGATTTCCGAATAGCCGATAATTCCGTTAAACGGTGTGCGTATCTCGTGGGAAATATTAGCGAGAAAATCCGATTTCATCTTATTTAATTGTAATTCTTTTAAATAACTCTTTTCCAACTGCTCGCGGTATCGTTTTTCTTCGGTGATATCCTTCATTGTAATAATAAAAATCTTGTTTTCCGTTACAATATCACCGGTGCAAGTTACTTTACAAGAATATTGCTGTTCCTGGCTGTATTGATAACCAAACTCCGAAAATGAATTGTTCGAACCGATCATGTCTTCGATTACTGAGTGCAACTGCTTGTTTAAATTATTAATCAAGAGATGATCGATAGATTTTAGATGAAGATTGTATTTATCAAGTTGAAAGAGGTTGCAAAAATTATCGTTCGCATTTTCAAAAAGTATATTCGGCGCCGAGTATTTAAGTATAAGCAGAAGATCCGAGATATTATCAATTATTAACTTTTGTCTCCTTTCCGATCCCTCT
Organism: Bacteroidota bacterium; assembly: GCA_040755055.1. Lineage (GTDB taxonomy): Bacteria > Bacteroidota > Ignavibacteria > Ignavibacteriales > Melioribacteraceae > DYJK01. The sequence goes on from JBFMBS010000004.1 coordinate 155,284, forward strand.
ATCATTTTCTTTTGATAGATGTGTTCAGTTAAATTCGAGGCACTTAGAATCAAGCAATCTTCTAATTCCTCATCCATCGTAAATGAATTGAGTGTAAACTCCCAATAATCGGTGCTTCCTCTTTTGACAATTGGAATCAGTTTTTTCCACGGAATTTTATTTTCAATTGCCGATAAATATTCTTCACGCTCATCATCGCTCAAATACTCAAGCAGCAATTCTATTAATGTAATTTGATAAAGGTGATCAATGCCTTTGGAAAAAATCTCTTCAAAGGAACGTGTTGCATAAACAATTCTTTTTTGAGCATCGGTGATAAGAATGGGCACTTTCCCGTGGTCTAAAGCACTGTGTAATGCGTTTATTTTTCGTTCAATGACTTTTCTTAATTCAAGAGATTCAATTGTTATTACCAAGTATTGAATTGAGTTGAGTATAATCCTTTCTACGTTAACCTGGTATTGATGATTGTCCGGCCTACCGGGAATAATTAGATTAATATCCGAGGACAGATTAAGATAATTTCTCTCGGCAAATCCTTTTAGTAAGTAGAGTAATTCGGAATTAGGATTCAACCGGTATAAACTATCTTTCTGGTAAAGAAGAAAAAGTTTGCTGAAAGATTCGTTACAGTAAACAATATTCAGTTCCAAATTGACAATAACCAGCGCCCTACTATTAGGTAGTTCTTTATAATTGCTGAACCCTAATGTAGTGTTCGCTAAGTTTTCATTAAAATCGAACCAGTTATGCATCTGACTAACTATTGAATATGGATACTTTTGACTATTACACCGCTGTCATCCTCTATCGAATGATGAAATGCCGGTTTATATGAAATATACTTTTCTAAAAAATTAATAAGACATTTATTGATATTATGAAATTCCGAGGTAATTGATTTCTTATGGTTGAACAACAGCGGTTCAATTACATTTTGCTCTGTGATTGTATTCGGCTTCCTGACATTAAAGGTTTTGAATTGCTCAAAGAATTTTGTGAGTTCTACCAGTTGGATATTGTAATCGATTTTATCGGTTGCAGAAGGAACCGGGGCACAGATAACAACCGTCACAACTATTTCTGTTGCAAACCCTTGAACATTCTTTTTTACTTTGTAATCTACTTTTGCACTTTGATTTATTTCGGCAAGGAAAAAATTAGTATCAAATTCAAATCCGTCAAGTTCAAAAAGGAGATGAATTTTTTCAGAGTCTTTTTGGAGCTTTTTTAATTTCCATCCTATAGCCGCCAGAAGAGAGGTAGCCGGAGAAATGTAAAGCGAATCATTCGAAATACTACCGGCAATATGGAAAGAATTTGCTTTCTTATAATACTTTGGATTACCGGCAGCTTTTTTATAATCCGATCCGGGATTAATATTTACGATTTTTTCTAACATTCTTTCTCCTCGTACTATTATCGAAGGAAAAGAATGTTACTTTACCCTAATCGGTTTTTAACATGCGGTTTTCGTCAATATAATCAACCAACTGCGGATTTTGCAGATGAATTAACTCCTGAACAAATTTGCTGATTCTTTCTATCGATTCTTTTATAACCTTAATATCTTCAGAAAGTTTTTCAGCTTCAACTTGCGTTAATTCGTTTTCGATACTTTTTATCGATAAAATTAAACTGCTCAACGGGTTATTAATTTTATGTCCGATGGTACAAGCCATTTCAATAACAGCTTTACTATGTTCAATATTTCTTAACTCGCTTTGCAGATTGTAAATTCTTATTCCCGATCTTATACGGGCAAGTAACTCCTGGTTTTCAATCGGTTTTACTAAAAAATCATCCGCACCAATATCCAAACCCATAATACGATCTTTAAGAGATGATCTTGCAGTGAGAATTATATAATAAATGGTTTTATATTTTTCATCACTTTTTAAAATATTGCAGAGTGCCAGTCCGTCAAGGATAGGCATTGTCCAATCAGCTAAAACAACTTTTGGATGGAATGATTTTAAAACTTCAAGGGCTTCCTCCCCGTTAACAGCAGTTGCAACCTCGTAGTTGTTCCTTGCTAAAAGTTTTTCAAGAATGAACCTGGTATCTTTTTCATCCTCGACAACAAGAACTTTATCTTTCAATTCAGGCATAATAGTTTATTTATTTTCTCAGTTAGTTTATCAAAATTTAAAATGGGTTTCAGCATATAATCATCAGCCAGACTGTCTTTTAGAAGCTGGTCGGCAAAATAATTTGATGAATACGCCGTTATAATCAATATAGGTATTCTTAAGTTATAAAAATTTTGTTTAACATACCGTGCGAGTGTCAAACCATCTACTGCTTTGGAATTCAAGTAAGTGTTCTTAAGATTCAAGTCAACAATCAACAAACTAATGCTTCCATTAGAGACCTGGTTAATAATATCATCCCCATCCTCGGAAACAGAAAATTCATATCCCAATTTCTTAAAAAGAACTTTATAAAATTCCTGGAGTAACGGATCGTCTTCCACAATTAATATTTTTTTTGATTCGCTCATTTCGATTTATACTTTACAGTAATACTGATACGTCTATTCAAAAAGCTGAACGGATCTGCCGGGTCACGTAATCTTGTATCGGCAAAACCACGCACTTCATCTATCTGTTTTTCCTTTACTCCGCCGAGCACTAAAGCTCGTTTAGCTGAATTTGCCCTATCCGTACTCAGTTCGAAATTTGAATATCCGCTTCCGTCGTTTTTATACTGCCGTGAATCTGTATGCCCTTCAACAATAATTTTGTTTTCAAGTTTTGCCAGTTCTGCTCCAACTTTATTAAGAAGTTTTCTCGCTTCAGGTTTTAATTCCGAAGTACCCACCTCAAAGAAAATATCATTAGCAGAATCAATCAATTCAATTCTTAATCCTTCTTTAACAATCTCGATCTTAACCTGGTCGGCTAAGCCCATCAACTCTGTATCTTCGGTGAGTTCATTCATCAATTTCTCGCCCATCTTTTCAAGCTCGCGTCTTTCCAGTTCCTGGCGTTCTAATTCCTCACTGATATTCAGGTCAATTAACTTTGATGAATTTCCTTCTAAAATATTTTTACCTTTTGATGAAAACCCTACCGGATCTTTGAAATAACCTGCTACGGCTTCCCTCACTTCTTCATTCTGAGCAAGTACCCACAGCACAATAAAAAGAGCCATCATCGCAGTTACAAAATCTGCATATGCAACTTTCCACGCACCGCCGTGATGCCCGCCATGAACCTTTTTTATTTTTTTAAATACCGGCTGCTGATCAAACTGGATTTCATCACCCGGCTCCTGTCCATCACCATTTTTACTTTTACTATCACCCATTATTTTTTACCTCTGAGTGAATTTTCAAGTTCTTGGAAAGTCGGGCGTTCATCGGAAAAAATCACTCTTCTTGCCATTTCAGCAGCTACAAAGGGCGGGTTCCCTTTTGCATAACCCAGAATGAATGTTTTAATTATTTGTAGGTCTTGTGCTTTCTCCTCAACTACATGAAGAAGGTTACTCGCAATCGGGTTAACAAATCCATAACTAAGTAGAACACCTAAGAATGTTCCTACAAGTGCTGCTGCTACGTGATGCCCCACAGCTTCGGCACCTTGATTAATTGAACCCATTGTAACAATTATTCCAAGTACTGCTGCAACAATTCCCAAACCGGGAAGCGAGTCCCCAACTTTGCCTATTGTTTCCGAAACCGGCTTATTTTCATTATGAAATGTTTCTATTTCGGCATCCATTAAATTTTCCATTTCATGCGGTGGAACGGAACCGGCAAGCATAACTTTCATCGTATCACAGAAAAAATTCTTTTTAAGCTCATCATGAATCAACATCTTACTCTTTGAAAGTATTTCGCTTTTATCCGGATCTTCGATATGTTTTTCAATTGCTAGTAAACCCTCCCTTTGTGCAGTCAGAAACAATGTGCTGATTGCTTTTAACATTTCTATATAATCTTCTTTTGAATTTTTATGACTTTTAAAAATTTGCGTAATCTGTGACATTATCTTTTTTATCAACGATGCCGGTGACGATATTAGAAGGCTGCCAATTGCAGCACCACCGATTGTAATAAATTCCGAAATCTGAATAAGTAAAACCAGGTTACCGCCGGCTACTAAAAATCCAACGACAACCGATACGGCTACCACAACAATTCCGACAATAGCAAACACGTTTTTCCCTTTACTTTGAGTTTAAGATTTCGAGAACTTCAAATTCGTTGATTAATGCCTCACATTTATTTTCAATATCATCCCAGTTTAAATCGATCTTAGACAGTGTAAACTCCAGTTCTCTGCACATTTCAGATATTTTATTATAACCAATCATTCCGCACGAACCTTTCAATTCGTGAAATATCGTAACGAGAAGATCAACATTACGGTAACTCAAGGCTTCCTTAATTGTATTTTTTTTGTGTGGAAGCGAATTAAAAAAATATTTTTTAACCTGGTTTACAATTTCTTCCTTCTCAATTTCACTTAAATAATGCGCTTTCTTGGCATTGCTCAAAAAATCTTTGCCTAGAACCTCGTTAATACCTTTCACAAGTACTTCCTTGCTTAAAGGTTTTGACATTATTTTAACAGCCCCGGCTTGCATTGCGGCAATTACATTATTTTTATCGGTATGTCCGCTAATAACTATCACCGGTAAATTTTTTAAATCTTCCAATATTTTAATAACCTTTAACATTCTTAAACCGTCAAGATTAGGCATCATAAGGTCAAGAAAAATTAATTTAGGTTTATGTTCAATTGCCTTTTGAATTCCTTCCAATCCGTCATTACAAGTAATCACTTCAAGATCGTATTCCGATAAAAAGTTTCGTAAAGAAGCTCTAATAACATCAGAATCATCAATTACAAGAATTGTAACCCTATCTCCGTAGTAATCAGGCATCATTTAACCTTCTGAATTTTATACTTCGATAGATCGACAGCTTTGTTGGAACTTGCTTTCGAAGCTTCAAGGGTATTTTGTTTAACCTTATCATAAACTTCACCCCGAAAAATCTGAACACTTCCCGGGGCATCGATACCGATCTTAACTTGATTATCGGAAATTGACAGAATCTTTATAGTTATGTCGCTGCCAATTTTTATTTCTTCATCGATTTTTCTTGTCAGTATTAACATTTTCTACTCGGTAAATAAGTTGTAATAAAGAGAATAATTTTCTTTATCAAAAATTGTTTGATAAGCGCTTTTCTTATTCTGGTTAATAAATATCGGCGCTCTTAAGTTAATTGTAATTTTTAACGGATCGGGATTCAAAGTTACAATCCCGAATGCTTCGTGCTCTTCTTGCTGGGGATAATTATCATCAATTACCCTTAATCCAATCAAAGGGAAAGCTATTTCCGGTCTTTCTACCGAGTTAAGCCAATAGAAGAAACTATCTTCCGGTTTAATGAACACGAATTTTTTTAATTCCTCAAACCCGAAAGGTCCCTCTTTGAAATTGATTATAAACTCTTCGGTAAATTCAATTTCACCGAACTTATGTGTTTTGATTTTCATATTACTCACTTCTTTAATATTACTATGTCTACTCTTCTGTTTAATGCTCTTGATTGCGGTGTATCATTTGATGCAATCGGTCTATATTCTGCATAACCTACAACCGAAACTTTGTCCGCAAATATTCCTTCGTTCTGTATTAAATAATACCCGGTACTTAATGCCCTATCAACCGAGAGATGCCAGTTGGAAGGATACTGGACAGTATTAATTGGAATATTATCCGTATGACCTTCTATACGAATATCATTCGGCAAAGTACGGATTACATCTGCTAATCTTTTCAACACTATCTTCGAAGCGTTACTCAACTCCGCTCTGCCCGGTGCAAACATAATATCATCCATAATATGAATCGTAACCCCTCTCTCGTTCTGTTCAAGCCGGACCGAACTGCTGTAATTATATTGCTGGATTAAACGGCTCAGATCATCGGCAAGTTTATCGCTTGGTTTGGGAATAATCGTATTTGTAGAAGAACTAACACTGGATAAATTCGTTTCGCTGCCGAAAATATTTCCAAGCGCCGATACAACACCTTTATATTTATTTACGTCTATGTTCGACATTGTATATAAAATAATAAACAAGCCAAGCAACAGAGTGATAAGATCCGCATAAGTAATCAGGTAACGATCCTTATCACCATCTTCATGAAACTGGGAATCTTCGGAATCTAAGCGCTCAGTTTTCTTAACTGAATTCTTTGCGGAAGCATTCCTACCAAACGAGCTTTCATAACCGATGGAATCTCGCCGCTCTGCAACGTCAGAACTCCTTCCAAAGAAATCTCCATTAGATTCTTTTCCTCTAAATGACATTTTTTTAATCTATCTCCTATTGGAAGCCAGATAATATTTGCACTAAACACACCCCACAATGTGGCAATAAATGCAGTAGCAATATTTTTAATCAATGAATTCGGATCGGCGCCGGCATTAGCTAAGGTCATAATCAGACCCATAACGGTTCCAATTATTCCCATCGTTGGCGCATAGCCGCCCATCTTTGTAAAAATAAATATGTTTGAATAGTGACGCTCTTGCATAGCTTTCATCTCTGAATTAGCAAGGTTAGCCAGTGAATCTGCATCGGTGCCGTCCATTACAAACCTTACCATTTTTTTCGGGAAATAATGTGAGAACTTATTCAAGTCTTTTTCGATCGCAAGCAAACCTTCATTCCTTGATTTGATAGCTAGTTCTATAAACACGTCAATAACACGACTTACATCGTACTGTTTGGGAAAGTAAGCCAGTTTAATTAATGTAATTATATCTTTCATTTTGTCTAAACCAAAACCGATAATCACAGCCGCAAATGTTCCGCCGAACACAATTATTAAAGAAGAAATTAAAAAGAGTGCTTTGACGGAGCCGCCTTCCAAAAAAAATGCGCCGAATATCGAAAATATTCCAAGCAATAATCCTATCAATGTTCCGGACTTACGAATCATAAATAATCTAAAATTGATTTTGGTAAAATTGTTGATGCAAGCTTGTAAGACAGCTGTAATAAATAATCCTGGTATTGCAGTTCAACAGCCAGTTCGGCTTGATCGACATCTTGTTTTTTTGAAAGAAGGTCTTGTGTATCGGTCAATTGTTTGTCAAGTAAAATATCAATATCCTCCAACCGGTTATATTTATCACCGTTCAATGATTGAAGATTAACAACACTATTATAGGCGTCGGTCAATCTCCCTTTCAGAGTATCATCGGGAACTGTCCCGGCTTCAAGTGAATCAAGTATATCATTTATTGTATCAATCAAGTCGGTATCTTCAATCTTATCGCCGGTAACATTCATTGTATCTTTGATATTCTGGGTAAGCTGCACTTTAATTTCGCCGGTGACAGTTGTTGAAGTTCTGATTGCCCTTCCGTTGGCATCGATTTCCCACGGCGAATCGCTGAAATCCGTTCCTCCGAAAATGTACATACCGTTTCTCTTTTCGTTTAGACTTTGAACGATAGCTTGAAGCGAACCCTTGACCGATTGAGTAATTGTATCAAAATTAACCGCATTCAACGGGTTATCAGAATTAATAACCTGGTTGATAATACTTTGAGTTTCATCGGCAACATTTTCCAATGAACTTATGGTGGCATTCAAATAATCTTTTGCATTAACAATATTTTTCTGAAAAGTTTCAATTCTGCGTATCTGTGAATCCAAATTAATTGCATCCAACGAATCACTAAGGTTATCCGAAAGCTTGTCCAACTTACTGTTGTTGGTTAACTGTGTTTGAATTTTCAGTTTCTTTTCGTTAATCCGGTTCTGGTTGTACAGATATTTTTCGGATAAAATATTTTCGGTTATTCTCATATACTACACCATTTGTAAAATTGTATCCATCATCTCTTCAACTACTTTAACAAGCTTTGCTGCTGCTTCGTAAGAGCGCTGGTATTTAATAACATTTGTCATTTCTTCATCAATCGAAACACCCGAATAAGAAGCTTTTTGATTACTAAGCTGCTGCAATACAAGTTCGTTCGATTCTATTTTGTCATCACTGATAACTTTTTCGGTACCAAAACTGTTCAAAATATTATTGTAAGATTCAAGGATTGATAGGTTATCAAGTTCGCTGACCTTTGCATCCGCCAGACCGGCAATGCTGTTTGCAATAGTACCATTGCCATCATTATCCGCCACATTTGATGCAGCAATGTTTTTAGGATCGTTTAATACATCGCTGTTAATATTGATTTGACCGTTTACAAACGCATCAATAACATTACCGTTTGTATCAAGTTCACCGAAGAACGGGATCCCGGTCGATGAGCTGCCGTTTTCCATCAATGTATGACCTTGCATGTGATATTCATTTACCTTTTCAATAAAAACATTAGCAAGGTTTTCAAGGTTTTGTTTGTATTCGGGAATTTTGTTCGAGTAAAGATCCGTGATGGCAAAAAGTTCTCCGGAATTCAGAATGATGGTTGCGTTCTGATCATTCTTAGAAACAATTCTCATTTTGCCGTTCACAAACGTAACTTCAAATTCATTGTAAACATTTTGATCGGCACCCTGGATACCGCCAACATTAACAACAGCTGCTCCATATTCATTCATTTGAACAGTTATATTGGTAAGCTTGCTTAATCCATCTATCAATACGTCGCGTTTATCTTTTAACTCGCTTGCTTTGATTCCCCTTGCCTCGGATTCGTAAATTTTTTGATTCAATTCATTGATTTGTTTTAAGTAGTTATTCAACTCTTCTGTTTTTACGGATGCTTCTTTTTGAAGTGTTGCCTGAACGTCCGAAAACCCGTCAAACACTTCCTGGAATCTCTCGCTCAATCTTTGCGCTTTCTGAATTATTGTGGAACGGTATTGAGTTGAATTAGGAATTGTAGTTAACTGGTCCCATGCACTGAAAAATTCGTTAAAGTAAGCTGCCAATCCGCTGTCGGATGGTTCCGCAATTACAGATTCAACTTGCTGAAGCATCGTAGATCTTTTTTCGGCATCGGATATTGAAGATTGATACTTTCTAATTTGTGTATCAATCAGGTCGTTTTTTATTCTCTGCACATCCTGGATTTTTACACCCATACCGATACCGGCTTGTGTTTCCTCGGTTGAAAGAAGTACTTTCTGCCTCGTGTAATCCGCGTTGCCGGCATTGGAAATATTCTGCGAAGCAACATCCAACGCTCGCTGGTATGTTGCCATTGTTCTTACCGATATGTCAAGTAATCTGCCGATTCCCATTTTAAATTCTCTTATTTACCAATGATCTTTTACCGTTACCGAGTAAAGTCATCATTCTTTCTTTAACAATATTTCTCGATACATCGATCAAAAGTGTAAGCTGCGAATTAATATTAATAATTCTGCCGGCTTTGTCTTTAATAGATGTTCTTAGTTTTTCAATATTATTTTGTTCCGATACAAACAATTTGTTTGCTGTGTTAAACAATTCATCAAAGGTAAAATTTTCCAAAACAATTGAATTATTTTTTGCGAATGACTCAATCAAATTTTTCCTCTTTCTTTCCTCTGCATCGATATCACCCAATATTGTCTGTTCATTTTTAATTCTTTCATCGAGCTGATCAAAATCGTTTGCAACAATCGCTTCTTTCTTCTGAAGTAAAACCGAAATAAGGCGGTCAAAATTCTTTTCTTGATTCGATAAGGACTGAACTAATTCTTTTGTGTTCATATATCGCTCTCATTAAAGTGATTTAAATAACCGAATACCTTCGTGATGTAATTTTGAGTTTCATCAAAAGGCGGAACACCTTTGTATTTTTCTACATTTTGCGGACCTGCATTGTAAGCGGCCAAAGCAAGTTTCAAATCACCATTATATTGTCGAAGCATTTGGGTTAAATATTTAGTTCCACCGTAAATATTTTGTTTTGGATCAAAAGCGTTTTTCACACCCATATCTGCTGCAGTTGAATCTATTAACTGCATTAATCCCTTAGCTTTAGCCGACGAAACGGCTTTGTGATTTGCCGCCGATTCGGTCATTATAACAGATTTAATCAAATTCTTGTCCAAACCAAATTCATTAGCAGCTCCTTCTATAAGACCTTCATACTTTTTCAACCTATTTATAGACTCTTTACTTGGTTCTATTTTTTGAATGTTCTCATTATCATTGTTTTTGTAAAGGTTTAAAGTTGCATTAATAGAATGATTCAAATATTCCGGCAAATCCTCCCCGGTTACTTTTCGATAAATCGCTTCGGCAATTCCTAAACTTTTGCTTTTGGAAATCTGCGAAGCAATCTGCTGCTCAAAAATTGTATCGAACATATCGTTACCATATCCTTCGTCACCGAGCATCCCTCCGGTTGTCTTGTTCATCGATTGAAGCATCATAGCAGTCATCAAACTTTCGAATTCATTTGCTGCATCGGCAATTTTTGCTTTTTGCTTATCATCGTAACGCGACTTTATCTCTGTCATTTGCGCCAGATGCTTACCGCTGCTTCCCGTTTTTAAAGTAATCTCTTCCATAATTATATTATAACTAACTCAGCAATCAACGCACCGGCTTCTTTAAGAGCTTGAAAGATTGCTATTATATCTCTTGGAGAAACTTTAAGCGAATTTAGTGCTGCTGCAACTTCCTGAACATTACTTGCACCCTGGATTGCAATTGTGTTCGTTGAATCTTGATAAGCCGACGGTACAAGGTTATTAAATACAACTGTCTGTCCTCTTGAAAAAGCATTCGGCTGCGAAATCATCGGATAAGACCTAATCTGAATATTCAAGCTTCCGTGAGTAATGCTAACCGGTTGTATCTTTACATTGCTACCGGCTACTACAGTGCCGGTTCTTTCGTTAAGCACAACTTTCGCAATATCATCTACCTGGATAACTATGTTTTCAATATCTGCAAGAAAAGCTATCAAATTATTTTGTCTGTCTGCCGGGATGGAAACTTTCACTTCTGCCGCATCAACAGCTTTTGCAGCATCACCGCCGATTTTTGAGTTTATCGCATTCGTGATATTATTTGCAGTAGTAACATCGGGGTCTCTTAAGAATACAGAAATTTCCTGGTTAACATTTGCAGCAATACTCATTGGCTCTTTTAGCGATCCGCCGCGAGGAACTCTGCCGGCTAATGCATGATTTCTCGATAAACGATTTCCGGATAGCGTACTTATATCATAACCGCCGACGGAAATGGCCCCTTGTGCAAATCCATAAACTCTCCCATCGATCCCGGAAAGCGGTGTCATAAGTAATGTTCCGCCTTGCAGACTGGTAGCATCGCCCATCGAAGAAACCGTAACATCAAATTCGGCACCGGTTTTAAGATTGGAATTCAATGATGCAGTTACAATTACTGCCGCAACGTTCTTCGTCTTCAAATCTGTTTGAGGAACAGTTATACCAAATCTTTTCAACATGCTTGTTACCGATTGAATCGTAAATGACGAGCGGTAGCTGTCACCGGAACCGGCAAGCCCCACGACCAATCCGTATCCTATAATTTGTTCCGAACTTTGTCCGCTTAGGTATGCAACATCTTTAATTCTTTGTGCATATACCGAGTGAGCAAAAATCAGAAAAGCAAATAGTATTGATATTAATCTTGTTTTCATTTTGCTACCTAAAAAATCCAATGGAAAAATTTAGTAAGCCAGCCCGGTTTTTGAGAATCATCAATTATACCGCTTCCTTCAAATGAAATCTCTGCTTCCGAAATGTTATACGACAAAACGGAATTGTCCGCTGCTATGTCACTCGGCCTAACTATTCCCTTGATATTTATCAACTGTTCTTCACCATTGATAACAATTTTTCGGCTTCCTTTAATTAACATATTTCCGTTCGCAAGCACCGAATCAACCATTGCACTAATTTTTGTTCTAACAACCCCGGTAGTTTTTGTTGATCCAGAACCGGTAAATGAATTTCCGGAACTTATATTTGCATCCACTGTCGGGAAAGAATTTTCTCCAACACCGCCTGAAAATCCGAATGAAAGGTCACTGCTTCTTCCGGCTGATGTTTCGGCATTATTAGTTGCCTGGGATGATTCAAGAACAATAATTGTAACTGCATCTCCCTTCTGGTTTGCCTTGTTATCGGAGAACAATGAGAACGCAGCATTTCTTCTCATATCTTGTGCATGAATTAAACTCACGGCACATAGGAAAATTATCACGCTAAACTTTTTCATTTTACTACTCGATTAGTGTTGCATTATATTTATCAAAAACTTTTGCTTTGAATATTTTCTTCTCATCCGTTACTACTCGTATTACATCGCCGATATTTCCGTTTTCACGTGCTGTTACTTCAGTCGTAATATCAACACCGTTGTTGCCGCTATGAAGTATAAGCCGTTCATTGATATTAATATCCGGCAATAACTCGGTCATCTCTTTTATTAATACAGTGTTTTCTTTTATATCAATTCTGCTTTTCAATTGCTGGTTTTCAAATAATTGATTCAGCGGCGTTCCTTTAATTGAGGTTACTTCTTTTATCGATTCATTGAAATAAGCGGCAGATAGGACTTCACCCCTGGGAATTTTTTGATTTGCCGTTAAAACTTTCTTAAACAATTTTACTTTTAAGGAAATAAATGATTGGCTCGATCTTTTATTCCTATCATATAATAGAACCGGCACCAGGCAGAAATTTTTGTTTACCTTGGTTTCCCTTGAAAGATCAATCTCTACTCGCAAGTAATTAACAGCAGTTTCGGCAATTTCGTATTCATAGCGCTCATAATCTTTGAAGAGATCATCGAGATGTTTTTTCAATTGCTCTTCGAATTGATTCGAGCCGAATAAAAAATTTATTATTAGAAAAATAACCGCCACTTTGTTATCCGCGTTTTAGATTATTAGCCATTGTCATCATTTCTTCCACAGTTTTAACAGTCTTGGAATTTATTTCATATGCCCTTTGCGCTGCAATCATAGAGATCATCTCTTCCACAATATCAACATTAGATGATTCTAAAAATCCCTGGTTTATCTCACCAAAACCTTCGCTGCCGGGCGTTCCAAGGATTGGCTGCCCGGATGATGTAGTTTCCGCATAAAGATTATCACCAAGTGCAAGCAAACCGCCGTTGTTCATGAATCGTGCAAGTTCGACATTGCCAAGTGCTACTCTGTTACCATCAGTTTGTATAGCTTCAACCATTCCATCTTTTCCAACCGAAATACCGACAACATCTGTGTTGAGAGTTATATCCGGATCAACAATAAAACCGCTGGCAGTGGAAAGTTTACCATCGGCATTTACTTTGAATGAGCCGTCGCGTGTATAAGCAAGCGTTCCGTCGCTTTTCCTTACTTGAAAAAATCCTTCTCCTTGAATCGCCAGATCAAACTGGTTGTTGGTTGGAGTAATATCACCTTGCTTAAAAATCTTTTGTGTAGAACCCGGCTTAACACCGTTGCCTACCTGGATTTTATTTGTAGAGTTTTCATAGATGCCGGGTGTTGATGTTGAAAGCGGATTAATATTTACTTCCTGGTACATTAAATCCTGGAATTCCGCCTTGTTCTTTTTAAATCCCGTTGTATTAATGTTGGCAATATTATTCGAAATAACTTCGATGTTAATCTGCTGAGCGTACATACCCGAAGCTGCTGTTCTTAGAGCTCTTGTTGGCATTTGTTACCTCTTATTAAACCTTTCCAATTTGATTTGCCAGATCCAATGACTGATCGAGCGAGTTAATTATCTTTTGCGATGTTTCGTAAGTTTTGTTCAATTGTATCATCGATTCCATTTCGAGAATCGGGTTTGTATTCGATTGTTCGATGTATCCTTGAGATATTTTAAATTCATCTGCTAAGGCATTGGTAAAATTTTCATCGTTGGTTATAAAATTTGATCCGCCGCTGCGTACCAGTTCTTCGGGATTATCGACTTTGACAATCAATAATGTATCAACAAGCTGGTTGCCGATTTTAATTTCACCGGCACTCGAAACAAGAAATATTGAATCTTTCTGCCGGAGAATTTCTTCAAGACTTATCGTTCCGTTTTGACCAAGCACTTTTTTTCCGTTTGCATCAACCAAATAACCTTCGTCCGAAATTCTGAATCGCCCGTCTCTCGTCAGTTCAACTTTACCATCTTCATCCTTAACCGCAAAAAATCCATCGCCATAAATTGCCATATCAAGGGGATTGGAGGTTAATATTGTCTCGCCTTGCTGTTGACTCGATATTTTTTTTATGTACGATTGCCCGAATTCATCGATGTACTCGGAAAAAGGAACTTCCCTTTTATAACCGGTAGTATTGATGTTGGCAAGATTATTGGCAACAACGTCAATATTTTTTGTTCTATGTTCTAAACTGCGAGCAACCGTGTAAATACCTTTTATCACCTGGTCCTCCTCTCTTACATTTTTCCGTATTCAAGAAATTTTAACCGTGCGGCAAGGATTAATTCACCTTTTGAAATTTCAAGTTCTTTTGCTTTGCGTGTCATATTCTTTTCGGTCATATGAGCCAACTTTTTATCTCTTGCTATCAATTTCCGTATCCTGATTTTTTTTCTGTTCTTTTTAACAATAACATTTTCTTCCCTTATAAATGCGATCTTTTTCTTAAGCTGACTTTTTACTTTCTTTTTGAAATTGATAAAATACCTTCTTGCTGCAACCGATAGTATCAGCAAAAACGAAATGAGGAGAAATATTTTAACTTCTGCCGAAATAGAATTAAAGAATCCGAAAGAATCTTTTCTTAAAACTTTTTTAGGGACAGCAATATTAACCGGTATAATACGGGCTTGGTATTGTTTTGATTGCTGATATTCTTCTTCTTTCTGCCTTGCTTTCAGTCTCGCTTCTTCTACTTGCTGCTTAACTAAGTCGCTGATTTTTATCGAATCAGGGTGAATAAACTTTCCTTCACTAAGAACGCTATCTACATTCACTTGAGCATAAGCCGAGATGTAAAATGTAATCAAGAAAATATTTATTAAAATTTTTTTCATCCGTTAAGTTTCCTCTTCAACGGAAATAATAAATGTATGGTCGTCCCTTTCATAGGCAAGGAATCGAATTCGGCAGTGCCTTCGTTCTTCTTCATCAACTCTTTTATAATTCTAACGGTCAGGTTAGCAATTGGGTCCGATTGTGTATTTAAATCTTTCCAATAATCTGTTACAAAAAAGGACAGAATTATAATTTCATTAACCGATCGTGTTTGAATAAATAAACCGCTACCTCTCTTAGTTTTCTTTTTTATCAACGAAAAAATATTTGTTACTATTTGTTTTAGATGTTTGGGATTACTTAGCACAAGCGGCAGATCTTCTTCAAGTTCGTATTCACATTCTAATTCCAAACTGTTAAGTGTCGATTGAACAAAACTTACCATTTCTTTTATAGTAGTATTCAGATTACACGGAATATTATCACTGACCGGCTGCGATTTAATTTCGTTGAACTTAGCAAGCCGTTGCGACATTTCACGGATACTCGCTATACGGTTCTTAATACGATCGATAATATCAAAATCGACTTTGTATTCATTCTCTATAAAATCTACACTGCTCAAAATAGCCTGGAGTGAGTTAAGTATATCCTGGATAATTCCTTCTGCAAATTCACCTACAGCATAGAGCCGTGATTCATTATTTAGTTTTGATTGATATAACTGTACCTCGTCGTAAAGTTTATTTATTTCCGCTCTTTGTTTTAGTGTTATAAGTTTAGGTATTACGATACCAAGCAGAATTTGTATTGATTGGTTCTCAAGTGAGTCTTCCGAGATTTTGTTACCGGGACCCAACAACGACAAAAGTCCGAGTTTATTATTGTTATAAATTACCGGGAAAATCGTCTGGCTAAGCTTGGCACCGTTTGCAGTATAAGTACTCAATTCGGGGATAAGTGTCGGTTTGCCGGTTTCGAATATCCAATCAAGTATTCCGTTTTTATGAGCTTTAGTAACAAGATTATTCTGCGATGCAGATACATTACTGCTTACAGCTATAAGATTTGTTTTGGATTCATCATACAAAAAGAGATCTACTTCTTTTGCACTTATAATTTTTTTCACAAACTGGATGAAAAGATTGTGAATATCCAATGCAGTTTGTAATTCGGTAACCTTTTTCTGAAAGCTGAAGAGATTTTGTGTAAAATAATTAAACTTCTCAAGCTGATCGCTTCTCTTTTGCTGAAATTCAAAATTTATTAAACGGAGATCACCGGCACCGGGAGCTTTAGTAAAATATTGAAGCGATTTTGCAAACGATTCATATCGAACGGTATTTTCTTTTATCAATCTCAAAACATTAACCTCAATGATTCTAATTGGTGTTGAACCGGGTTCCGGTAAAGTTCGATAAACTTGTCTATCTCATCCTGGTCTTTAAATTGAAGAGTGACAGCCGCTTCATAATTCAATTCCATGTCATCATCCCAGTTAAAAGTCCCAAGCTTTAATCTTTGAGTCATATAGTCTGCAAAATGGACAATCGAACTAATGACCTTGGTATTGTAAGCTAAATTTGGTGTATGATGGCATCTGACTATTTCACAAAATTGTTCCGGAAGATTCCAATTCTTTAATAATACAGAACCGATGTTTTGATGATCCATTCCAAGAGTTAATGTTTCTGCTTCACTGTATTTCATACCGTTGTTCACCGCTTCACAGATGGAAACAAAATCTGTATGCAGATAACGGTGAATTACCGAGATGCCGAGATCGTGCAGCAATCCGCCTATAAAAGCATCGCCTCCTAAGCGTAAACCCATGTCATCCGTAATTTTTTTGGCAATAGTTGCGGTTATATAAGCATGAATCCAAAATTCTTTTTGATCCATATATTGATCGCTCTTATTCTTAAGCGATTCCATCAATGAGAGCGCAGTTACAATATTTCGGATTTCATTAAAACCAAGTATCATAATGGCGTATTCAATTGTTGATACACGCTTTGATAATCCATAGAACGGAGAGTTTGCAATCGTTAAAATCTTTACAACGATGCTTTGATCCTTTGCAATCGTCTTAGCAAGCAGTTGCGGACTCGTATTGATATCTTTAAGCAATTCAAGAACTTCAGAAAGAATTTTGGGAACCGGGGAAAGATTCGTAACTCTCTTTAGGATCAGTTCTGTTCTTTCTTTCTTTTGTGTCTGGTCGAATGACATTATATACATGTTTGCACTTAGTTTAGTGATTCAAAATGCGAATTAAATAGTTGTTTGTAGTTCTGCATGAATTGTTCTAAATACTCAAAGCTTCCGAAACCAAGAATATCAGCAACGTTTTCGTCAAACTCGTAATCGTCATCCCATGTAAAAGAACCGACTTCCAGTTTCTGTGTCATGTAATCAACAAGATGAATTAACGAAGCCAGTACCGGATTTTTTTCGGCAAGTGACGGGCGATGATGGTAAAGAACGGCTTCGGTAATAAAAGCCGGAAAATTCCAGCGTTCTAAAAGCAGCTCGGCAATTTCCGAATGGGTATATCCCAGCACGATTTTTTCTGCACTCAAGTATGGTATGCCGTCTTTCTTTACCAAATCAATTATCTGCTTATAATCATAATTCAAATACTTCTGCATCACTACCAGTCCGAGGTCGTGCAGTAAGCCGACTGTAAATACTTCACCCGATTTTGGATAGCGGAGGTCATCGGCAATTTTTTTTGCAGCCGCACCAACCATCAAAGAATGCTTCCAGTAATTGTTATGATTCCAATCATTGGTATTTCTCACTTTGAATGCTTCAATCATTGAAAGTGCCAGCAGCAAACTTTTAATATGGTCCAGACCGATTATTACAATTGCAAATTCGATTGTAGCAACTCTACGCGGCAAACCGTACATAGGTGAGTTGGCTACAGCTAAAATTTTAGTTGCCATTGCCTGGTCTCTCGAAATAACGCGGCACAAATCCGATGCACTGGTTCTATCGTCATCTAGCATAACAGAAACTTCGGTTACTATATGAGGAATAACCGGCAAGTTTCCAATTCCGGAAAGCTGTTTGCGTATCTTATTCTTAACTTCGGCTGTACTATTTTCAAACATTGTAAAGAGCCAATTTCTGTTTTAGTGATTTAATTATCTTGGAGTGGAGCTGCGAAACTCTTGATACCGTAATGTTGAGAAGTTTTGCAATCTCCTGATAGTTGAGTTCTTCATAATAATATAAACTTAGAATCGTACGATCGCGCTCATTCAAAAATTTAATAAGTCCAACAAGTTTTTCTTTAAGCTCACCCTTTTCTAAAATTTCGTCCGGTTCATCGTAATTTCCCGAAACAATTTCATAAAGCTGCATCCCGTCGTCTTCAACAACAGTGCTGTTCAACGATACACTTGAGCCGACCGAAACCGTTGTTCCTTCAACTTCACACACTGTTTCATACTTCGGACTGTATTTCCTCAGTTCATCATAGATTTTACCGCGGATACGCTGGATAGCATAGGTTTCGAACTTTGTTCCGTAGTCCGGGTCAAACCGGTCGATGGCTTCGCTTAATCCTTCAATCCCGAATTGGAAAAAATCGCGTCGGTCAAAAAGATCGTTTTGATTAAAATTCGTTTTATGGATTACATAATGAACAAGATTAACATAGTTGAGTATAATCTGTTTTTTGAGTTCAGCCGTAGGATGCGTTTTAAATGAAGCCCAAAGATTTTCGTTATTCATTCTTATTATTTCCCGCTAAGTCGTTTGAATAGCTGTTTAATTTTTCAAATGAATTTTTATTTATTGACTTGATCAGTCCAATAGTGATAAGACTAAGAAGAACCGTAAGTATTATGAATATCACAAACGAGTTAAGTAAAATTTTTTCGAAGCCGACGTTTCTTTGGGTAAAGTAAATTACCGAGAAGAAGAATACGAGAAGACCAAATTGAAGAATTATTTTATTCATCATATCTCCTTTTTTTGTGTATATATTTGCAAACGCTGTACCACACAATAAAATTATCGTCTTAAAAAAAAGTTTTGATTTAGGTTGATTTTCGACGAGTTAAAAGTAGGTCGTTCTTAATGATTGGTTATTATTAGCCACTTGAGTGATTTTCAAAAACCGCCGTGCAAGCTCGCTAATTTCCAATGCTGCCATTGAGTTTGGATAGGCTTTCATTAATAATTCTTGCTCTACAATCGATCTATATACAGAGCGGTCGAATCCTATTACACCCAGCAATGTTAAATCGGATTTTAGAAAATGACGCACCGCCGTACTTAAATTCTGGTATGCAAGATCGCTCTCTTCTTTGTTGTCGGATTTATTTATAACAATAAAGTTCTTCGCATTATCGGTTGATTCCACGATCAGCTTGAACATAACATAAGCATCCATAACTGCTGTTGGTTCCGGAGAAGCAACAATTATATTGTAATCGG
Organism: Bacteroidota bacterium; assembly: GCA_040755055.1. GTDB lineage: Bacteria > Bacteroidota > Ignavibacteria > Ignavibacteriales > Melioribacteraceae > DYJK01. The sequence goes on from JBFMBS010000004.1 coordinate 174,655, forward strand.
TTTTGTTTACCTGGTACAGTGTAATGTCATCGCCGCCGGCAGCACTATCAAATATTACATAATCGTATTGCGGAGTAATTTTGCTTAGTTGTATAAAAAAGTATTCCAGAATATCACGGCTTATTTTAGGACAATCGGCTGCACCGGAGTCGCCGAATATTATGTGTATGTTGTCTGCATACCTGAAAATCAATTCCCGTAAAACTTTTCTTTGCAAAAAGAAATCGGATAATGTGAATTCCGATGCATGATTAATAAGTAAATGTAGATTTGAGAAATTGAAATCCAAATCAACTAATAAAACTTTTTTATTGAGGCGCGAAAGCTGGTAAGCAAAGTTGAGAGAGAAGAAACTTTTCCCCGTTCCACCTTTGCCGGAAACAACGGAAATTGTTTTTGTATTCGGGACGGATCTCATTCTGTCTTCAAGCCGCCTTAATTCTATCAACCTTGATACTTGTTCGTTCATTAGTATAACTTCCCGGTTAATATCAAGTTTGCAATCAATTCGGAATTCACTGAAATTATATCATCAGGTATAACTTGTCCGTTTGTTAAGAACATTACCGGCACATTGTTGTTGTAAACAAGATTTAAAATGTTTCCGTAAGAAACGGCTTCATCGGTCTTAGTAAATATTACAGAGCTGTAATCCATAACTTTGAATTTTTGTGCTACATCGAATAATGTTTTTGTTGAAGTCGTTGCGCTTAACACCAAAACTGTATCGTCAATTTCAGCTTGATCGAGATACAATTTAATGTTGGAAAGATTATCGGAATTACGCTGGCTTCTACCGATAGTATCGATAAACACAAGGTCTTTATCTTTAAACTTTTTAATTAGCTTAGGCATATCTTCGGGCTCATACGCAACAGCCATTTCGATATCGCTGATCTCGGAAAAAATTCTTAACTGATCGATAGCGCCGAGCCGGTAAGTATCTATCGAAATTAATCCAACTTTTAATTTGTGAATTATCTTCGAAATAATTGCAAGTTTGGCAATGCAAGTTGTTTTACCAACACCCGTCGGACCAATTAGTGCAAATTTGGTGGTCTTGTTTTTCTTAACATTAAATTCTTTTGTCGGGATCAATGAGGCAATCCCGGATAACAAATAACTTTCCAATTTCGAATCGTCAATCATCCCGTCGTAATTCTGAAGCTGGGAAATCAATTCACTTACAATATTCTTTTGTACTTCGTGTTGTACTAACAAATCGGATAATTCTTTTATTTCATTGTTTAAAAGTTTATCGGGAACCGGAGATTTTTCTAAAACAAATTTTTGAGCATTTTCCTTTTTGACAGTTTCTCTTTCCGAGTAAACTTTCTTGTGAAGTTTTTCTAATTCGATTTCCAAGTTTGTTTTGGTCTGCAGTTTATTTACTTGATCCGACACCCCGGATTTCTTACCGTTGTTTTTTTCGATACCGGCAGTAATTTCAAACATCTTTTTAGTATTAAACCTTCTATCACCCTCTATTACTCTTGTGCCCAGAATAATTGCTTCGCCGCCGAGTTCCAATTTCATTTGCTCGGTTGCTTCTTTTAACGTAGGTGCCAAAAATTTTTTAATCTGCATGATCAACCTCTAACTTGCCTAAAAATTCAATTTCAACATTTGCCGGCAATTCGCTGAAAGATAAGAGTGCCAAATCAGGGAAACTGGAATTAACCAACCGATAGAAATAGGGACGGATTGCAGCAGATGTAATTAATATCGGCGGGTAGCCAAGCTTACCGAATTTTTCCAAAGCACCTTGAATACTCCCGTTGAGCTCTCTTAAAACACGGGGACTTAAACCAAGCGTTACAATGCTGTCTTTTTGAGATTGTAATGATTTGGTAATAATCGTTTCCAAATTTTCACTTAATGATACTGCATGAATGATACCGTTTGAATCTTTGTATATATGTGATATTGTATCACCAATGGCATGTCTTACATATTCCGTAAGAACATCAACATTTTTTGTCGTTTTCGAATAATCTATCAATGCTTCGAGTATCCGTACAAAATCTTTTATCGGAATATTTTCCCTTAGAAGATTCTGCAGAACTTTTTGAATAATTCCAAGGTTCAGAACATCGGGGTTAACATCTTCAACAACCGCCGGGTATTCTTTTTTAAGATTTTCCAATAGTTGTTTTACTTCCTGGCGCGATAATATCTTATCAAAATTTTTCTTTAATGATTCTTGCAAATGCGTAGCAAGTACTGAGATCGAATCAACAACTGTATAGCCAAGCATTTCGGCTTTTTCTTTCTCTTCGGAAATTATCCAGAAACTTGGCATTCCAAATGCCGGGTCGGTAGTCGGTATGCCGGTCACCTGGTCCTCAACAGAACCCGGATTCATTGCAAGATACCGGTCGGGATATATTTCGTAGCTGCTTGTAATGTTACCTTTAATTTTGACTATATATTCGTTTGGCGCTAACTGTAAATTATCACGCACCCTAACCGGCGGAATTAAAACTCCATATTCCAATGCGATCATTTTGCGTGTAGCAGAAATTTTTTGAAATAAGTTTCCACCTTGTTTTTCATCTACTAAACTGATTAACCCATAACCGATCTCAATCTCGATCGGATCAACTTGCAAATACTGTTCGACTTTTTCTTCTGCCGGTGCAGTAGCAACAGCTTCACTTTCATTTGGTGTTTGTGCGGCATCTGTTGCTTTATTCTTATTCGAAACATACGATGAGACACCCAGAACACTTGCTAAAATCATAAACGGAATTGTAGGCATACCCGGAATTAATGCAAACAAGAATATCGCCGCCGACACTGTACCAAGAACTCGCGGATTAGAGAACAACTGTGTTTTCATCTGGAAATCGAGTGCGGTGCCGGCTGCACTTCTTGTTACAACCAAACCGGCTGCGGTTGCAATTATCAGTGCCGGAATTTGCGAAACAAGACCATCACCAATAGTTAGTATCGTATAGGTTTGCAAAGCATCTGTAAAACTTAATCCTCTTTGTGCAACTCCAATAATAAAACCGCCGATTATATTAATTGTATTAATAATCAAACCGGCAATTGCATCACCTTTAACAAATTTACTTGCACCATCCATAGCACCGTAAAATTCCGCTTCGCGTGCAATGTTATCCCTTCTTTTACGTGCTTCACTTTCGGAAATTAACCCGGTATTAAGATCGGCATCGATTGCCATTTGTTTGCCCGGCATTGCATCGAGCGTAAACCGTGCGGCTACTTCCGAAATCCTTCCTGATCCTTTTATAATTACGATGAATTGTATTACTACCAATATGATGAAGATAATAAATCCGACTACGTAGTTTCCGCCAACAACGAACGAACCGAATGATTCAATCACTTGCCCGGCATAACCATCAATTAAAATCAATCTTGTTGAACTAATGTTTAGTCCCAATCTGTATAAAGTTGTCACTAACAATAAACCGGGGAACACCGAAATATCGAGCGGAGATTGTATATATAAAGAAACGATTAAAATTAATATAGCAAGCGTAATATTTAATGATAATAGGAAATCGAGCAGACTTGCCGGTAACGGGATAAGCATCAATCCTAACATAAGTATCAAACCAAATGCAAGAAGGATATCGCTATTTTTGCCGAACAATTTCATATCAGATTATGCTCTTCTGTTTTTTTACTTTTTTCAGTTGATATATATATGCAAGTATTTGGGCAACCGCTTTGAATAATTTTGCCGGGATAAAATCTCCGACTTCGCAAGATTTATATAAAGCCCTTGCCAATTCAACATCTTCATAAAGTGAAACATTATTCTCAGCAGCAATTTTTTTAATTCGCTGTGCAAGTTCATCCAAACCTTTAGCCACAACTTTAGGAGCGGCATCTTTATTCATATCGTACTTCAAAGCAACGGCAACGTGTGTAGGGTTTGTTATAACTACATCTGCAGTAGGAATATCTTTCATCATTCTGCTTCTTGCGGCAATCATCATCTGTTTTCTAATTCTTGATTTTATCAGCGGATCACCCTCGGTCTGTTTAAATTCTTCCTTTACCTCTTCCTTGGTCATCATCATATCTTTCTTGAATTTATATTTCTGATAGATAAAATCAACTGCTGCAATGAGTGTGAAGAATAAAACTATTTTCCATATTAACGTGAAGGCGGATTCAAGCATAAATGTTACTGTTTCTTCTATGCTTAGATCAATCAGGTTGGTTGTATCTTCAATTAATTTTGATATAATGAAGTACGTAAACAAACTGATTATTAACAGTTTCACTAAAGATTTTGTTAACTCAAGAAAAGAGTGCGAGGAGAAAAAGATTCTTTTAAACCCGCTAATCGGGTTAAAACGCGACAGTTTTAGCGAAAGAGCTTTAGGCGTAAACCTAAATCCGATTTGTGCTACATTACTTATGAACGCTATGACTAAGATTCCGAACAGTACCGGCAGCATAATTGTGAAAAAGAATAAGACCCATTTGATTGCATACGTCTGTAAAACAGTTTTTGTTATTTCCAAATCGATTGAGGACTTAAAAATATCTATCGTGAAATCGGCTAACTTTTCACCGATAAAACTTTTTGTGATATAAATTAAAATCAAACCAATACCAAAGACTGCCAGGGAGTTTATTTCCATACTCTTGGCAACTTGACCTTTCTCCCGTGCATCGTTTAACTTCTTACCAGTAGGATCCTCGGTCCTTTCCTGTCCCTCGAATTCAGCCATCTAAACACTCATTCCTTTTATCAATTGTAGCAATTGGTATTCATAACCTTGAAGAAGATTTTTAATTGCATAAACATAGAACGGTATCAAAGCTGTAATCATAGCAACACCAAGCCCGATCTTAAGCGGCTGCGATACATAGAAAATCTGGATGTTGGGTATTACCCTTGCAATTATTCCTTCGGCTAGGTGAATTAAAAAAAATGATACCAGAATTGGTGATGCGATCTTAATCGCAATTGTAAATACTGCAAATGAGTACTTGGCGAAAAGCTGCAATACGGATTCATTGATTGTGTATTTAGCCAAAGGTATTACATTGAAAGACGCAACCAGCCCGGTAATTATGTAGTGATGACCATTTATTAAAATGAAAATCATCACCGAAGCAAAAAAAAGAATTTCACCAACCACGTTATTCTGCATGTCTTCAAAAGGATTAAGAACTTCGGCAAACATTAAACCCATATCGAAACCAATTAAACTGCCGGCATACGAAATTCCCCAGAAAACAAAATTTAGAATGAAACCCATCGCCAAACCGGTTATTATTTCTTTAATTGCATAAACTGCTAATGCTATTAAATTTAATTCTAGCGAAATATTACTTTTGTTTATCGTTAAGAAAACGATATAGGTAATAATAATTGATAGACTAATTTTAATAAGAGGGGGAATTGCTTTATGACCAAATATCGGTGCGGAAACCAGCATTGAGACTATCCGGATGAAAATCAGCAATCCTATTACAAAATCTTTGATTAATATTTCGGTCATTTTATCACTGTTAAAAACATTGTGAACATTTTTGTTGTTAGTGCAACAAGTTTATCGATGATCCACGGTAAAAGAATTATTATCACCAGTGCGGTTGCAATTAGTTTCGGCACAAATGTGAGCGTCATTTCTTGAATTGAAGTAGCCGCCTGGAATATAGAGATAAAAATTCCAACAATTAACGAGACACCCAGTATTGGCAGCAATATGATGAATACTGTGTAAAAGGAATCTTTTAAGATTTCAACGATAAGTTCTTCGGTCATTAGTTAAAACTCCTTACAAGGGAACCAATAATCAAATTCCAGCCATCTACTAAAATGAAAAGTAAAATTTTGAACGGAAGAGATATCATCATCGGCGGCATCATCATCATACCCATCGACATTAAAATACTTGAGACTATCATATCAACCATAATGAACGGGATAAACATGAAAAAACCGATTATAAAGCCGGCTCTCAATTCACTTAACACAAATGACGGAATCAAAACATAAGTTGGTACATCAGTACGATTTTTTGGTCTTTCTAAATTTGATAGTCCGAGAAACAGTTCTAAGTCTTCATCCCTTGTATTCTTGAACATAAATTGACGGATCGGCTCGATACCTTTATCATAAGCTTCGTTAACTTTTATTTTATTATCCATCAAAGGTTTAAGCGCCTCGTCATTTACTTTATTCCATGTTGGAGCCATAACAAAAAAAGTAATAAACAATGCAATGCCGGCAAGTAGCTGTGAAGGCGGCATCTGCTGTGTACCTAATGCACTCTTCAAAAAATGGAAAACAATTATGATCCTCAAATATGCGGTAGTCATTATTACAATAGACGGCGCAAGTGAAAGAACCGTCATCAAGAGTAAAATTTGTAGAGTAGTGGAAACATCGTCCCCATCGGTTGCAGTGCCTACCTGGAGGTCAATTTTAGGAAAAGGTATTGTAGTATTCTGCTGCGCGAGTGAGTCTATCGGCAAAATTGAAATAAAAAAAATTATTACGGCTATTCGCCAACACTTTTTCATCTCATCCCTAAATTCTGTTTCAACATATCTTTAAATGTCTGCTTAAAATCATTTTGCGGCTGTTCGTTTTCCATTGATGGATCATATTCATATTCTTTCAATAAAGTGATATTGCCTTCGCTTATACCGAGAAGAAATAATTTATCCTGGACACGTACAACAGACAAATATTTTTTAGGTAAGATGAGATGATTGTTAAGTACTTCGATTTTTAAGAGTTTTGCTTTTTTCCCGTTTAGAGAGAACGAATACCGTCTTACCATAACTAATGCAAAGAACAAAAGTCCAAGAATTAGTAAGAGCGGAACAATTGTTTTTATGATATCTAGGAAAGACATTAATAGATGTCCTTAATTCTTTGTGCCGGGTCAACCAGACTTGTAATTCTGATGCCGAAATGTTTATCGATTACCACTACTTCCCCTTCGGCAATTTTTTTATTATTAACAAAGACATCGACCGGTTCGCTTGCAAGTTTATCCAATTCAATTACGTAGCCGCGCTCAAGTTCCAGGATATCTTTAATCTGCATCTGTGTTCTGCCTAATTCGATATAAATATTCATATGCAGATCTTTAAGAAAACTAAGTTTATCGTTAGCACCGCCGGATGTTTTGGTAGAACTATCAAACTCATCAAACTGTGCAAGCGAGCCGGCTAAGTTTTCGTTTTGATCATTCATATTATCAACTAATTGATCATTTGTATTTTGATCGCTCATAAATTCCTCAGAGTGATTTTTTTTCTTCAAAAACTTTTTTTACAATTTTTATTGCTTTGTGGTTATTTGAAATGCCGGATCTTCCGGTAAAGAGAATTCTATCCAAAGTCTTTACTTTATGATCGTCATCAATCTTTGTATTCAACCGGATTACATCCCCTTTTTCCAATTCAAGTAATTCCTTAATCGAAAGATCTGCCGTACCAAATTCAACCTGGATAGGAATAGAGGTCTTCGTTAAATGGTTGGTAATTACTTCCCGTGACGTTACGCCGAAATATTTTGTTGCTCTTATCGACGACAACTTCTGCGTCGTCATTTTGGCAAGTATGTTATCAAAAGCAAAAGTTGCAAAACAGATATTAATTAAATATGATTGATCGCCAACAAGCAGTTCGAACGATATCAATAAAACGGATTCGCTTTGCGATGTTATCTGTGCAAAATCAATGTCTTGCTCAAATCTCTCTACAACAAATTCGAGGCTGTCGATCATCTGCCATGCTTTTTTAAGATCGAACATTATTCTATCAACAACAACCCTGACAACTTTCTGTTCTATAGGAGTAATTACCTTAACTTGTTTAGTGCCGATACCGTTGCCGCCAAGCAGTTTATCTACAAACAGAAATGCTAAGTCGGTATTAATTTCCAGCACACCTTTAACATCCGTATCCTTAATATCGAAAGTATATAAGCAAGCCGGGTTGGAGACCGAGAGTACATATTCCGAATAATAAATTTGATCGACTGAAGCCACATTAATACTAACGGCAGTTTGAAGTTTTGTAACAAGAAATTGTGAAAAGCTCTCGGCAAAATTTTCGCAGATATTTCTTATAACACGCAGCTGGTTTTTCGAAATCCTATTCGGCAAGCGGAAATCAAAAAGAACAACTTCCTTTTCGCTGCTTATCTCCGATTTCTGCTCATTGCCGCTTTTAATATTGTTAAGCAGCGCATCGATTTCTTGTTGTGATAATATTTCTGCCATTGTTATTGTAAAATATATTTGCTGAAATAGACATTGCCGATTTCAACATTCGGAATCAGTTTTTTAATTCTTTCAGTTATTTGTATTCTCAACGTATCGCGGTATAAAGAATTTCCAAGCTGTGTCATATCTTTACTGCCCATTACCGAAATAATTGCATCCTTAACAATTACTTCTTTTGCTTTTAATTCTTGTTGAAATTTTTCATCTGCCAGATCAAAACCGA
>JBFMBS010000005.1:0-167525 GCA_040755055.1 Bacteroidota bacterium
CTTCAAGGTAAGCCCTCTTCCAGTTATGAAGCGAGTTCTCATTTACTCCTAAATCCCGAGCTACACTGGCAGTTGATTTGCCGCCCTCCAATATCAGTTTTACTGCCGATATCTTAAACTCTTTGTCATAACTTCTTCTTTTTTCTCCCATTTTTTTTGCCCCTATATTTGTTTTAACTTAAATATAGTTGCTTTTCTTTTTGTCTACAATTTTGGGGTAGGGTCATTTCCATTACAGCATGATATTGAAGATGGGACCAATTATATACCAAAGCTAGACGGTGAATTTTATATTATTAACCCAAGTTTTTACGGCCCACTCAGTGGAACAGTCATAGAGTTTCAATTAAATCCAACCGGGGCATTAGATAAAGATGGCAACCAATTATCATTTGACGCTGTTAAAAGTGCAATTCAACGTGCTTTGAATACATGGAACAACGTAACTCATTCTTATGCAACATTTACAATTTCAAATACACAATATACTGGTGGACGAAATGCTTATGACCATGTATCGACAATAACATTCGAAGAGCTAGGTTATAATGGAGCAACATCTACCCATAATATTTATGAGAATATTCATGCAATAGATATATTTTTTAGTAAGGGTTATACAAGTAATGGGATTTACCGCACACTGCGCTGGAATACAGATGCAACCTACCCTACAACTTATACAACATACCCTTGCCCATATCCGACTTCATTGACTGGCGGAATCCGTCCTGATATTGGCCCCATCGATTTAGAAGATGTTGCCGCTCACGAACTTGGCCATGGTGTAGGCCTTTATCATGTTACCTCTGGCTTTTCATCATACACAATGTACCCTACGAATTATATACAATCCAATTGGTGGACAAAAACATGGCGCAGAAGTTTAGAACTGGGTGATAAGGCTGGTAAAATATATCAAGATCCTAATTTTCCAAGTGCAACGACGCAATCTATCTCGAAGTTGCTATTATCTACTAGAGGGACAACCAGTTTTGGTGGAAATTTTACAGTGCCATCGGGATATAGTCTTACATTCGAACAAGGAAAAAGTGTTACATTTGCAGCAAGTGCAACATCAATTGTTAATGGCACTCTCAGCGCAATTGGTACATCAAGCAACAGAATAACATTTAACCGATCGGGCGCTTCCGGTCAATGGGGCGGCATTCAATTTAATGCTGGAAGTAACGGGAATATTCAATATGCAAATATCAGCAATGCTTCGCCGGGTATCGCTGTTTATTCCTCAAACAATATAAAGATAGAAAATAGTTCATTCACAGATTGTTTTAACTCTGTCTTTGCATTATCGGGTACTGCATATATATACAAAAATATAATTACCGGCAGTTACTATAGTGGAATAAAAGCACTAACTAACAGTGATATTACTCTCGCCAAACAAACTTTGGGAGAAGGCAATAACCAGATTAAAGATGGACGAACCGGTTCGTATTCCGGACCAGCTATTTATGCTGACGGTAATAGTTACGTTTTAGCCGGGGACGAGTTCTTTGGAGATGCCGGCTATAACTCAATTACTAACTATCCATATTTTGTAACATCGGATAATGCGTGGGTAGATGCATGTTACAACTGGTGGGGCAGTTACCCGCCAAACTCTTCTAAGTTTTTAACTTACAGCGGTGGTACAATTAATTATGATCCGGCACTAACAAGTGCACCAATAATTTCAAAACTTTCTGCACAAACAGAGTCAAGTACAAATGAAAAATTATCAAAAGCATTGGTTCAGAAAAGCAAAGGTGATTTCAATAACGCACTGTTGTTGTTAGAGCAATTGTATGCTGAAAACAAGAATAATAATCTTACAAAGTTTATCATTGTTCAACTCGGAGACTGCATTAACAGTCTTAAAGGCGATTTGTCAAGTTATGCAAAGGATAAGAAGATCAATTCCAAGTATCAACAGTTAATAGATGAACTTATTGCAGATAAGAAAGCCAATGACGGAGATATAGGAACGGCGATCAAGATGTACGAGGCAATAATAAAAGCAAAACCTGAAGCTGAAATTGAGAAGTCGAGTCTTTTCAAAACAGCAGTTCTGTATGAATCATTTATGGATGATAAACAGACGGCAGATAAATATTACGATTGGTTGATAAATAAATATCCCGAAGATGAACTTGCAAAGATAATTTACTTGAAACGCGGACAACTATATAATGTAAAGAATAATTACGTTGTTAATAATGGAAGTACACAACAAGAATCATTCAGTCTCGAGCAAAACAGTCCTAATCCTTTCAATCCAACAACAAAAATTACATTTACACTTCCAGCAAAAGAAGTTGTAAAGTTGAAAGTTTACGACATTCTCGGAAGAGAAGTTGTGGTACTTGCCAACGGCGAGTTTGAAATTGGTAAGCATGAAATAGAATTCAACGCATCGAATTTACCGAGCGGAGTTTACTTCTATAATCTTACCACTTCATCGAACTCCATTACAAAGAAGATGTTGTTTTTAAAGTAACCAAACACAACCTCGAAGGTTTCAAAAACCTTCGAGGTTTTTCTTTCTGTTGTAATAGACCGCCCCCTCGATGAAACTGAAACATTGGTCTATTTTAATATTCCATTCCATACTGATACACTTTGTATAAAAACCAACCTCTATTTTGGCTCAAATTCTAAATTAATAGCTGGCATTTCTGTTGCATAAATAAAAATAACATAAGCACCCTAAGTAAGAAAGCAAAACACCCTCAAAAAAGCTTTCTGATGGCGGCGGTTTTTTTGGTGGACAGTACTTCGGCTGGGCTGTTCATCGGGAAGCCGCCTTCTCCTTTTAAAATAGATTATTAGGCAGCAGCCTCTACCGTATTCTTTGGTAGTTACCTCTTTTTTACGTAATTTTGCCCACTTTCAAATGATAAGGATTAACAATGAAGCGCACTTTTCAACCGAGCAATAGAAAAAGAAAGAATAAACACGGCTTCCGCGAAAGAATGGCTACAAAAAACGGTCGCAAGGTTCTTGCGAGCAGAAGAGCCAAAGGAAGAAAGAAATTAACCGTCAGCGACGAGAAATAGTACCATCGGTATAGAGGAGATTTTAAACATTTTATGATTTTAAGCAGCTCCTCATATATAGTTTTGTTGAGGTTCTTTTGAAACGGTTTGGTCTTTCTTCTAAAGAAAGAATCAAAAGTAAAAAGGAATTTGATCTTGTTTATTCTGAAGGAGAAGTTCTGTTCTCCTCTTCCCTTAGATTAAAAGCAGCTTTTTATATTGATAGAAATCCCGACACCGCCGGGGTTAAAACCGGTTTTGCAATTTCTAAAAAGAGCGGCAATGCTGTTTGGAGAAATAGGTTTAAACGGCTTCTGCGTGAATGTTACCGCTTGAATAAAATCGATCTTTATAATTGTTGTTCGGAAAATAAAATTAAGCTGCTTCTTATTTTTTCTTCGAATACATTAAACCAGGAAAAAAACAAGAGACTATCGTTGAAGGATATTATGCCGGATGTGTTGGATTTGATGAACAATTTGAGAGCGCAGATTTAACATGAGATTCCTTTTTATAAATTTAATTAAGCTTTACCAGAAGTTTATTTCTCCGATGTTTCCCCCCTCTTGCAGATTTTACCCTACATGCTCGGAGTATGCAATACAATCTTTTTCCAAGTACGGTGTATTCAAAGGGGGAACAAAAGCAGTGTGGAGAATTTTAAGATGTAATCCCTTTAATAAAGGCGGTTACGATCCAGTTGAATAATCAATAGGAATTTTAATGGACAAACAGACTACATCAGCATTCATTCTTATAGGAATTATTTTAGTAGTATGGCTTTATTTTAATTCGCCCACTCCACAGCCAACCCAACAGAAAAAGACGGATTCTACACAAGTACAGAAAGAAACACCGGTTAAAGAAAAGGTTGAAACTAAACCAGCGGTGGAGCCAACAGAAGAATCTGCTGCTTTTGGAAATATAGAACAACCAGAAAAGATTGTTACCATAGAAACCGAACTTGCAAAAATTGAAATTACCAGCAAAGGCGGAAGAATTAGAAAATACTTTTTAAAGAATTACGGCACATGGTATAGAGAAGAAATAGAAGACACTTCCGATTTTTATAACCGCCATGTTCAATTGATTAATTCAAAGAACGGCGGAGATTTTAATGTTTTATTTGTTACCAAAGACGGTAAACTCGTTAACTCCTCCGCACTCGATTTTAATTCCGGGCTAACAAATTATTACTATAAACTTTCGGCCAAAGATTCACTCGCGGTTAACTACGTATTTAAGAATTCTGAAAATAGAACCATCAGGAAAAAATTTATTTTTTACGGAAGCAGTTACTCCAGCAAAGTTGATATAGAACTTGAGAACATGCAAGATGTAATTAGCAGCTACCGTTACGATGTGGTCTGGTCGGAGGGAATAAATTTTGTTGAGAAAAATTCCGTTGACGAAGCAAATAATTCCAACGCAAGTGCATTTTCCGGCGACGAGCAAGTTGTAGTTGATGCTACCGGGCCGGAGAAAGTAACAAAGGATATTAACGGTAAAGTCGATTGGATTGCAGTCCGCAACAAATATTTTGCGGTTATCATTTCACCCGACAATCCGTCAAAAGACGGCGGCGCTTACTTCGAAGGAACCCATGCACAGAACAGTCAGGGTGTTCGCGAGTATTACAGTGCGAGTTTAAAAATGCCCTTCAAGAATGAGAATTATCAAAAAGATTCGTTTGAACTTTATGCCGGGCCGATTATTTATGACACACTAAAATCTTACAACAGAAACTATCAAGCACTGTTCGATTTTGGAAGTTTTTTCGGGCTCAAATTTATTATCAGGCCGTTATCTGAATATATTTTTCTTCCGCTTCTTCAGTTTATACATACATTTATTCCAAACTACGGATTTGTGATAATAGTTTTTTCGTTAATCATCAAAATTGCACTTCATCCTTTAACACGCCAAAGTCTGAAATCGATGAAGAAGATGCAGCTTCTTCAGCCGAAGGTAACAGAACTGAAAGAAAAGTTAAAGGACGATCCACAAAAGCTTCAAAAAGAAACAATGAAGCTCTATTCTACATACGGGATTAATCCGATGGGCGGATGTCTGCCGATGGTTTTACAAATGCCGATCTTTATTGCATTGTGGAGTTTGCTGAATATAGTAATTGATATTCGTCAGCAGCCGTTTATATTTTGGATCAACAATCTTTCCGCTCCCGATGTTTTGTTCCGGCTTCCATTCAAAATTCCACTTTTTGGAATTGATATTGTAAGCGGACTTGCGCTGCTGATGGGAATTACGATGTTTGTCCAACAGAAAATGACAGTAAAAGATCCGTCACAAAAAGCGCTTGTGTATGTTATGCCGGTAATGTTTACGTTAATGTTTATGGGACTTCCTTCCGGGTTGAACTTGTATTATTTTATGTTCAATTTTCTTTCGATAGCACAGCAGTACTATGTTAATCATAGGAAAGGAACGGAAGTAGAACTTGTGCCGGTTGCTAATCCTAAAAAGAAACAAGGATTTATGGCGCGCATGATGGAAGCCGCGGAGAAACAAGCGCAATCACAGAAAAAATCTGTTTCCAAAAGAAAATAATATTTTCTTTTATAGCCGGTGTTAAATGACCCGAAAAATTTTAAATATTTTTTTAGTTCTTCTTTTATTTACACCGGCAGCAGCACAGCAGAAAGATATACTCAAATTAAATCTGACTGAAAAAGTACTTCCGTTCGGAATAACCGAACTGGTTCCCCGTAACTTGCCAAAGGTAGGTCTGGCATTAAGCGGCGGCGGCGCAAGAGCACTTTCGCAAATTGGGATTCTTCGCTCACTCGAAGAAAATAATATCCCGATAGAATTTATTGTTGGTACAAGCATGGGCAGCATAATCGGCGGTTTGTATTCTTCCGGTTATTCAATTGATGATATCGATTCGATACTTTCGGTAATTAACTGGGGCGATCTGTTTTCGGTAGAACAATCGAGCCGCAATGAATTATTTATCGATCAAAAAATTACCGAAGACCGAGCTATTGTTGCATTTAGAATGGACGGCTTGAAACTGATAATTCCCAAATCAATCAGCTCGGGCCAAAGAGCCGCAAATTTTTTGAATCTGCTTTCTTTAAATGCGCCGCTTCAGCCGAAGGATTCATTTGACGATCTCCTTTTTAAATACCGCGCTGTAAGTTCCGATTTGGTGTCGGGAAGAGAAATAATTCTCGATAAAGAACCGCTTGGTACTGCAATGCAAGCAAGTTCAAGCGTAACGCTTCTTCTGCCTCCGGTAAAACATGATTCCCTTCTGCTTGTTGACGGCGGATTGGTTGCCAACATTCCGGCGAAGGAAGTAAAAGAGCTTGGTGCCGATATAGTTATAGCCGGCAACGCAGTTAGCCCCTTATACCGGGAGAGCGAACTAAACTACCCGTGGGTAATTGCCGATCAGCTTGTAAGTATCCCCATGCAAATATTAAATGAACAGCAGTTACAAGCAGCAGATTTTGTTATTCAACCGCAGCTTACGGGGGTTAAGAACTCGGATTTTAGAGACATCGGCGATTTAATAAAAGACGGTTATGATTCTTCCAACCGCATTATTGACGGCATTAAGAATGAATTTGAAACAAGGTTCAAACAAAACATTGAAGCGAAGGAAAAATTTTATAAAAATGTTTTTGTAAAAGAAGCACCATCCGAAGTTGAAATTAATATCAAGTCAAAGTTTACCGGTAAAGATTCGATTTCAAACAAAGAAATACTCTTTGAGCTATATAAGCTTCATAGAGGGAGCGATTTCAAAAACATATGGGCAGAAGTAGAACAGTTTAATTCATCTGCTTATATAAGTTTCTTCGTTGAAAAATACCCGGTTGTTTTGAACTACTCACTTCTCGGCGATTCAGTTTTATCGATAGATATTATACACAAGGAACTGTCCCCGCTCCTGAACAAACCTTATAATCCCTCTAAAGTTTTGCGTGCCGGTTTAGCAATTTTAAGACACTACAAAAAAATGGGATATCTCTTAGCAAGAATAAATAAATTGAGTTACAACGAAACCTCTCAGATGCTCGAAATTGAAGTTGATGAAGGGCGTATCACGAGCATCAGGACGGAAGGCAACACTAAAACTATAGGTCGCTTGATTACAAGAGAATTCCCGATGAATACCGGCGACTATTTTTTGTACGATAGGGCCGAGCGCGGATTGGCAAATCTGAGAAGCAGTAATTTGTTCGAACAAATTGAGCTGCTGGTTGAAAGGAATGGAACGGAAAACAATTTGATTGTGCGAGTTATGGAAAAACCTTCCAGCGTAATAAGGTTTGGTATGAGAATAGACAACGAATATTTATCACAGCTCTCTTTTGATCTTCGCGATGAAAATTTTAACGGTACCGGTACCGAACTCGGCGCTACAATTTCGGGAGGCATCAGAAACAGATCGTATGTTTTCGAATTTAAATCAAATCGCGTTTTTGATTCTTATCTTACTTACAAAGTACGCGGATTTTATGAATTCGTTGACGTAAATACTTATAAAGATGATTCCGTTGCTGCCCACAATGAATATTCAAGAAGTAAAATCGGCGAGTACCGCCAGATCAACATCGGCGGCTCTATCGGTATTGGTGCCCAGGTAAAAAGATTTGGCAATTTATTTATTGAAGCGCGGTACCAGAGTGACCGGATAAAAAATAAAGTTGAGCAAAGTGTTCAACCGTATAAAATAGATATATCTAGTATCAAAGTTTCCCTCTCTATCGATTCGCAAAATGATTATCCATATCCAACAGATGGTTTTTTAATAAAGAGTACATTTGAAACCGCACAAGAGGCATTGGGCGGTGATATCGGTTATTCAAAGTTTCTTTTTGATTACAAAAGCGTACTTGGATTGAACGCCCCCAATGCATTCACGTATCACGGTATATTTGGTTTTGCCGATAAAACGCTTCCGCTCAGCCAGCAATTTTCTCTCGGCGGACAGAATAATTTTTTTGGATTAAGGGAGAACGAATACCGCGGCAGACAAATATTGGTTTCGTCTCTTGAATATAGACACAAACTTCCGTTCCAGCTTTTCTTTGATGCCTATGTTAAGGTGAGGTACGATCTCGGATCGATTTGGACAGAGCGAGAGCAAATAAGACTTAAGGATTTGCGTCATGGTATTGGTGCCTCGGTATCATTGAATACTCCAATTGGTCCGGCGGATTTTTCGGTTGGCAAAAGTTTTTACTTTAAAGATACGCTTCCTAACAATACCGTTGTGTGGGGACCAACATTCTTTTATTTCACTATAGGGTACTATTACTAAAGTACGGATGCTTCCCGTCTTCGTGTATTACTTCGGCGAAAACGAGGAACGAATTTTTAAATAGCAAACAACAAATTACAATCCGCCGCGGCGGAACAAGTAAAGACAGAACTCAAAACAACAACCTCAAAACTTTAACTAGCCTCAAGCCTCAAGCATCAAGTATCGAGTATCAAGCATCCAGTATTATTCTTTTTCTCTTTCAGCCGCTTTGGCAGCGAGGGCAAGATATTTTGATGCATTGTTAAGATCGTTCATTTTTTTAAATAGATCGGAAAGTGCAAAGTAAACTTTACTTTTATAAATAACCGAAGACGTGCCGGTTTCTATTATCTGGAGAATTTTTTTGTTGGATGGTAATTCCATATCGGTATTATACAGTTTGACAAGATCCAAATAGGGTTCGTGCGATTCGGGATTGTGATAACACGCTTTTGTATAGTATACTATTGCATGTTCAAGCTGTTCGTAGTCTTCCGCGTGATTTTCGAATACTTTTGCAGTCCACATACATAATTGGAAAGTGCTTCCGGGAATTTCTTTGAGCAATTTTTCTGTGTACATCTTAATCTCATCTTTATTAAGTGCCGGGTTAGCCAATAGTATTTTGTAAAGAGCGACGTCGTTTATCCTTAAAACGATTGCTTCGCGGAATGCATCAAAAAGCTCGTCTTGTGAGACCGAGTTTCTGAAAACGAATTCGATTCGTTTTATGGATTCATCCATCTTAGCCATTGTTGGTTTATTTATAAACGTTCTTGAATACTATCGATAAATTAATTTTTATATGTATCGAATACAATACGGCGCCGGACTATGTAACAATTCGTTATCTTAACCCGTCTTTAATATTGGAAATTATGCTGGAACAACAGAAATACCGGGTTCTAATTCAGCAGTATAAAAATAAGATTTATACCTATTCCCTTTATATGCTGAAAAACAGAATGGATGCTGACGATGTTACCCAGGAGGTAATGATCAGGATCTGGCAGAATATTGGAAAATTCAATTTACTGGCAGCTAAAACATGGATAATGAAAACAACTAATAATTTATGCATTGATTATTTAAGGAGAAGAGCGGTAAGCATTGCTCGCGAATATGAAATAGACGAAGAGTTTGAGGATAAATATTCAATTAACAGTAACAGCGATAACCCATATTTGATAACACATATTAACATGGTAACGTCAAAGGTAAAAGAAGCAATTCAAAAATTACCGGAAAACTTAAGAAGCATTTTTGTCTTGTATGAAATTGAAGGATTGAAATACAACGAAATCAGCAAAACGCTTGACATACCGCTGAATTCTGTAAAGGTGTATTTACTAAGGGCACGCAAAAAATTGCAAGAGGAACTAAAACATTATGAACCGCAAGAAGTCATATGAACTTGACGAAGAAATGATCGACAAGATTATTTCCGTAGCGTATAACGATGCAAATATTTTTGACCGCATTTTTGTCCGCCGCGCAGCTAAGAGAAATGATAACGTGAAAAAACTGTTGCAAACCTATCGCAATACGGCAATTAAAGTTCATAATCTCCGCGAAGAGGATTGTCCCGAAGAGATAATCGATTCATTAAAACAAAAAAGTATTCCTTTACGAATCACTAAGAATGCATTCGGAACTGATTTAGCAGCAATTGTATTCGGCCGACCGTTAGTCTCGGCAATTGCTTCTATTGTGGTTATCGCGGCAATAATAGTTGCTTTATTCAGTACGCGGGAAATCCGCCCCGTTTACAGCCGACAAGAAATAGAGTACGCGGATAAACAAACAAGACAAGCGCTTGCAATAGTCGGCAAAATATTTAATCAAACCGGTACGACACTTAAAAGAGAAGTTCTAAACGACCGCGTTTCAAAACCTATAAAAGACGGGCTTGAAATTGTGAACAATATATTCAATTAAGGAGGATAAAATGAAAACGAAAAACCTATTAATGATTCTTTTTCTTTTTTCTGTTTCTTTTGCCATCGCACAAGAAGCAGATTATACCAAAGAACCGGGCTATTTTGATTACGGAAAAATAACTAATCTTAAAACCGGCGAGATGATAACGGAAGTTTATCTTGAAGAACCGTTGATTAAAATGGTAGCTAAAATGGCGGAAGGTGAAAAAGACGGGATTGCAGAAGCCATTGGCGCACTTAAATTAATCCGCGTTAATGAATTCATGGTAGATAATATCGAATCAATTGAGAAAGCATTACTCAACATTGATAAGGAGCTACAATCATCAAAATGGTCGCGTATAATCAAAACAAAACATAAAGATAATCTTGCAAATGTTTACGTAAAGAGCGGCGGTACCAATGAATATGTTGGGTTGATGATCACTTCTCTTGATAAAGAAGGAAAAGTAACTTTAGTGAATATTGTTGGTAATGTTAGTCTTGATTCAATCGGGAAAATATCCAAAGAGTTTGATTTACCGGGAATGGATAAGGATAAAGAATAAAAATCCGTTGTAAAGACGCACGGTGTATGTATTACAAACAAAAAATCAATTCTAGAGACGCGTTCGACGCGTCTCTACTTTTTTTACATGAAAAAAATTCGCGAAGTCATAATTTGAAAAGTCCCTCCTTTGGGGAAGGGTTGGGCATGCCCGCCAGCAACTTGGCGGGATGGGCTAACAGCGCAACATTTTCTATATGATAAGTATGCGGAAACATATCTACCGGTCTTGCCTTAATTAATTTGTAACCACCTTCGCACAGTAATTTAATATCTCGCGCTTGAGTTGCCGGGTTGCAGCTAATATAAACCACTTTTTTTGGTTTTAAATTTAGAATATCATTTACAGTTTTAGGGTTCATCCCGCTTCTCGGCGGATCGGTGATTATAATATCCGGCTTTGGCAATTTATTAATTTCAGTTAACGGTAAGAATGATTTATTAAGATCTGCGAGGATTGGCTGGAAATTTTCTACCGAGTTTATTTCGATATTTACTTTTGCATCTGCAATTGCCGGCTCAACAGATTCAAATCCGTAAGTGTGTTTTACAAAATCAGATATGTAAATTGGTATAGTTCCGGCTCCTGAGTAGAGATCGTACACAACCTCATTGCCGTCGAATCCGGCAAGCTCAACCGCAGTTTGATAAAGTTTTTCTGCTTGTAGAGTGTTTGTTTGAAAAAAAGAGTTAGCGCTTATCCTAAATTTTTTTTTGCCAATGTAATCGTGTATGTAACCGGGACCATGGTAAACAATCCCGTAATCGCCGGTTGCTACTTGTGCTTTTTTTTTGTTGATATTGAAAATCAGGGTCGTTATTTCAGAAAATTCACTCAAAACAGCATTTTTATATTCTGTGAACAATCGTTCACTCTCTTCCCAAACAACTAAATTGATCATTAAGTCTTTAGTGTGTAGTGACTGGCGGACAATTAAATTTCTTAAAAAACCTTCGTGTTTTTGTGTAGAATAGATAGAAATTGACCGGCTTTTAAAGAAAAACCGGGTAAAATTCAAAATCCGGTTGCTCAAATCTGACTGTAGGAAACACTCATCAATATCAAGTACTTTATCGTATAGACCCGGGATATGGAGACCAAGGGCAAAATCCTTATCGGGGATCTCTTGCATTGAGCCGATCTCTTTTTCTGTGAGCCATCTCTTTACAGCAAAAGAATATTCCATTTTGTTACGGTAGAAAAATTCGTTTTCAGAAGGAATAATTGGCAATAATTCAAAATCCTTTAGTCCTCCGATTCTTTCAAAAATATCACGGACTTGTTCTTCCTTGAATTTAACTTGCTGAGAGTAGATTAGATCTTGCGCTTTGCATCCACCGCAAACTCCAAAGTATTTACACTTTGCCTTTGTTCGGAAAGTTGAGGCAGTAATTAATTCTTTTATCTTAGCTTCAGCATAAGATTTTCTGATTTTCGTTATTACGGCAATTACTTTATCGCCGGGGTATGAACTATCAACGAAGATTACGAATTTTTTTGGTTCTGTATCCGTGGATAAGTGCAGTTCCTTTATAACTTTGGCAATGCCTTTTCCCTCGAAAGCGTAATCGGTAATTACCAGCTCAAGTTGATCACCCTTTTTCAATTTTGTCCTTTTTGCAGAAGCAATACTTTAAAGCCGGTATATTTATCGCCGCCAAGTTTTAGATAAGCATTTGACTCGTGGCTGATTTTATTAAGAAGTTTTTTGTAATAACTTTTCTCACTATCGGTAAGATGCTGCTTAGAGTTTTTAAGCATATTCAAAGTATTCCTATAATAATCGCGTAATGATTTGGAAAAATCTGACGATGCAAGTATTGAAAATCCCCGCTCCGAATAATATTGCTCAATCGATTCAACGTGGAGCGGTAAGAGATCGGTTGAATCATAAATATCTTTGATAAACCTCGGAACCGGTTGGGTTAGGTTTACGATCTCGCCCATGCAGAAATATGATCCGGCTTTGGTAATTCTTTTCAACTCTTTTATAATTTTATTCCGTTTTGTTAACGAGATGGATGCTTGTGCATACACCAGATCGAATTCGGAATCTTGAAAGTCTGTTATATCATACTCCATTAGTTTTATGTTGATATCGGAATTGTTACCGATCAATAATTTTGAATTGAGGAGCGATTCGTAATCCTCAACGATTAAATCTACGCGGCAGTTGAATTGTTCGGCAATGGATTTGGCAATATATTCGCTTGCCGAGCCGATAACCAAAATTTTCTTTGGAACGGCATTATAATTTTTTAGAAAAAATTCTAATTGTTTTCCTAAACCGGGAAGCATTATTTGCATTAGTATTCCTTAAATGTTTTTCTTTCCAAATCTGCAAGTGCAATCTGGTAATCGATCATTGCATTCAAGCTATTAATTTTTGAGTCCGTTAGTTTTAGCTGCATCTGTGATAAATCAAAGCTTGTAATATTGCCCGATTTAAATCTTTCGAGATTGATTTCATAACTTTTTACTGCCACGTCAACGCTTTTGCTTAAAACTTCAACACGGGCTTTGGCGGAATTTAATTTGTTAATTGCCGAAAGTACTTCTTTAACAATTTGTTCTTTCAGGTTCTGATACCTTAGTAAATTTAGATTATGCCCGGCTTCGGCAGATTCTACCTCTTTTGCATTTTTTCCCCAATCCCAGACCGGGATAGAAACAGTCATAACAACACTTCTTGTATCTTCAAAATTATTAAAAATGTTATCAAACTGTTCGTCATTCTTGTTTATACCGTAATTGGCGGTTATATCAGCTCTAATGGTACTTTGCGATTCAACCTGGTCAATGTTCATTTTGCTAAGTGTAATATCGGCTTCCACATTTAAAATGTCCGATCGGTGTTTCAGCGCGTTTCCAATCGCTTCTTCGGTATTTATTTCAACCGGCAAATATTTCAAGTCTGCGGTAACATCTATTTTCTCGCTTAGGTTCAAGCCAATCAATAATTTAAATTCATTCTTCGCTTCCTCGAAAAGCTGTTCTGCATTCAGCAATTCATTTTTGCTGGCGGCAAGATCAACTTCGAGCTGTAGCATTTCAACTTCGGGGATTAACCCGGCCTTGAACTTGTTAACGGCAGTATTATATGATATCTCCGTCTGCGCTACTTTCTCTTTTGTAATTTCAACGTTCTTTTTTGAACGGAATAAGTAATAAAAAGATGAAGTGACATTGTAGATAATATCCTTTTCAGCCTGGTTGTACTGTCTTTGTGTTTTCTCAAGATTGATTTCAGCGCGGTCGAGATTAGCCGCTTGCGTATTGAAAACGAAAAGCGGTTGTTGTAATCGAATCCCTACATTGGAAAAGTAATCCCGGCTTGTACCGGTGAGTCCGCTGAACTGGTCTCTTCCGAACACCGATCCGCTTATCGATAAAGTTCCGTTGGTAAAAAGTATCGGCTGTGTTATTGAGAGTCTCCCCTCTATCGTAGTATTTCCTACTTCAAAGAATTGTTCTGTTCCGATTGTAGTATTAAATTGACTCGATAGAGAGCGTGAATACCTTGGGAGGTCAAATTCTAAATCTACCGACGAGCGCAAACCCATCTTAATTGCTTCGAGATTCATTTGTGAACTCACCAATGATTGCTCTGCAGATTTTATGCTGTAACTTTCTCCCATAGCTATTGATATTGACTCTTCAAGTGTTAAAATTCTTTGTCCGGATGCTATTGAACATGATAAAAAAATAAAAATTGTTATTACCGTTTTCATTTCTTCCCCAAGAGATTAAATGTGGTTAACAAAAGTGTTGTCATCAGAATGAGTCCCGCGGTTATTCATAGCGGAGAGATTCTATAGGATCTTTTTCAGCAGCTTGCTTAGCCGGGTAAATCCCGAAGATAAGACCAACGGCTACCGAGACAACGAATGCCAGCAAGATAGAGAAGGGTGTAATTATAGTTCGCCACTCGGCATAGCCCGTTATCAGCGATGTAAGTATGAACCCGGTTACAATTCCAAGGACTCCGCCGACAATACTGATAACAACGGCTTCGTACATGAATTGATTGAGCACGTCCCGTTTGGTTGCGCCGAGAGCACGGCGTATCCCGATCTCTTTTGTCCGCTCAAGAATATTTGCAAGCATAATGTTCATAATTCCAATTCCGCCGACAAGCAGAGAAATTCCCGCTATTGCCCCCATTACAATATTGAAAATCTTTTGAGTTTTTTGTTTCTGTGCGAGCAATTGTTCTGGAATGATTACCTCGTAATCTGCAACGCCGTAATGTTTTCTTTCCATAATTCTTTTGATGAGGTTGGCAGCTTCTTTTATCGGCGCATCCTTTTTTATTTTTATGGTTAACTGGTTTATCGATGTCCGGTCATAGTTCTGTGCAAAGTTTCCAAAATTGAAAAAGAACACAACATTTCCCATGTCTAACGTTCCATTCGATTCCGGCACATACTTTTTCATCTTGAAGATCATCGTTGTAATCGGTATATAAATATCATTGTTAAAATCACGTAGTCCTAGATTCTCAATCCCGGAGGCAGAAACATTTTTAGATGCAACGACACCGATGATTTTGAACCAGAGATCATGGATTTTAATTTCTTTGTTAATCGGGTTCTCAAACTTGAATAGTTTCTCTTTAACCCCGGCGCCGATAACACATACGTTTGAATAATCCCGGAGGTGATGTTTTTTGAAAAATTCACCTGATGCCAGCTGTGAATTGTATGTATAAGGATAATCTTCGCTTGTGCCGATAATTTTCGCTTCGATGATATTTGATTTGTAAGTGATGTTGTTGATAGATTCTCTTTGCGGCGTAACTTTTTCTACAAGGGGATTAAGTTTTTTTATAGATTCACCGTCGTGTAAGTTTAATTTTGGAGAGAAAGCGGCTTTACTTTTTTCCCCTTGTTGTACAGTTACGTTTTTCTCTTTTATTATGATGTTATTCGTTCCCATCAATTCAATTTGTTCGAGGGTTTCTTGCCTGGCGCCTTCGCCGATTGACAGCATTGATATTACGGCGCCAACACCGAAAATAATTCCGAGCATAGTAAGTGAGGTGCGAAGTTTGTTCGATTTTAATTCTGTGAGACCAATTCTAAAATTTTCTATCTCTTTCATTTTCAACTCCCGGAATTTGGGAGAGTAACGTTTTCGCCTTCGCTGCCGGTCTCTTCCGATTCTAGGGTTGGGTCCACAAGGGCAACGATATCTTCATTTGATAATCCTTTTTTAACTATTATATAATCCTCGCCGCGTTCACCTAATTCAACTTGAACCGGGTCAAATCCGCTGCCGTTCTTTTTATAAACAATCTTCTTTCCTTCCTTTTCAAATACTGCTTCTTGAGGAATGAAAAGAACATTCGGGATTTCGTTGATAATTATTTTGTTGCTTGTCGTCATGCCAGGCCGCAGAATATCCGATTGGCTTTTAATAGTGATTATGACTTCAAAAACTTTAATGTTGGAATTTTGTTCTTTTTGTTTACCAATCGAAGCAACATCTATAACTTCCCCGGCAAAACTTGAATCCTGGAAAGCATCAAGTTTGACTATAGTATTTTGATTCTTCTTGATTCTGCTTACATCAACTTCGTTGATATTGGTAACGCTTTCCATTGCCGAAAGATCGGGCAAAGTAATTATTTGTGCGCCGCCCCAAGGTGTATCGCCGACAGCAAATTTTCGTCCATTGTTGGACCAGTTAACACCGTAAACAACTAAGCCTTCCGATGGAGCTGTTAACGTAAGCTGTTCGAGATCTCTTTGTGCTTTCTCCAGATCACTCTTTCGCTGTTTAATCTCTACTTCCATTTTGTCCATTTCGGATTTGTTGATTACCTTTTTTGATTCATATTCTTGTTTGGTCTGCTCAAAACTCAACTTATTTTTCTCGTGCTCAAGTTTTGTTTGCTGTTGAATTGATTGTGCCTCAAACTTGACTTGTTCAAGTTTCAGTTTGGATAGTTCAAAACTCAGTTCCGCACTTTTTAACTGTGATTCCATCTGCGCCATCGAAGCTTTGTGATTGGCAATTAATTTTTCTTTATCCGACAAGGCTATTTCTAATTTGGCTTCTGCGTCTCTCAATGTTGCTACTGCCTCGGAAGGGTCGAATCTGCACACTACATCGTTGGGGTTGACATATGTACCTTCGGGGATCAAAAAAACAATTTTTAAGTTCCCTCTTATACGCGGTGCGGAAACCGAGATCGAATTTTTGGCTCTTATTTCACCGCTCTCTGTTATTGATACTAAAAATTTTTCTTGTTTCAATGTAAATGTTGGAATCTCAACATCGCTTTTTGATGTAGCCGCGAAACTAATAATGAGTATAAGAAGCAACACGGCAATCCCGATAATTACATATCTGTTTTTTAATGGTTTTGGAAGCTTCAGCTTTTCGATCTTTTCATCTAGTTTCTTGGTGTAAGTTTTTAGTTTTTCTGTAATGGATGCTTTTAAAAAAGCGGAAGGGAGGGCTGCTTTTTCCATTCGATGCTCACAATAATATTGTTTGATTTAGTTCTATTAACGCTGCGGATTTAAAAATATTGTATTTATCTAAAAATAAAAATGATAATTGTTTGCCCATAGCAAAGAATAAAAACGATAGGACAACAAAATTATTTGATCAGCAACATTTTCTTAGTCTCCTGATATTCTGACCCCGACAAATCGGGGGAAGAATCTCTTATCTTGAGCGTATAAAAATATACTCCGCTTGATAGTTGATAGTTGTTAGTGGAAAGTTGATACTTATAATTTCCGGCTTGTTTATGTTCATCGACAAGAATAGCGATTTCTCTGCCGAGGAGATCATAAACTTTTAACGTCACATAGCTTGCTGCTTGTAGCTCGTAGCTAATAGTTGTGCTTGGATTAAACGGGTTCGGGTAATTCTGAAATAACTCGAAGTTCTCCGGTAGAGCGGTTTTATATTCAACACTTGTTGGGTTATTGAATTTTAATGTAACATAAACCGGAAGGTGGTCGGATGCCGAGATCAAAGAATCTGCAAGCGTTTTCCCAAAAGAGTTGCTGCCTACATTAATCGCCGTGTTAAAATGATTTCCATCGTTGCCCACAATTTTATATGAACTGTTAACATATTCAACTCCGTTCGGATCTTTTACAGCTTGCGAAATCAAAATCATATCAAAGCGAACGGTTAAATTTTGTGCATACATTGTATGCGTATATGCGAAAGAGGGATTGTTTTCCCACTGCCCCAACGCGTTCAGAGGATCATAAACATATCCGGTGGTTGTTTGATCAAACAATTTTACTATGCCCGGCTCGGATCCGTTCAAGGAATTTAAATCACCCAGTATAAGAAAATCGGCGTCTGCCCGTAGCTGTGAGGTTCTATTTCTTAAAATAGCAATTTCGTTATTTCTTTTTTGAATATTATCATCGTTGTTGCCGCTGAAACTGTTGGCTTTTAAGTGCAATGAAAAAATTCTTAGCGTATCGTTTGTTCCTTTATGAATAAGCACAAATTCGTTAAAAGGACGCGTGTATGCTGTTGTTGGGTGTACTCGATTCTCCACGAAAGTAAAAACCGATTCTTTATAGAATAAGGCACTATTCATGTTATCGGATTGTATAAAATTGCCGGAAAGATATTTGTTTTCCAGGACGTACTGAAGCAGTTGATCTACCGATTCCTGGTAGAGGACTTCTTGGCAGACTAATATATCCGGGTTAACATAATCGACAACATATTTCAGCGCCGGGTTATCCCAGTCCAAATTATTCGGGGGTGTATTGTAGTTTGAATACTCATGGATATTCCACGTCATCACTTTAACGTTTTGCTGTGAATAAATGGAAACAGCTGTAAATAACATTAAAACTATTAATATGCTCTTTTTCATTGTAATACCCATGATTGATAATTATGGTGATTAAATCTAATAAACATTTTCATATTTTTTCATTAAAGAATTTTTAAGTTCTAATTGCTGTAACTTTTTACTGATAACTCCATCAAACAAACATGAAAAAATTAATTTTTATTCTTTCCCTAATAGTTGTCGTTTACTCTTGCGGAGAGAAATTCGATACGATTGAAGATTTGAGCGAGGAGAAATACAATCTCATCGATCAAAACAATGCAAGTGTAAACTTCCCTCAAATAGTACGCGGCAAAATAGCGGTAGTTGGTTATATTTTCACAAACTGCCCTGATATTTGCCCCCTCACGACAAACAACATGCGTTTAATCCAGGAAAGATTGAAAGAAGAAAAAGTAAAGGATGTAGAATTTGTTTCGATAAGTTTTGATCCTCTTGTTGATAAACCGGAAGTACTTAGAAAGTTTGCAGAGATACGAAACCTCAATTTAGGCAACTGGACATTTTTGACCGGCGAGAAAAACGTAATCGACTCACTTATGAAAAAAGCGCAAATTTTTGCGATCCCGGGCGACTCCACTCTCTTTCCGAATGGAGAAAAAATTATTTACTATATACACACAGACCGGATACAAATTATGGATGTTGACGGTAAGATTAGAAAAAATTATCCGGGCAGCACAATCAATGTTAATGAAATTGTAGAAGACATTAAATCACTCGTAGATTAATGTTATAAAAAGTATATGGAGTTAAAATGAAATACAAAATATTTGCAACAGCAACAATTCTCTTGTTAGTAAATTTGTCGTCGGTTTATTCCCAGGAAAAGGGGCAGCCAAAATCCAAAATTCAAATTCATGATCCTTGGATTCGTCCGGCAGCAGAAGGTTCCAATACCGCTCTTTTTTTCGTGGTCGAGAACAAAAGTGATAAACCCGATACGATTTACGCGGCAGAATCTACTTTGTCCGAAGTTGTTGAAGTCCACGAGATGTTCAAAAAAGGAGATATGATGGGTATGCACGAAGTAGAGTTCGTTGCCGTGCCGGCACATTCTAAGGTGGAATTTAAGCCTAGGGATATTCACGTAATGCTGATAAAAACTAAAAAGGATATAAAACTTGGCGAAGAGGGAGAAGCCGTTCTATTATTTAAAAATGCCGGGGCAATTAAAGTTAAAGCAACCGTTCGCGATATGCCAAAAATGAATGGGATGAAACATTGATTTTTTCGCGACATGGATAAAATAATTTCCTTTCTTTGTGTGGCTCGGTGACTCTCTGTGATATGAAAAGTCACTAGAGATTTACCAAGAAGAAGTTAAATCGAAAGAATAAATTTTATTTTGTTCGTAAGATATATTTTTGCATAGAGTTTTTCTGTTGTTTGACCGATATTAAGTTGTGTATTGAATAATCTTAACATAAAAGTGAAAACGAAAGGATTGTATCACGGCAGTTCGATAAAATTTATTCTAATCATCTGCATCTTATATGTAAATATTTTTGGACAAACAGAAGCAGACCCGGTAAGCATACTGCCGGATGAATTAAACGGTTGGACGAGATCATCTTCCGACAGAGTTTTTGACAACAAAACTTTATACGATTACATTGATGGCGGAGCCGAACTCTATCTTAGCTTTGGCTTTTCAAAAGTTTTTAACAGAATTTATTCTCACCCGGACCAACCCGATATACGCATAGATATTTTTTACATGAATACTTCATATGATGCCTTCGGTGTTTTTTCATTGAGCAGCGGAAAGATCGAACATGATTACGGTAATCAATCAGAAACAACTTCCGGTGCAATTCTATTCTGGAAAGACAATTATTATGTTTTCATTTCGAGCATGGGCGAAACTGATGAATCTGCAAAGACAATAAAATTATTAGCCGGGTTAATCGACAAATCAATTTCTCAAAAGGGTATTCTCCCGGCAATTCTTAATTATCTTCCCGAAGAAAAGTTAGACAGAGAAAGCATCCGTTACTTCCGTCATTATATCTGGCTTAATTCCCACAGTTTTATTTCGAACGAGAACATATTAAACATTGATCAAAGTACGCATTGTGTGTTTGCGAAGTATTACCGGGAAAAGGAAAAAGGTTTGCTGCTTCTTATTGAATATCCCGACAACGATCGAGCTTTAATCGGCAAAGAAAAATTCATTCAGAATTATAATTCCAGACTTGCTTCGTCATCGGTTGTAAAGTTAGAGAATGGAAAATTCATTGGGATAGAATTGTTCGATAACTTATTGGCTGTTTTGTTCAATGTGCCGGCGGAAAAAGATGTAAGACAGATATTTCAAATGATTCGTGAAAGAAAGAACAACAAAAACTTGAATACAAATCATAGATAGTTGAAGATAATAGATTAAAAATTATGAGGGGGTATTATGTCTAAAAGGAAACTTTCGCGAAGAGAATTCATTTCTGCCGGCGCTATTACAACAGCCGGGATGTTATTGTTCGGTCAATCAAAATTCTTGTTGGGTCAATCGAACACAAAGACACGTGTAATTTTAATTAGAAATCAAAAAGTTGTTGATGCAAAAGGAAAAGTAAATTCCGAAGTAATTCAAAAAATGCTTGATGATGCGGTAACAAAACTGTTTGATATTGATGACCCGGTAAAAGCTTGGAAAAAAATTATTAAACCGGAAGATATTGTAGGCATTAAAACAAATGTTTGGAATTATTTAAGAACTCCACAAGAACTTGAACAAGCTATAAAAAGTCGTGTGATGAACTGTGGTGTATCCGACAAGAATATCAGTATTGATGACCGTGGTATTTTAGATAACCCGGTATTCAAAAAAGCCACGGCGTTAATTAACACGAGGCCGATGCGGACACATTATTGGTCCGGAGTTGGTTCCCTTCTCAAGAATTATATCATGTTTGCTGAAGAACCATCCGATTACCACGACGATTCATGTGCGGATTTAGCTGCTATCTGGAAGCTTCCCCACGTTAAAGGTAAAACACGCTTGAATGTTTTAGTTATGCTTACACCGCTCTTTCACAGCGTAGGACCGCATGGATACAGCGCCGAATATACCTGGCAGTATAAAGGTTTAATTGTTGGAACCGATCCCGTTGCATGCGATGCTGTTGGACTAAGGATTATTGAAGCCAAACGAAAAGAATATTTTAAGGAAGACCGTCCGCTGAATCCACCGGCAAAACATATTGCTCTTGCCGATACGCGCCATCACCTTGGTACTGCCGATTTAAATAAGATAGAATTGATTAAGCTTGGTTGGAATGAACAGATTTTGATTTGAAAAAAAATAATAGAACGCGGATGACGCGGATAGAACAGATTATCACGGATTTTATCCGCGATGATCCGCCGAATCAGTGTCATCAGCGTTCCATTTCTTTTTTATTTCACTTCAATTAATCCTTTCACGGCGTCTTTGTGAACCATAAAGTCCATCATCTTTAGTTTGATATAATCTTCCGTGAAGAAATAATATCCTTTCGGCTCGGTGTTGTGTGCGCTCGATCCGGAATCTTTTATCAAATACCAATCTTTGCCGCTTTCTTCTTTGTAACCGACAAGATGAATGCCGTGATCGTCTGTTGTGGTGCCGTTAGTAAATCTGAATTGACGTGCGTTCTCATCAATATATTCCGATGGAATATCAAACGGCGGAATCATGAAAACTTTTTTGTCTGCATCTTTGCCCGGCTCGCTGACATCGCCGCCGATGCTAACCGTAAATCCTTTGCGTACTGCGTTCTTCAATATTTTCATAAATGTATCAAGCGGAACGTTGTAATAATCTTTGCTATGCCACCAATTATCGGGTACTTCGTATTCAACTTGTTCACCGTAGGGTTGCTGCATATATGAAAGCACGTCAACATAATCATCCGGATTCAGTTTGAGATAATCGGTTAGATATTCTCTGGGCGAATATTCTTTTCCTTCAACGGCAAATTTTTCAGGAGGAACGCCGAGATAATGATTCATAATGGCTTTCACTGTTTTGATCGCTTCGTCTTCGTTCCAAGCGTTTGTTGTTTTCAAATTATCGAGGTATGATTTTATTTCTTCAAACATTTTTGCGTGATCGTGAAATTTCTGATCCGGTTTTAATCCGTTGTAAACATCAAGCGGCATACATCCGTAAATTTTCCAATTGCGTGTTACTGCGTTTGCCTCGGATCCTTCAGCAACGGCAGAGTTTCCCCTTTCCTTGATAAATCTTTTTACGCGTTCAATGTATTCACAGTAAGTTGTAAATGCTTCGGAGATTCGGACTTTCTTTCCATTTAAACGGTAAACCTCCGATTCCATGAACGAAGTTGTCGAAAAATTCCAGCATGTGTTGGTGTTGCCTTGCGATACCGGCGGATTGTGCCATGCATACTTGAACTCATCGAGATTTTTCGGCGCTTCAAAATTTGTGAGATCAACTTTAAAAGCTTTTTTCTTCGGTGTTTCTTTCTTGTTGAATTCGTTAACCGATTTTTGAATTTCATCCCAGAAACCTTTTTGCGGTTCAACAAAAATTCCTTTGTCTTGCGGTAGAATTATTGCCGGAAGAAAAATCATTACAGTGAAAAGGAGAACGAGTTTTTTCATTTAACCCCCTTAGAGTTATTAAATATTGTTGCCCTAAAAATAGACTTGTTCAGCTAAAAAAGTAAAAAGTTTTTAGTTCATGATAAAAGAAGTTGTTTTCAGAAATCATTTGGGTTGCTTTTTATTCTTCAAATGTTTTACCTTTGCCATACAAAAAGACAAAAGGTCATGTTTAAAGGTCTCACAAATATTTGTCGTAAAATTTTCTTGATGTGTATGCATCGAGCATGTGAGGAAGACCTTTAAATAATTTGAAAATAATTTCAACACGAAAAAGGTCTTTCAAAGTTTTGGAAGACCTTTTTTGTTATTATCAAGCGGAAGGAAAAATGAAACACAAAGAGACGAAATCAATTAGAATACAATCGGAAAGATCGCAAAGCCGCGAACATTCAGTCCCGATTTTTATGACGTCGAGTTTTGTCTTCGACAACGCGGAACACGGAAGAGAATTATTCGCAGATGAAATTCCCGGCAACATTTACTCCCGGTTTTCGAATCCAAACACATCGGAGTTTATCGAAAAGATGGCTTTGCTGGAAAATTGCGAAGACGGTTTTGCATTTGCAAGCGGAATGGCAGCGGTCTTTTCAACTTTTGGCGCGCTGCTTAAATCCGGCGATCATATTCTTGCATCGCGTTCATTGTTCGGTTCAACTCATCAAATACTTACAAAGATTCTTCCCAAGTGGGGAATCACTCACACTTATGTTGATTCGGATAAAACGGATACATGGGAAAAAGAAATTACACCGAACACAAAAATGATTTTTGTTGAAACGCCGTCGAATCCTTCACTCGAAATAATTGATCTCGAATGGCTCGGCAAGCTGAAAGGAAAACATAAATTAATTTTAGCGGTCGATAATTGTTTTTCGACGCCGGTAATTCAAACGCCGGCTGATTACGGTGCCGATCTCGTTATTCACTCGGCAACAAAATATATTGACGGGCAAGGTCGCGTCATCGGCGGAATTGTGGTCGGCAAAAAAGATTTGATTGCGGAGATCAGATTCTTTGCGCGGCAAACCGGTCCGTCTCTCTCCCCTTTCAATGCATGGATCTTATCTAAAAGTCTTGAAACACTTTTCTTGCGAGTAGAAAAACATTCGCAGAATGCATTGGAACTTGCAAAGGCATTGAGCAAAAATTCCGAAATACTTTTTGTGAAGTATCCGTTTCTTCCGACTCACCCGAATTACAAACTTGCAATTAAACAGATGAAACACGGCGGAGGAATTGTAACTATTCGCGTGAAAGGCGGATACGACCGCGCGAAAAAATTTATTGATTTGTTGAATATCTGTTCGCTCACGGCAAATCTCGGTGACACCAGAACGATCGTTACTCATCCGGCTTCGACAACTCATTCCAAACTTACGGAGGAAGAAAGATTGGCGGTTGGAATTTTTCCCGATCTGATTAGAATATCCGTCGGGCTCGAAAACATCGAAGATATTCTCGACGACATTACTCAAGCACTTGATAATTCCAAATAATTACGGTGAATAATGAAAGTAAACATAAAAAGAGTTGATAAAGATTTTCACTTTCACGCATTCGGTTCGTCCGGCGTTCCGGTCAATATCGATGCGGCTGAAGCAATCGGCGGGCACAACGCCGGCGCGCGCCCGATGGAACTTGTTTTAATTGCGCTCGGAACTTGCAGTGCGATTGATATTATTTCGATTCTGCGGAAACAAAAGCAAGAGATCGAAGATTTCGAAATTGAAGTTGACGGCAGCCGACGCGAAAAAGAAATTCCGGCAATTTTTGAAAGTGCACACATCGAATTCAAATTCAGAGGAAAGCTCGATGACGAAAAAGTAAAAAGAGCCGTTGAGTTATCGGTAGAAAAATATTGTTCCGTTTATGAAATACTAAAACAAACGGCGAACATTACATATTCATACAAAATTTCAGTTGATGAATAACTTTAACAAAAATTTCTGAAGAGTACTTTAAATTGCCACGACCTTTAGGTCGTGGACATAAATAAGAAAAAGGTTTTGACTTTAGTCGCATTTAGAAATTCAATTGTGGCTAAAGCCAAACTGTTTTTAGATTCATTATCCCCGACATAAATGTCGGGGCAAAGGTTAAAAATCAAATTACAATTCTCAATGAATAATGTGGTTTGGAAATTTTTGCAAAAAACGAAAGGGAATTTATGGAAAGCATATTTGAAACCTGGCAATGGTACATCGTAGGTCCGTTGATCGGATTGTTCGTACCGCTGCTGTTAATTGGCGGCAGCAAACTTTTGGGAATCTCTTCTTCATTCTTTCACATTTGTTCTCTCGCGTTGAACACAAAAAAGTTTTCTGCGTTCGGATATAATGCAGATTCCAACCGCTGGAAATTTTATTTCGTTATCGGGATTATGATCGGCGCTTTCATCGCGGAAAAATTTTTGACCACTACCAACACTTCATTTTTGCCCGAAAGCTATTACTCGTTTAATGGATTTGTATTACTGCTTGCCGGCGGATTTCTTGTGGGCTTCGGAACACGCTATGCAAACGGCTGTACTTCCGGTCACTCAATAGCGGGCATATCAACTTTCCAGCTTTCCGGACTGATTGCAACAATTTCGTTTTTTGCCGGCGGACTCATTTACACTTATTTCATTCTACCATTTTTAAATTAGGTGAATCATGCAAAACGTAAAATATATTTTGTTTGGAATACCGTTCGGAATTTTATTAACAAAGGCAGAAGTGATAAGCTGGTTCAGAATTCACGATATGTTCCTTTTCAATGAAGCACACATGTATTTGATTATTACATCTGCAATCGTAACCGGCGCGCTTTCTTTTTTGGCTATTAAGTATTTCAAAATCCGCTCGCTCGATGAGAAAGAAATTGTAATTGAACAGAAGAAATTGAATAAAGGAACCGTAATCGGCGGAACATTATTCGGCATTGGTTGGGCAATCACCGGCGCATGCCCGGGACCAATCTTTGCGCAGATCGCTACCGGAGAATCAGCAGCAGTGGTTACGCTTGTTGGCGCAGTTATCGGTGCATACACTTATGCGGTTAATAAATCGAAACTGCCTCACTAATGTTTAGTGCATGGTTGTATGAATGCATGGATGCCTCGACAAGCTTGAGATGACAACAAGAAACTATTCGTATGTACAAAGTACGGAATAAGAAGGATAACGCAAGGTTTACTTTTTTCAACAACAAAAAATAAAAATTATTCTTTATGTGAAAGAAACCGATCAAGAATATTTTTTATTTCTATTCTTTATAAGATATTTTATCTTTGGTGCATCTTGAAATACTAACTGCGCGAAAAAATCTTCCTTGTTTTACAATGAAAAAATCGAAAGGCGAATTCAAAATGAAAAATAAAAACAAGCTAGCCTTAGAACTTTTACTAATTCTTTTTCTCCTTTTTTGCTGTTCCAATGAACAAGAACAAAATGTCGGCAAATTGAAAGTCGGAGTAGATTTTTGGATCGGTGACACAACCGAAATAACCGGCATCGATATTTCCCACCACCAAGGTGAAATAGACTGGTCGGAAGTGAAAAAACAAGGAGTGAGCTTCGTGTTTGTAAAAGCAACCGAAGGCATAGATTATCTCGATACAATGTTCGCCAAGTATTGGGCGGAGTTGGAGAAGGAAAATATAATCAGAGGGGCTTACCATTTCTATTCGTCAGACGATGACCCACTCGAGCAAGCAAAGTGGTTTGTCGGTAAAATAAAAAATTTCGAAGATATTTTACCACCGGTTCTCGATGTGGAAAGAAAGGGTCATAAAAACATAACAAAAGAAAGTTTTGAAAAAAGTGTTTTGAAATGCCTTGAGGAGATAGAAAGATTGAGCGGGAAAAAACCGATTATATACTCAAGTCCAAAAT
Source organism: Bacteroidota bacterium (assembly GCA_040755055.1). Taxonomy (GTDB): domain Bacteria; phylum Bacteroidota; class Ignavibacteria; order Ignavibacteriales; family Melioribacteraceae; genus DYJK01. The sequence continues at coordinate 27,134 of JBFMBS010000005.1, forward strand.
TCGCCAATTCTTACTTGTTCGATAAAAGATTCGACAAGTACTTTTTATGGGTAGCTGAATACGGGGTTGAAGAGCCGGTAATTCCCGATGTGTGGCGAACAGCCGGCTGGCATTTCTGGCAGAATACAAGCTCGGACAAAATTCCAGGTATAAATACGGCGGTTGACCACAGCAAATTTTCAAAAAAGATTGAGCACCTTATAAAACTTGTTCGGGATTGAAATATGAATAATTTTTCATATCCTTTGTTGACAATAAAAGGTTGTGCTGCGTTGTTGGTTATTTTTCTATTTTTTATTGAGACAAACGAAACAGCAACTGCTCAGAGCAACCTGAAAAAAAACGCATACAACATAGGTGGCGGAATTAACTTCGGCTTTTCCGATACGGATAATTTACAACTGGAAAGAACCACCAAGGATATTCAGGTTACGCCCTCCGTTACTTATTTTGTTTTCGAGAACTTTGCACTCGGGTTTAACTTACAACTCGAATACAGAGAAGAAACAACAAGCGACGAAACAACTGGCAAAACCGTTTTCAAATTAATAAACAAATTTTTAAGTGTAGGTCCTACCGCACGATACTATTTTCACACTAATAATTTTGCACCCTTTACCGAAGCATCTGCCGGCTATACAACCTTTTTAAAATCTGATATTCACGGAATTGCATTCTCACTGGGAGCCGGTATAAATTATTTCCTCACAAAAAATATCGCTCTTGAGCCGCATGTAATCTATACGTTAAACAAATTTTTTTCGCCCGACTACAGAATAAACAGATATACCTTCGGGATTAGGATTTTTTACCACATCAGTGAATAATAACCGTATCCGGTTTGCCTCAACTTTAACTTACGGTTTCAATTCTTTTGGCTTTACTCCGGTTATAAATTTTGTTCGATTCCTTCACTTTCGGCAGTTGTTTCGGAAGCGGAACACGGATTTTTTTCTTTTTAGGGATTCTTTTCTTCATATCTTAAATGTATGAACGGAGTTTACCGATTCACAATTTCTTTTATCCCCTCTTCCGGTGTAGTTGGGGTAAAATTAAAAAATCTATTGAACTTACTGCTGTTAAAATAATAATCCCGATCGAACTGGTAAGAGATATCTTTCAATTCTTTTAATATCGGAATGAACAAGCCAAGCGGTCCCATTGCCCAAACCGGCAGAACTTGAATTTTCTTCTGCTTGTTCATTTCTTTCATAAACAGTTCTACCCATTCTCTTGATGTAAATTTGCCTTCATGTGTAGGTAAATGCCAAACCTGGTTGTATGCATCGGGAGCGTTGCCAAGCATTGCCAGCGCCTTGCCGATATCTTTGCTGTAAGTGAAACTATGTATCACGTCAAGCTTTCCGAGCAGTTGCGGACTTTTATCTTTTAGGAGATTGTTATAAACCGATTGTGTTAAGATGCTTCCAATTACACCGGGTCCGTAGAAATCTGCGCCTCTTGCAACAAGTGCAGTAACTTCACCCCGTTCAACGGCATTCATTAAAGTATGGAAAACCTCTGCACGTACTTTTCCTTTTTCGCAAGAAGGATTGACCGGTGTTTCTTCAGTCATATTCGATAAATGATTTGCATCGTACATATACATGTTATCAACAAACACAATTTTAGCTTTATGTTTTTTGCACGACTCGATAAGATTGATCATAAACTTGGGCCATTTCACTTTCCACACGGAAGTCTTGTATTCAAAGGCGATTGTTACATAAACCACATCCGATCCCTTAACTACATCATCTAGCAAAGCCGGGATAGAAAGATCGGCACTTATCAATTGATCCGTCTCATTGACCTTTTTCGGATTTCGGTTTACAATCCTGATTTCCTTTGTGAAGTTAATTAGTTGTTTGGCAAGTTCCGTTCCGGCACCGCCACCGGCACCAAGTATAGTTTGCATAATAGTCTCTGAATGATTTTCACTAATATAGAAATTTAGTATTACTAAATCGTTAAGAGATATATGCTTGATGTTAAATTACCTTTCGGAAAGGTTCTTGCCATTAAATTAGATAATCCACAATATTGCACTCAGAATAAAACAAGAAAATCCTATGAAAAAGTTTGTTATATCACTCTTTATTTTATCGATAGCTGGTTCTTCTGCACAAGAGAATCTGCTTATCAATGTTTACAATAGAACATTCACAAGCTTAAACGGTGAATGGAATTACATAGTTGATCCGTATGAAAACGGCTATTACAATTATAGATATGAACCGTATGATAAGCAGAACAATCCCGGTAAAGGTGCTTACTTTTTGAATGCAAAACCCGAAAACAAAAGCGAACTTGTAGAATATGATTTTGACAAATCCGGTGTGATCAATGTGCCCGGCGATTGGAACACGCAGAAGGAAAATCTTTTTTACTACGAGGGAACGATATGGTATAAGAAGTCATTCGATTATGTGAAAAAGAAAAATACAAATAGAGTGTTCCTCTATTTTGATGCGGTCAATTATCATGCGGATGTTTACTTAAATGGAAAGAAACTCGGAACACATACCGGCGGATTTACACCGTTTAATTTTGAAACGACCGGTCTATTAAAAGAAAGCGGTAACTTCTTGGTTGTAAAGGTAGATAATAAAAGATTAAGAGATGGAGTGCCGACACTCAACACGGATTGGTGGAATTACGGCGGCATAACAAGAGATGTACGATTGGTTGAAGTGAGCGAAAATTTTATTGAAGACTATTTTATTCAGTTGGATCAGGAAGACAATAATCAAATTAACGGGTATGTAAAACTGAATGGATTAAATGTGTCGGGAACGGAAATCCGGATTGCTATTCCGGAATTAAAAATTGAGAAGGAAGTTATTACAAACGAACATGGAATAGCTGCTTTTAAAATCGAAGCCGGGGAAATAATACGTTGGTCTGTTGAAAACCCGTATTTGTATTACGTAACAATCACAAACGGTGCGGATAAAGTTGTCGATCAAATCGGTTTCCGTTCGATCAAAACAGAGGGACCGAATATACTTTTGAACGATAAAGAAATATTCTTAAAGGGAATTTGCATTCATGAAGAAAATCCGGTACGGGGCGGACGTGCGTATTCTCTTGAAGACGCAGAGCAGCTGTTAACGTGGGCTAAAGAACTTGGGTGCAATTACGTACGGCTTGCACATTATCCACACAACGAAAACATGGTACGGCTTGCAGACAAAATGGGAATATTGGTTTGGGAAGAGATTCCGGTCTATTGGACCATTCAATGGGAGAATGAGGAAACATACAATAATGCCGAGAACCAATTGAAGGAAGTGATTAACCGCGATAAGAATAGAGCATCCGTAATTATCTGGTCGATGGCGAATGAAACTCCGGCAAGTAATGCGAGAAATAAATTTTTAACCAAACTTGCTAAACAAACACGCAAGCTCGATCCAACAAGATTGATCAGTGCGGCACTCGAGCAGACAAATTACAGCGGCAATCCAAATACAAGAACTATTAACGATCCGTTCGCGAATGTTGTTGATGTTATCAGTTTCAACGAATATATCGGGTGGTACGAAGGAACGCCGGAAAAATGTAAAGGGATCAATTGGATTATCACTCAAAATAAACCGGTTATCATTTCAGAGTTTGGCGCAGATGCAAAGTTTGGATTTCATGCAGATAGTTTAACGCGCTGGTCGGAAGAATACCAGGAATATTTATACAAAGAAACTTTGAAGATGATCGATAAACTTCCGCAGCTACGCGGAATATCGCCGTGGATACTTGCCGATTTCAGATCGCCGAGAAGAAATCTACCGGGCATCCAGGACGGGTGGAATAGAAAAGGATTGATATCATCGGACGGTGAAAAGAAGAAAGCATTTTTTGTTTTGAAAAAATATTATGAGTTAAAATAACACTGCCGGTATTAGAAATACAGCAGCAAATATTAATATGTGCAAACTTTTTTTTGAACAATTCTAAATTCTATAGTTCGAATAACTCAGCTAAATCAAGTTTTAAAAAATCCGACAAGTGTAATGAATCGTTGCTTATTAGAATATTTTTGAATGTTTAATGGGCAAATTTACTCAATGGACTGAGTAAATTTACTCAATAACATAGCCAGGCAACACCTTCTTTTAGAGACTGCGTGAAAATTGTAGGTCGAAACACAGTTTCAACCGTTTGGGCCAACACAGTTGTGAATTCAATAAATATTTGTGTGGGCGATTCAGCGAATCACCCTACAGATTATGTTTTCACACCGCCTCTTTAATTGAAAACGTTTGTGAAATTAATTTTTATTCTTAACAACCATTACTACAATCTCATACTCAGACACACCCTTCTTTATCAACCCGGTTTATTTGTATTGATTCTCCTTAACAGCAATGTTAAGTTATAAGCAATTGAAGATTACCTACGGGGGAATGATGAAGAAGGTTTGTCCATATCTATTAATAGTAATTCTCTTTAATGTTTTCGTTTCGTGCGGCACGGATCCCGATAACAAAAACCTGAATAGCTACAACTGGCTCCTCTCCACTCCCGAAGAGCAATCACTTAACAGTACACTCCTTGAAGAAGGATTTACTCAAGCGGAAGCCAAAGGTTACATTTACAGCATAATTGTAATACGCAACGGAAAGATAGCCGCCGAAAGATATTTTCATAATCATAATTCATCCAGCTATCAAACTATCCGCTCTGTTTCCAAAAGTTTTCTTTCAGCTTTCATCGGTATAGCGGTAGAAAAAGGGATTCTCCGGCTCGATCAAAAACTTGTTGATCTCTTTCCGGAGTACGAACAGTACATTTCCGATGCACGCATCAACAACATTACTATCGATCACTTACTTAAAATGAGAAGCGGTTTCCGGGGCGATGATGAATTTTATTTTACATTTACTTACAGCAACGATTGGGTAAAAGAAATTTTAAGCTCAACATTAAATTTCGATCCCGGTACAAAGATGGGTTATTCAACAGCCGCTACTCACCTTTTGTGTGTTGTACTTGCAAGAGCGAGCGGCAAAACAGCGCTTGAGTTTGCGAACGAGAATTTTTTTGGAAAGTGCGGATTCGATGTGCGCGATTGGCTTAGAGATCCGCAAGGAAATTATTTTGGCGGCAATGATATCTATCTCACTACCCGTGATATGGCGGTACTCGGACTAATCTATTTAAATAACGGTGTTCTCGATGGCAAACAGATCGTTCCCGAAGACTGGGTAGAAAAATCACTCGTTAAATATTCGGGTAGCAGCACCGGATCGTGGGGACAGTGGACTAAAATCGGCTACGGTTATTTATGGTGGCTTGGCGAAGTGAACGATTACAAAATATTTTCTGCATTAGGGCATGGCGGACAGTTTGTGTTCTGTGTGCCTTCGCTTAATATGATAATTGCAACACAATCATACCCTGATTCCGATTGGGATCAAGCCGATGTGCAAGAACGCGGTGTGATAGATATTATTGCTGACTATATTTTGCCGGCGGCTGAGTAGGAAATGCAATCGCCGCGGCGTATTGCGTTCCTCAAAAGGATTTGTAAAATGGAAAAAGATTTACCAAGCAGAAAGCCAACACGTCACAAAGATTTTGATTACTGTACCGAAGGATATTATTTTGTTACGATATGCACTGAAGAAATGAGAAGTTATTTTGGTAAAATCAGTAAAGGTGAAATGAAACTAAACAGCATGGGAAAGATTGTTGAAAAATGCTGGCATGCAATTCCCGAACATTTTAAGAATATAGAATTGGATTATTTTCAAATCATGCTAAACCATATACACGGAATAATAATTGTTAATGGTGTAGGGAATGCAAATCTTGCATTCCCCAAAATGAATAATGGGAACGCAAAATTTGCGTCCCCTACAGACAGAACGAAAATGACATTGTCAAAGGTGATTCAACAATTTAAACGACAAGTTACAATTGAAACAAGATCAATTATAAATACGAAGATTTTCCAACGTTCATTTTATGACCGTATAATCCGCAATGAAAAGGAACTCTACAATATCCGAAAGTATATCGTTGATAATCCTTTGAAATGGGAACTTGAAAAAGGATTACCGGAAAATCTTGAGTTATCATTCTGAGCCTTATATTTAAGCAGTCGAAAAAATTTACCTATCAAAATCAGCAGTAACAGACGTTATTACCGAATTTTATCCCTTTTCATAGATCATTAATTGATTATTTTTACTGCGAGAATGGGGGAAGTAATGATGAACCAGATAAATAAATTATTAATAATAGTCATTGCCGTTGTAAGTGTCCGGTGTGCGCGTACCTCCGAACCGACATCGCCCAATAACAACACACTTTCGCTCAGCAAACAATTTGATTCAGCAGCAGTAAATTTGAATATAGGCGAGTCGATCACGATCAACCAAAAGTTTACACTTAAATTCCAAAATGTTACCGGTGATTCAAGATGTCCGATCGATGTAACATGTGTTTGGGAAGGCAACGCTGAAATAGAGTTGGTTTTGACCAATGACGAGAGAACCGAGACAAAAGTATTAAACACAAATCTTGAACCGCGCTCATTAACATTTGAAGGTTATTCCATCGAACTGCGCACGCTCAATCCACTACCGCGCAGTACCATTCAGATCAATCCAAAGGAATATAATATCGATCTTGTCATAAAACCCCCGGATACAAATGGAGATGAAACCGAATCGGTTAACCTGATTGACGGATCTAATACATCGGTTATAAATAAAGATATTCTTAATATAAATAGTGCTGCAATAGACAAGAACGAAATTACTTTTAATATTTCTTACAGCGGAGGGTGTGAAGATCATAAGATTGATCTCTATGCTCTAAAGGAAATTGAAAAATCAAACCCGGCACAAGTTACTCTGCTTCTCTCACACAATTCAAACAATGATATGTGCGAAGCATACATAACACAAAACGCTTTGTTCGATCTTACCGAACTCAAAAATTATTTAATTAACTCGCACGGTATTAAAGATAAAGTATTGTTGATTATTCACGATCCGTCCGGTAAACCGATACGCGATCCCGTTGTAGAGTATAATTTTTAACTCTTCGTCGGTTTTGCTTCAGTTACGCTGCATGCTTGTACAAGCTTTATCAAACGAATAGATAAGTGTGAAAGGATTACAAGTTAAAACTGATCAGCTTAATCTTTTTGCCTTCTTCAAGATGCTGTTTTTCGTACTTGGTAAGAATTTTTTCTTTATCGGTAAGATTGTTTGACGAATAAAGGTCATTCGTTTCCCTTAGAAGTGCCAGGTTGTTTTTGTCTATTACATCGAGTGTATATTCATACAACAAATTGTCGTCGGTCTTCAAATTAATTATTCCTTTATCGATCAGAATATTCTTATAGATTTCTAGAAATCGTGGGTGTGTTAAACGTTTTTTCATACTGCTTCTCCTGGGGTAGGGATCGGGAAAAGTAATCCAAATTTCTTCTATGCTCGATTCCGGGAATATGTCTGCAAGATGTTCGATATAAGCAATCAGGAACGCTACGTTCTTTAGCTTTAATTTATCGGCATTCTTCGAAGCATTCCAAATACGGTTTGGTTTGCGGTCCACGCCAATAAAATTTTTGTGAGGATAGAGCAGAGCCATATTAATTGTGTAGTCTGCTTGTCCGCAGCCAAGTTCCAGCGTAAAAGGTTTATTATTGCCAAAATAGTTAGATAATTCTTGTTTAATGTTTTCGTTTTTATAATCAAAAACATTTTTGAATGTTCTAACTTCAGTAATCTTCTTTAATTTTCTTCTCGGCACTTATTGGTCCCACTATCTGTTCAGGGAAACAAAGTAATTTATCATTTACAATTTATCATTTAACATTGTCTTTAAAAGTTTCCTTCCCCGTGCTTTAATTGCCGGGCTTCCGTTTATCATCAAGTTTTCTATCTTAATTACCAACCTACGTTTAAGTTTGGCGTCGTTAGCGGATAATTTCGCGAGTGACTGCATAGAGCAGACTTTTACAATTATGCTTCCCTCTTCAGCCATCCACTTGAATAGGTGGTTGACAACTTTTTCTTTTTCAGATTTTGTAAAATTTAAATAGCCAAGCATTAGGGCAATATGCCAGTTAACTTCTTTCTGCTTAAAGTTGAGAAGATTCTTAAGAATAGTTCTTTTGTGGGGTTTTAACAAGCCGGGATTTTTCTGTGCAACTTTTTCAGCAGCGTCGGCACACCGGGAGCGTATTACCGGGTCGTTGTGGAATATCCCTTTAAATATTTCATCAAACAATTCCCGGTTTTTGCCTATGAGTTTTACGACTTCGTTCGATTTTCCGATTGAGCGGAGATCACCACCCTTTAGAAGATCATAAACTGTCATTATTTATTTCCACTCGAGGTTCTTTAATTCCTCGCCTACTTTCACAATTCCTTTGCCTTCATGAAGAAGATTTTGTCCAAACATAATCTTAGTCTCAATTTTTCTATAACCCGATAAAGTTTTAAGCGGTTCTTTACCCCGTTGAGCAGTTTCCTGGTTGGTTGTGGTGATTATACATCGCGAGCATGGTTTTACCGGGTAAAATATAACATCGCCAAGTTTGAAACTTTTCATCCGGTCTTCGTCAAACGGTTCGCCGCCAGCGAATACAAAATTAGGACGGAAACGATTCATCGGTAATTTTTCTTCTAGACGGTTGTTTAGGTCATCGAGCGATGCTTGCCCGATAACTAAGAAAGGAAATCCATCTGCAAAACTAACGACCTCATTTTTTGATGCATATTTTTTGTCAACATACCTATTGGCTCTTTCCGGCATATGCACGAGCCGGCATTTTATTTTCAATGCCTCACTCAGCCAACTGTCCGCATCCGGCGAAACAAAATCTGCTGCAACTGGGTCGTTCCACACAATTACTTTAGATTTCTTATATGGTTCTTTCCCGGTATCGATTGAAAAACTATCACCCGTTTTTTTATGACTCAGCACCAAAGTTTGGTTATCAATTCTAACGTTAATTAATGCCATTTGCGGAACGATCCGTTGAGTTATGTATAAATTGTTTTCATCAGTAATCATCCAGCGCCGGTCATATTTTAATCCGCGGTCCGTAACCTCTGCCTCCTTCAAACTAATTCCGGCGAGCGATTTAACCGGGTAAATAAATATTTCACTCAGTAAGTAATTCATAAAAAATGTTAAATGTTGGATGGTAAATTATAAATGTATCGATCGACTATTTTTTAATTATTTAATCTTTGCTTGTGAAGTTTTCACAATTTTCGTCAAGATCTTTATAATTTGTTCTGTTTCTAGCATTAATGGTTTATAATCATAATTTGATAAATTGCTTCTTGACAATAATCTTAACCAATACCTTGTTTCTCTGGCTTCTTTTGATGCTATTGACAGTTTAGTTATAAAATCTTTCTTCGTCTGTGCCGCATTAGCTTCCTCAACATTTGCTCCTATAGAGGTGCCGCTTTTTAAAATTTGTTTTGAAAGTATGTATTCATTTTGTTTTATGTGATATTTATATAAATCAACTATTTTCAAAGCGAATTCAAACGATTTATCCAATATAATATTTTCTTTATCCATGATAAGATCTATATAAATTATTATTTAGTTGTATTTAATTTAATATTTAGCATTTAATATCCAACATTTATTTCTGTAATATCTTTAAAGAGAAGAGTATCTCGCGCGAAGTTTTATTCCTTAAAGCGGCTGTTTCTTCAAACGTTTTCCCCTCTATGTTGAATGCAAAGAAATAAACGTCTTTTTCTTTTTCAATATAACCCACAAGCCAGCCGATCCATGATCCATCTTCTTTATGACCGGTACCGGTTTTAAATTTCAATTTGCTTTCACCGTAGATTTCTTCGCTCATTATGTCTTTAACTATATCAATAGATCTTTTTGAAAACGGTAGATTGTATTTGTAAAACCTTTTAAGAAACTCAACTTGTTCATCGGCAGAAATTTTTAATGAATTATCAAGCCAGAAAGTATCGATTTTTTCCCCGATCTTACCGTTGCCGTAACTCAGGGCATCGATATATTTCACCATTCGTTCTCTGCCTACACGTCGTGCAAGTTCCTGGTAATACGGAACACACGAAACTTGAATAGCTGTGCGCAGTGTATGATCCTTGTTCCAATCGCTAATCCATCTTTTAATTCCATCCCACTCGATTACAAAATCTGCATCTTTAATAACGCTGGTTTCCAATCCAATCAACGAGTTTGGAATTTTAAATGTTGATGCCGGTGAAAATCTTTCGGCACATCTCTGTTCATCATACCGAAAGTATTTCTCCCGGATTTTATCATATATTACAATACATCCGCTGTGATTATTAAAATATTCAGAGATATTTGCGGAATCAATCTGTGCATGAATAGCAACCGCTGTAAATAAAAACACGAACAAGTTTAATGTTCTCATCTCTCTGCCTTTTATTGGAATTTGGAAAACAAATTTTGGTTATTGCCGGGTCGTTGTAAAATCTAACTGCTAAGATAATATCTTTAAAATAATTAAGGTGATCTAAAATCGATCACCTTATAGATTCAATGAAGAGGGTAATTGGGTTAGTTATGTGGGGTTTGTTTCTTTGAAAGAAAATTGTCTAAACTGAATTTACCCGGACCGAAATTAATCAGGGTTAATAAAAGCAAAATATAATAGAGCGGTATTTCAAAACCATTGTTCCCGGCTTCAAAACCGTTGGGTAGATGAACCGTAACTATCGCTACGAGCATAACAACTATTAACGGGATAGAAATTATTCGTGTTGCTAATCCCAATGTTAACAATGCAACGCCGGCTATTTCCGTTGTAGCAGATAAGTAAGCATTCACTCCGGGCAATGGTATGCCAAGTTCGGTAAACCACTCAACAATTCCTTCCATATTCTGCCATTTGTTAATTGCCGGCGTGTAAAAACCATATGCTAAAATTAATCTCATTAAGAACAATAAAATATTCTTTAATACTCCGTTGTTTTCCAATCGATCGAAAATTTTATTTACTATTGCTGTCATTCTTAAATCCTAATATGAATTTATTGTTTATCATATCCGTAATAAATTGATATGAATTTTTTTTAAGTGTTGATTTATCAACCTGGAATGTTTCTTCTGCCGATTCATAAATATCGATTAACGGTTTTGATCCCTCCAACAATCTTGCAATCAGCCAGGCATAATAAACCGACAAGTTGACAAATTGAACCTTAAAAGTTTTTGGTTCACGGTAGATGAGTACAAAGTAATTTCCCTGGTCGTCTTTCTTAATTTCTTTTGAACCCTTGAGATGTACCGGGTATTGTAATTTTATAATATTAAACTCCGGATTAAGCACTAACACATCATTTAACAAGTTACCTTCGACGGCAAATTGCGGAGGTATCTTATCTTCCATCATGTAAACTTCAATCTCGGTCCATTCAAAAAGAAGAAGATCATTTAAGTGAGGATATTTCAGCGCCAATTCGTCCCCATATTTTTTGGTAAACCGGCAGAATTCGTACGGCATCTTCCAGATTTCATTTGATTGGCAATTGTGGTTGCAGAAAAATTTTTCCACCAAATCGTTCCATTCATCCTCATCAAGCAGATCATATGTTATCGGGAATGCCGATTGCAAGCTGTCGTTCAGAACATTATAAACAAGTTTGCGGTAGTAATGAACCCGGTTCTCGGTCAATCCTTCTACGTTATTAAGGACGCCGGTTCGTACGTAATTAGCCAAAGAGCTTTGTTGGGTTCTGGTATATTCATGCAACTGCGTGTTCATGGTTCCATGCCCTTCTGCAAATATTTTCCATTAAACTCATTTCATGCTGTAATTCTGCAAGTTCCGGAATGTTAAAATCTCTTTCTAAAAGTACCGGAACGTTTTTAGGAAGTTTGTTAACGGTGTACTCAAATAGTTCGTAAACGGGTATAATAATCGGCTCGCCGTGCGTATCAATTATAAGGTCTGGTTCAACTTGTTCATGCCCGGCCATGTGAATATATTCCACGCGGTCGAGAGGTAACTGATCCAAAAACTTTTCCGCATTGTATTTATGATTAAAAGCATTTACGTATATGTTGTTAACATCTAGGAGAAGGTTGCAATCGGCTTCGGCAACAACGGCATTGATGAATTCTGCTTCGGTCATTTCTGCTGCTACCGGTGTGTAATAAGAAACATTCTCGATTGCAATTTTTCTTTCGAGAAAATCCTGGACTTCCCTTATACGCTTGGAAACATGATGAACAGCGTCCCACCTAAACGGAATCGGAAGAAGATCATACAAATGTGCATTATCGCATTTTGTATAGCTGAGATGTTCGGAATAAATTTTTATATCGTATGTTTTTAAAAAGTTTTTGACCCTTCCCAAGAAATTCCAGTCGATGGGATCCGGGCTGCCGATAGAAAGCGATAACCCGTGCATATAAATCGGGTATTGTTCGGCAACTTTATCGATGATATTTTTCCAGTAACCGCCGATACCCATCCAATTTTCCGGTGCAACTTCTACGAATGCCGGTGTGAGAATTTTCTTTTCAAGAAATTCTTCGGCAAAATCTTTCCGGAAACCGATACCGATATGTTTATTCGCTCTGTTCATCGCTCTTCCTTTTTAATAATTTGTAAATACTACCCTCTCGTTATTTTATAAAGAGAGGGTTGATAATTATTACTTCTTTGAGCTGGATGTTTTTACCGAATCTTTTTTGTCGCCGCCGCATTTACCTTCGCCGCACTTGTGGTCTTTGGCTTTGCTTTCGGATTTTTTATCACCGCCGCATTTGCTTTCACCACACTTGTGATCTTTGGCTTTACTTTCGGATTTCTTATCACCGCCGCATTTGCCCTCACCGCACTTGTGGTCTTTGGCTTTGCTTTCGGATTTCTTATCGCCGCCGCATTTACCTTCACCGCATTTTGCATCTTTAGCTTTGCTATCGGTTGAAGAACCGGCTTTAGAACCTGAGGCATTCTTATCTTTAGAATCAGTTTCGTTACCGCATTTCATTTCCAGTATAGAACCGTGAGCTGGTGCGGTTCCAAGTAAGGAGGTACGTACTTCTGCACCACTTCCTAAATTGCTGTAGTTGAATAAGTTTTCGGCACGGAGAACTTGCGGCGATGCTGCACCGAAAACTGCCCCGGCAATTATAGAGCTTGCTAAAAGTACACGTTTAGAATTGATTTTTGATGTATTGCTCATATGACCCTCGTTTTTATGATTAGTGAATTTACTGATGTGTAGACGGGAGGTGTTGGTATTCCTTACAGAAGAAAAATAATTTTATTGCCCCAGATTTTTTTCCAGGTCTTCTTTTTCTTTTGCGGTCAAAGAATCTTCGGAGGTAATGCTGATCGAATTGATCGAAATCAATTTGCTCTGCTTCTCGAACATCTTGCAAAATTTGCATATGGCCAGGTGAACCAGCAGTCTTATCCTTTCCATAAGACTGATTTTCCCTTCCTCTTTTTTAATTATTGCAAGAGTTGCTTCTTTGCAAGTTATCATGATAAATTTTTTCATGTTTATTTAACGAACCAATTTTTTTCAATGCACGCACGCAACTGCAGCTTAGCCCGGTGTATCACAACCCAGTAGTTAGACGAGGTTATAGTTAATTCCTTACAAATCTCATCCGACTCTTTCTCGTCAAGATATTTCAATGTAAATACAATCCTTGATAGTTCGGAGAGTCTCTGCAAACATTTGTTAAGTATATCAAAAAATTCTTTAGACTCCAGCGCATTGTTATAATCAGCATTCCAGCCGGTCGGAACCATTTGGCTTTTCCAGTGTCCTTTATCGTCGAAATAATCTTCGAGTGCATTTTCGCATTCGTCCAGTTCGGTTAGAATTTCATTCGATTTTTTTCTGTAGTAGTCGATGATTTTATTTTTTAAAATTAAGAAGAGCCAGTTTTTTTCGGATATCTCCCCTTTAAACGAATCGATATTGCGGTATGCGGCAAGATATGTTTCCTGAACAAGATCTTTTGCGGTTTCCCTATCATTAACACGCAGAATGGCGAAACGGAAAAGCAGATCGGAGTATTTTTTAACCCACTCTTTTGGATTCAGTAGTTCAGGCATTTTCACTTTTCCTAATCTCTAAAAATTCTACCGGTGCCCCATTATCTATTATAAATGCTACCCTTACTCCTTCCGAAGGGCAGTTCGGTTCGATCAATATTTTTTTCCCTTTGATAGCTTCCTCTAAATTTTCCACTTCGAACGCTACATGGGGAATCGTCTTTACCAATTCGGGCGTGGGCGACCCTTCTTCAAATCTCATCCATTCAATTTTGTACGGACTTGCATCGTAACCGGAAACGTATAATTTATATTCGGCAAGATAGGTCTCACCCTCTTTAATTTCTTTTGTCGGAATACCGAGATGATGGTATTTAAGATTCATGATTTGTCTTTGAATGACTTAATATATTTCTTTGTGAATTCGCTAAGCACCAATCGACCGCTTATTTCTGCGCGCTCCTCTAACAGTTTGTCCCAATTTTCTGTTCCTTCCCAAAATATTTTTTTCATTTCTTTGATTGCTTCGGGATTGCAAGCAGCAATTTTTTTTGCGAGTGCAGAAACAGCTTCATCAAGATCGTGATTTGTAGCGAATACTTTTGTGAAAAGTCCGTTCTGTTTAGCCCAAAAGGAATCATGCCAATCGCCATCAACAGCCATCGTAACAAAAGCGGTCTTACCTACCTTTCTTTCTATTGCCGGTCCAACAACAAATGGTCCTATGCCGAGTAATAATTCGCTCAGTCTAACCGAGGCTTCGTTTGAAGCGAGCGTATAATCTGCTGCTGCCGCAATTCCAACACCGCCTCCAACACATTTGCCGTGCACACGCGCAATAATAATTTTTTCACATTTGCGCATGGCGTTAATCAATTGACCGAATAACATGAAAAAAGCTTTGCCGGTTTTAAAATCCTTAATTGCAGCCAGTTCATCGAAAGACGCACCGGCGCAGAATGTTTTTTCACCCTCGCTCCTGATGATAATTACTTTTGCGTTTTTATCGGAAGAGAGCTTTTCAATTTGGGCCGTAATCTCCTTAATCATTTTGGACGGAAGTGAATTACTCTTGGGATGGTGAAAACTTAAAGACGCAATCCCATTTATGATATTAACATTAACTTTACCGGTTTCCATATCGCCTCCTATGAACAAAATTGCTAACTAATTATAAATTCCAAATCGGAAATATTATCAATCAGAAAATCAGGTGATGATTTTTTTAATTCTTCTTTATTACGGTAGCCGTAACTTACGGCACAAGTAAATGCGCCGGCGTTTTTACCGCATTCAATATCAAGTTCCGAATCGCCAACCATTAAAGTATTGTTCATTTCAATCCCAACTTCGCTGCTTAATTTAAGGAGCGGTTCGGGCGACGGTTTATGGGCAATGCCGGGCCGCCTTCCCATTACACCGTTAAATTGATGATGCAAGTTAAAATGTTTCAATATTAAATCGGCTTGATCTTGTGCTTTTGTAGTAAGCAGACCGATTTTGATATTCCCGGTTTTTAGTTTATTAATTATTTTTTCAACACCGGGATAAATCTGCGACGCGTCAATATAATCAAAATAGATCGACTTATAAATTCCAATAAAGTACTCAAAATCTGGAACGCTGAATCCGAATTCACGAAAAATATCTTCAAAGTGCATACCGATCATATTCATAAATTTATCTTTTTCAATCGCACGCACAATATTAACCTCTCTTAATGCGTGTAACGTTGCCAAATAAATGGTTTCATGTGAACTTATTAGTGTTCCGTCAAGATCAAAAACAACAAAATTTATCTGCATCCGGTTTCCGAAAAATGTTATTTATGATGAAATGAAATTCAATGCCAAATACCCAGGATCATTCCGTATAAAATTATAACTATGAAATTATAACCGCTATCAACCAAAAAGTGCTTAAATTTTTTCCCTTCGAAGAGCATATTTACAGTCATTGTTGTTGCGGTAAATCCCAGCCAGATCATAAAAGCTATCCGGATTCCTTCTTCCGGTGTGGTTGCATTAATGTACGAAAGTATTCTTGCTAATATATATGCCATTGTAACTTGTGCGACAAAGGAAATTGAATATACTTTAATCGGCTTGAAATCTCTCTTAAGTTCCTCTTCGGATTTATCTAATGAATCCACCCATACTTTGCCTAACAACATAGGACTATACCATAAAGCACCGATGCCCAGTGATATAAGCCCGCATACTAATATTGCCCAATAATTAATCGGTTGAAACAGTTCCATTATACCTCCATTAATAATTACGAATTACAAGTTACGATTTACGAGTTAGTTAAAAGTATTTTTTCTTGGATTTATAAAGCAACTGAACATAAAAAAATTATAAATTTTTCATTTGATAAAACCGCAAATCTAAAATCGTAATTCGTAAATTAAACTCATTCTTTATAAATTTTTATTACCGGTTCACTACCGCTTATATAGCAAGCACGATACATTCCCGAAGTATTGAACGGCATTGCAACATTTCCGTTTTTATCCAAAGCTACAACACCGCCGGTTCCGCCAAGCCGGGTTAATTTATTTATAACTTCTTCGGCAGCTTGTTGCAGAGCGAGACCTTTATATTCCATCAAAGCGGAAATGTCTTTAGCAATACCAAGTCTGATAAAATATTCTCCGTGACCCGTACCGGACACACCGCACGTGTTATTATTTGCATAAGTACCGGCGCCAATAATTGGCGAGTCGCCTACGCGTCCCCATTTTTTGTTCGTCATGCCCCCGGTAGAAGTTCCGGCAGCAATGTTTCCGTTCATATCAAGTGCAACGGCGCCGACAGTACCATGTTTCTCTTTTGATTTTTGTTCTTTCGCTTTCTCGCGCTGTAACGCATCCCATCTTTCCTTTGTGTAAAAATATTTCTGGTCAACCATTTCAAGTTTCTGTTCTCCGGCAAATTTTTCGGCACCTTCGCCAACCAGCATAACGTGCGGAGAGTTTTCCATTATTTTACGTGCGAGTGTAATTGGATTTTTAACATGCTTTAATGCAGCTGCCGCACCGGCAGATAAGGTCTTTCCATCCATAATTGAAACATCAAGCTCAATAGTTCCCTCTTCTGTGAATACCGCACCTTTGCCGGCATTAAATAGTGGAGAGTCTTCCATTATTTTAATTGCAGTTTCAACAGCATCGAGACTGCCGCCCCCGTTTTCTAAAACTTGGTAACCGGCTAACAACGCTTCCTTCAATTTTGATTTGTACGCGTCTTCTTTTTCTGGTGACATATTTTCCTTTTTTATCGTTCCGGCACCGCCGTGTATAACTATTCCAAATTTATTCTGTGATAAACACTCTGTATTAGCAATTAACAGCAAAGTCAATAGAAAGACGATAAGTTTATTAACTGTCATATAATTGTTCATAACGACTTTTTCTTTTTGTGAGCATTTTGAATTTAAATTTAGAAGAGATGAAAATCAATCTTAACTTAAAATATTTTTGCAATACTTTTTATCTGTTTGTGAATTAAAAAATTAAAGCCCGGAAACTGTTGAAACAGTTCATAAAGCAAAGATTGTTTTTATTAACCCACGGCTTAAGCCGTGGGTTAATGAATAAAACAATGACAATAAAAACCGTTTCAACGGTTTACAAATTAATTCTCGCAACAGCTTAATTCTGCTACCAATTAAGCGGTTTATCTTTTATTTTTATAATCAAATAGAACTAAAAATTTTAGGAAATTATATGAGATTCAGTTCAACTCTAAAACCGTTATTTATAATCCTTTTTATTCCCTTTATCATTTCAGCACAAGGAAAGAAAAAGAAAGACACGTATGAATTCGAAATGATTTATGAAGTAAAAACCACGCCGGTTAAAAACCAGGCAAAAACCGGAACGTGCTGGTCGTTTGCCACAACTTCGTTTGTAGAGACCGAATTGATACGAATGGGAAAAGGTGAGCATATCCTCTCCCCAATGTTCAATGTACGCTATACTTATCCCGATAAAGCTCTTAATTATGTAAGATATCACGGCGAAACAAATTTCGGGATGGGAGGACAAGCACATGATGTAACCCGTGTTATAAAAAATTATGGATTTGTACCGGATGAAATTTACAACGGTAAGAATATTAATGAAGATGAACACAATCACGGTGAAATGGATGCGATGTTAAAAAGCATAGTTGATGTTGTAACTAAAAACAAAGGCGGTAAAGTTACTCCGCGCTGGAAAGAAGTTTTTGAATCTACCCTCGATACTTATTTGGGAGTACCTCCGGCAGAATTTAATTACCAAGGAAAAACTTATACGCCGAAAAGTTTTGTTCAATCGCTCGGTTTTAATCCCGATGATTATATTGAGCTAACCTCATATACGCATCATCCGTTCTACACACAGTTTGAACTTGAGATACCTGATAATTGGACGGAAGACAAATATTACAACATACCAATAGATGAACTAATTAAAATAATTGATTACGCACTTGAGAACGGTTACTCGGTTGCATGGGATGGTGATGTTTCCGAAAAAGAATTTGAGAAGAAGAAAGCGTATGCAATAATTCCGGCAGACGAAATTGCTGACGACTCTCAAAAAGAAGATAATGACGAAGAGAAAGAAGAAGGACCGATAAGAGAAAAAATTATTTCGCAAGAAATGAGGCAAGAATCTTTTGACAACTATGCCACCACAGACGATCACTTAATGCACATAACCGGGTTGGCAAAAGACCAGACCGGCGCAAAGTTCTACTACACAAAAAATTCTTGGGGAACGAAGGATAGGAAATACAACGGCTACTGGTATATGAGCGAACCGTACGTTCGCTTAAAGACAATCGCTATTATGGTACACAAGAATGCAGTACCGGCGGAGATAAAAAACAAATTGGGAATTGAGAATTAAGGTGTAAGTACTAAAATCGTCGAGGACCGCTCCGCCCCAAATATGACGGGTAAGTCCTCGACAAAGTAATAAGCCAATCTAACTTCCCACCGCAGCTAATTTTCTATCTCTAATGAATAATGTATAAACAGTTTCAACTGCAAGGGTGAGTGCGAGAACAAATAATACAAGCGATGCGTAAGGTACCGGATCGGATGTGAATACCAAACTTCCGGTTTTGAACCAGGCATCTCTAATCAAAATAACAAGCGCCCAATTGGACATTAAAAACATCCAAACAGCCGGAATGAATGCAACTAAATATGCATATTTATACTTCGAAGTTTTGTGAAGCCAAACAGTAATTCCAATCAATGCAAGTGCGGCAAGTAATTGATTCGATGCACCAAACAAACTCCAGAAAACTCTCCATGCCGGTACCGGGCTGCCGCTCGCATCCGTTAATGTTAGTGTTACAAAATAGAATGGAACGCCAACCATTAACAATGTTGCAATAATTCTTCCGCTCAACTTTTTCCAGCCGGTTAATTCCTGGATAATGTAACGACCTAAGCGAGTGCAGACATCGAGCGTATCATAAACAAATGTTGTGAACGCCATCAATCCGAACGAGATACCAAATACTGCCGGTATGCCGATCAATTCCATAAACCTTCCGATGCCTGATGCGTAAATAAAATTAGGAGAACTCTTAACAAGCGGATCGTCTTGCATCAGAATCATTACACATGCAAGGGAAATTACTGCAACCATTCCTTCAAGAAGCATCATTCCGTAACCGATGACTTTTGCATCTTTTTCGCACGCAAGCTGTTTTGAAGTTGTTCCGGAACCGACGAGCGAATGGAATCCCGAACACGCGCCGCAAGCAACAGTAACGAAAAGAATCGGGAACATCGGGAACCAAAATCCGCTTCCTTGAGATTCCCATTTAGTAAATGCCGGGTAATTAATTTCGAATCCTCCGAACATCAATCCTATTGCAGCTGCTATCAATGCGGCATAGAGAAAATATCCGCCAAGGTGACCGCGCGGCTGCAGTAAAAGCCAAACCGGTATGATCGATGCAACAAAACAATATCCAAGTATGAAAACATTCCAGATCTTTTGTGTCTGCTGCGGATTTAAATTCAACATTAAACCAAGATCAAACGGTAACGAAGGACCAAACCAGATGGCAGCACCAACAAGCGGAAGAAATATTACTGTTGCCCACGTCAAATTTAATTTTGTGTATTTAAGAAGCAGACCCATAATTACCGGGAGAACAAGATACATCAGCGAAGAAGTTGCAATTGCACCGCCGCCCACTTTCTGCCCATTCTCCAAAGTTATTGTACCTACAAACGAACTTGATGTTACATCAGTGAAAGCAACAACAATATAAACAAGCGTAATCCAGATGAACACCATGAATAAAAACCATGCGCGTTGAGAAACGTTTTCTTTAACGACTTCCGTAATTGACCTTGCTTTATGGCGGATCGATGCAACTATTGAACCCATATCGTGTACGCCGCCGATAAATATTGATCCGAGTATAATCCAGATAAGTGCCGGCACCCATCCAAAAAGTATTCCGGCTATTATCGGTCCGGTGATTGGTCCGGCTGCTGCAATTGCCGAGAAATGCTGTCCTGATAAAAATTTTGCACTTGTCGGTACAAAATCTAGTCCGTCGTTATTTGTCTGTGCCGGTGTTGGATTTGTGTTGTCGAGTTGATAAACTTTTTTTGCAAGAAAAGCACCGTAGGTTCTATAAGCAATAAATAATAATAGTGCTGATCCAATTACAAGCAAAAGAATACTCATTATGATTCTCCGTTGTAGATATTTTCTCTGAGTTTAAAATGAAATGTTTAACTACAAATATCAAGAAATAATTTAATAACCTGATTCAAAATAAACGATAAAAAAATTATTCGCCGGGTTTTGACAAAGATTTTTTAACAATACCCGAACGCCCTCCCATTCCCGAATAATTGCGTGCTTTGATGTATCCCTCGGCTAACGGACAATCGGCTTCGTAACCGCGGACTTTTGCAATCTCTTCGTACATTCCGTACCACTCTTGCGGTGATTGTGAGATGTGTTTGTGTGTCGCTTCTTTTTTGATTTCCTCTTTGCCGGTTATATCAACATAATCTGTCGGAACAAATTGAAAAGATTTTGTGTGTGGCGGATTGCTGGTTTCATAAAAGTAAAGATCGAACGATAAACTATTATCCATAAAAACGCGCCATGCAAGTACTCCGGCCGCTTGGTGATCGGAATGTACATCGAGGGGCCATGGCGCCAGTACAATTGCCGGTTTAATTTTTTGAAGAATCCTTTTCAGCTTATTTGTTGTTGAGGAATCAACTGCAAGAGAAGCGTCAATCTCACCGAAGAATTCGGTTTTAGCGCCCAATACCGTTGCCGCATTAATTGCTTCTTGTGAACGGATTGCACGGGCTTCTTCAATTCCTTTGCCCCAAATTCCAAGCTCGCCTCCGGTCATAGTCAAAATGATAACTTCATCTCCTTCGGCAATAGCATTTAATATTAATCCACCGCAAGAAGATTCGGCATCATCGGGATGCGGAGTGATAACAACTATAGTATCACGTTCCGGCAACGCAAAAACACTTGTAAGAGAAATTAATAAACCGACTAACAGAATTATTCGTTTCACCTTCGATCCTCCGGCTATTCAAAATTTTATTGAGTTATAAGTGTTCAAACTTATGGATAATAATTAAGTAAAATGTTTCCTGATTTGAAAGTCCCGTTTTTTAACATCTTCTCGAAGGTGGAATCGATTTACGGAATAAAGATTTGCAATTGAAAAGAGTTGTTAATTCTTAATCAAAATAATTTCTCTGTGTCTCAGTGCCTCTGTGGTGAAAAGGAAAACCACGGAGACACAGAGGCACAGAGATTTAAACTTCTTTTTAATTTTCTAAAATAAACTTCATTTCGAAGGAAGCGCTTCCAATTCAATATCATCTTTATCGTTATTCAGCTCAGCGATTTCTTCGGCTTCGCGTTTGCGAATGAAACGAGCCAACAGTGTGTAAACAACCGGTACTATTACCAAAGTTAAAAATGTGGAGAAGAGCATTCCGCCGACAACTACCAATCCGAGAGGACGGCGTGATTCCGCACCGGCGCCAAGCCCGATTGCAATCGGTAGTATTCCGAAAATTGTTGCGAAGGAAGTCATCAATATCGGGCGCAGACGAATTGTTGCCGCCTCTACAACTGCTTCAATCAAGCTCATTCCTTTTTCTTGCTGTTGATTTGCAAACTCAACAATCAAAATCGAGTTCTTTGTTACCAAGCCGATCAGCATTATCAAACCGATTTGCGAGTAGATGTTCAAACTTTCTCCGAATACAAAAAGAGTTAACAGCGCACCGAATACTGCAAGCGGCACCGAAAGTAAAATTGTAAACGGGTGAACAAAACTTTCAAACTGTGCCGAGAGAACCAAATAAATAAAAATGATCGCAAGCAAAAACATGAAGTAGAGTGCAGAGCTCGAAGTTTTGTATTCCAAAGATTGATCGGCATACTCGCGTTTGATGCCCGACGGTAATTTTTCTTGTGCGATTCTATCGAGATCATCGAGTGCTTGTCCGAGTGTTACGCCCGGAACCAAACTTGCACTAATTGTTGCCGAACGAATACGGTTGTAGTGATTCAATTCTTTCGGTGCAACTGTCTTTTCAACATTCACAACATTGGCAAGTTGTACCAAACCTCCGTTGCTGCGTATGTACAAATTTTGAATTGCATCGGGGGTTGAACGGGCTTCCGGTTTAACTTGCAAAATAACATCGTACTGTTTAGTGCCGCGTTTGAAATCCGTAACTACACGTCCGCCCAAAAATGTTTCAAGTGTCGAACCGATATCGGCAACAGAAACACCGAGACCCGAAGAGCGTTCACGGTCGATATGAATATCGAGCTGCGGTTTATTCAATCTAAGATCCGAATCGAGATTTATTAGATAGCCAAGCTGAGATGCTTCCGCCATCATCATATTTACTGCATTGTTTAATTCTTCGTAATTATCTCCTTGAAGAACGTACTCAATCGGGTTCGAAGAAAAATCTGCACCGAGACTCGGCGGATTAATTACGAAAGCAAGCACGCCGGGAATTCCCATCAATCTTGGAAAAAGTTCTTGCACAATCTGCTGTTGCGATTTTTCTCTTTCGCCGCGAGATTTCATATTCAAAAACATGAAACTGTTTGTAACACTTCCCGGACCGCCGAAGCCCAAACCGGTTGCGGTGAAAAGTCCTTCACGTTCGGGAAGCGCGAGCAAAACTTTTTCGATCTCTCTAACATAATTGTCTGTGTATTCGAGAGTTGCGCCTTCGGGTGCAATTACAATTCCGAAACCAACGCCGCGGTCTTCGGTTGGTACAAGTTCGCTCGGCAAAAATTTGAATAACACATAACCCGAAAGTAAAATTACAACCGCGCCGGTGATCATTAAAAGACGATGACGCAGTGCACCTCTCAGCAGTCTGTCGTAAAATTTATTCAAGTTTTCGAAGAATGCATCGAACGAACGTGATGCCCAGTTTTTGCCGGTTCCGTGCAAAGGTCTCAATATTTGTGAAGAGAGCATCGGCGTTAATGTTAACGCAACGAAGCCGGAAATTAATACGGCAACTGCAACTGCAATTCCGAATTCATTGAAAAGTCTTCCGACGTTTCCCGATAAAAATGCGAGAGGAACAAATACCGCAACAAGTGCAATTGTTGTTGATACAACTGCGAAGCCGATTTCTTTACTTCCGTCGATTGCGGCTTGCCATCTGCTCTTGCCCATTTCCATATGCCGGTAAATATTTTCGAGAACAACTATCGCATCGTCAACAACCAACCCGATTGCAAGTACAAATCCGAGCAGTGTAAGAATGTTGATCGTGAATCCCGCAAAGTAAACAGCGGCAAGTGCGCCGATAATCGAAATCGGGATTGCAAGCGAAGGAATAATTGTTGCGCGGAAACTTTTTAAGAATGCAAGGACTACCAGCACAACTAATATGAGTGCGATGATCAAAGTTTCCTGAACTTCCGAAATCGAATCGACAATAAATTCCGAACTGTCGTACGCAACATCGAGTTTCATTCCTTGTGGTAAAAGTTTTGAAAGTTCCGGCAAAGAAGCGCGCACTTCATCGGCAACATCTACAGTACTCGCTTTTGACTGCTTTACAATTCCGAGTCCCACAGCCGGCTGGCCATTCCACCGCGCAACAGTGCGTTCGTCTTCTGCACCCACTTGCACATCTGCAACATCACGAAGTCGTACAATATTATTTCCTTTTTGCGAAACGATAATTGCGCCGAATTCTTCCGGCTTGGAAAGTTCGCCGCGTGTTCGGACAGCGAATTCACGTTGATCACCTTCAACTCTTCCGCCGGGTATTTCGGCATTTTCATTTCGCAGTGCCGATTCGATATTGTAAGTTGTTAATCGATGAGCCGCCATTCGCAGAGGATCGAGCCAGACTCTCATCGCATAGCGGCGTTCGCCCCCGATAATTACGGAACCGACACCGGGCATACGTTGAATTTTTTCTTTTAAAACGCGGTCGCCGAAATCCGACAACTCCAAAGTTGAATGCGCAGTGCTTGATAGTGCAAGCCAGACAATTGCCTGTGCATTCGCATCCACTTTGGAAATAATCGGGTCTTCAATTTCTTGCGGCAGCATTCCTCTAATTCTTGAAACTCTATCGCGCACTTCATTCGCCGCTTCGTTTACATCAACATTCAATTCAAATTCTATTGTGATAACCGAGCCGCCTTCTCTGCTCGACGAAGTGATTGTTTTCACTCCTTCCAAAGTTGCAAATTGTTCTTCGAGCTGATCTGTAATTTCCGTTTCGACAACGCTTGAACTTGCACCTCTGTAAAGAGAAACAACAGAAATTATCGGCGGATCGATATCGGGATATTCGCGCACCGGCAATTGTGTAAATGAGATTACTCCGAAAAGAACAATCGCGAGACTCATCACTATTGCAAGCACGGGTCTTTGTATTGATATATGACTAAGTTTCATTATTAAACTCCTTTATTCAAAAATGTCATGCACACATGCAGCCATGTCTCCATGCAATCATGCTTTATTGCTGCTGCGCTGTTTCTTGCGAATTAACCGGAACAACTTTTGCACCTTCAAAAAGTTTTTGATGACCGGCACGGATTACTTTCATTCCTTGTTCAAGTCCTTCGAGAATTTCAACTGCGTTTGCCAATTGCAATCCGGTTTTTACAGCCGCACGTTTTACGGTGTTGTCTTTGTTTACGATATAGACGAACGATTGATTCCCATTAGCAAAAATTGCTTCACTCGGAATTGTTAAAGCCGCGGCTCGCTCACTGAGAATTACGGTAATGTTTGCAGACATACCGGAACGGAATTTTTGTCCCGGGTTTTGAACGCGCGCAACAATTCTTGCCGAACGTGTTTCCGAATCGATGATCGGTTCGATTGCAATAATTCTTCCTTTTACTTCATGACCGGGGAATGCCGGAGAAGAAACAAAAACTTCGGCACCTCTTTTTAATTGTGAAAGGAAACGTTCCGGTGCAGAAAAACTTACGCGTATCTCATCAAGATTTGCAAGCTCTGCAATTGCCTGACCGCTTCTCAAAAATGTACCGATGCTAACTTTGCGCGCGCCGATTATTCCATCAAACGGTGCGGTGATGTGAGCTTTTGCAAGACGGGCTTGCGCCAATTTTAAATTTGCTTCGGCTACTTTTAAAGCGGCATAAGCATCATCCAAATCCTGAGGTGTGCCGGCGTTCTGTTCAACAATTTTTTTTACACGATTGTAAGTTGACTGACTCTGTGAATAAATTGCTTCCGTGCGAATAACTTCGGCAGAAAGCTGCGAGTCATCGAGTTGAGCAATCAATTCGCCGGATTTAATGTGGTTGCCTTCTTCAAACGGAAGACTTGTTACAGCCGCATCGATTTCCGATACAACCGTGATTGCTTTGCTCGCTTCAATAGTACCGACTGCTTCAAATTTATCCGCAACTTTTTGTTCAATAACTTGCGCAACCTCAGCGGGCATCGGCGGCATCGAAAAACCGGCATTAGCTTTTTGTTCTGAACAACCGGCTGTAAACAAAATTGCCGGCATCAAAAGAATAATGGGAATCCAAAGAATAACCCGGCGTGATGAAAATTTATTGTAAAACATGACCTACTCCTTCTTAATTTATTGTACCAGGATATTTTCCTGAAGTTAATTGTTTCAATGTGGCGATTGCGTTCACTGTTTGAACAAGCGCTTGCGAGTAACTGCGCTGTGCAATTGCAAAATCTTCGTTAAGTCGAACGAGTTCGAATGCGGTGATTCGCCCGTTATGAAATTCAATTGCACCAATGCGAACTTGCTCTTGTGCGGCTTCAACACCTTCTTGCGCCGCTTTCAAACGGTTACTGCCGTGAGATAATTCGCGGTGTGCGGCGCGAATCTGTTGTTCCAAAATCCGCGAGAGTTCAACATATCTTTGTTGAATATTGAGTGCTGCTGCTTCTAATCTATCTTTTTCACCGAGTCCTTTTCTTAAACCTATCGGCAGACTTAATTCAACTCCGATACTCCATCCCGGGAATTTTCTTTTAAATATTTGATCAAGCATATCACCGAAACTACCGCCCGATGTTGTGCGAAGTGTATCACCTCCGAAAATTACATCTTGCGAATCGCCGCCGATGCCGGTGCTGATAAGCGAGCCGGTGAGATCAACGCGCGGAAGTGATTCCCAGCTTGCGGCATCTGCAAGTGTATTGATTGCATCAACATCTTTTTGCGCGGCTTGCAATTCAAGATTGTTATCGAATGCGTTCTCAATTATTTCTTCTACCGGTACAACGGAAAAATTATTCGGCGGAGTATCAATTATTTTGAAACGTAAAGTTCCTTTTTCGGGACGAACACCGATTAACACTGCAAGTAGATCCGATTGAGCATCGAGCTGCTCTTCGCGGTCAATCAGTAATAATTCTTGCTGAGCCAAAAAAGTTTTTGCGCTCGCCGTTTGATTTGGACCAACTAAACCGGCTTGCCGGCGGAGTTCTGTTTCTTTTAAAAATGCAGCGGCTCTATCACGCGTAAGTTTTTGTACTGCATAATCACGAACGGTTGTGTATAAATTCCAATATATTTTTTCTACTTCGGAATTGACTGCAACAATTTCTTGCTCGTATCGTTTTTGTGCGGCTTCGTATTCAAGTTCTGTACTTGTTAATGCTTTTCTTCCCGAAGCTGTAAATCCGCCGAGCAGCGGCTGGCGGAAACTGAGACTTCCAAACGCATTGTACTCCGGGTTTAAGAATGCGAATTGCGAATTCGTTTTTAAGCTTACTGTGTTCAGTGATAATTCTAGTTGAGTTCCGATCGGCAGATTCATCTTCAATCCGGTTTGCGATGTAGTTGATTTTGTAATTAGAACATCCGCACCGGCAAAAAATGATGCTGTGGGCGACTTTAGATCTTCGTAATTAATTCTGAAGAACAATTCCGGATCGAAGAAACCGCGTTCTCTCCGAAGTGAACCGGCGGCGGCAAGATATGCGGCTTCTGCTCTTCGGACAGATGTAGAATTTTTTGAAGCATATTCTTGTGCTTGTGTTAAAGTAAGTTCGCTCCCTTCAAGTCCGTTTAAAATTGCTTGCAGCGAACTATCGGGATTTACAGATGTTTGTGCGTACGACACAAACGCTAAATCGAAAAAAAGAAGCAAAACAATAAAAACTACTCGATGAATGTTTTGTTGCATAACAATACCTTTCTATTGCCGGCCATAGTCCGGGCAGAATTAGATTGAATAATAATTTTGTATTGATCGGGAACAATTTTGCAGAGTTACTGGATGAATAACAGACCTGGATTCATTGAAAGCCGGATTCTTAAAACTTTGTTTTACTGTAACAGTGTATTTTGTTCTAAACCGCAAAATATATTCCTTTCATGTATTTGATTGCACGATAGAGCAACAAACTTTAGTGTTATTGTTTTATGTACGGGGGAGTGGAGCCCTTAGAAAAAGTTATTCATTTAAGAATTGTAAAAACAAAGTGCGGATTATTTATTAATAACAACCCCACAGTTGAATGCATGATATATATAAAAGAAAGAGTTTTTACGAATTCTTCAAAGAATCTGAAACCAACAAACCGAATTCATTCAGGGTTTTTTTATTAACCGAAAGCATTACACATCTGCCGTTTTTCTCCGCCCTTAAGAGATCTGCTTCCACGAGTATTTTTATATGATGCGAAACAGTCGGCTGTGAGAGATCTGCTATTTCTTCAGCCCCTGAACAAGTTAAACCAATACCCCCTTTTTTCGCGGCTTCCTTAAGTATTAATAACCGCGTTTTATCAGAAAGCGCCTTGGAAACTTTTACAATGTAATCTTCTGCACCCTTCATAATATATTGAAGTATTTCGATATATTACTTTAGCAACAGATGAGAGCGAGATGTAGTTCCCAACAAAAAAAAATTTTATTTATTTCTGTATTTCAATATGCCTGAATTACCTACAACAATGATCGAAATTGCCAAAATTGGACATCTATCAGGAAATATTTTATTCGCTTGTAAAAATTGAGACGACCTCCTTGTAAATTAAAATTTACTTCGCCGAAGATTCCAAATATTCTTTTAGTGATCTGCCGATTAAATCTGTCCACCCCATCACAAAATTCTCTTTCTTAAGTTCAGGGATAGTATCGCTCGGGAAACTTTCCAGCCCGGCATGAGTTAATTTCAACCTTGTTTTGTTTTCTTCGGCAAACAATTCAAAAGTTACAAACGAGATTCCGGTGTAGCCCTCGTACTTCCAACTATAAGTTAGTTTTTGTTTCTCTATTACTTCGGTAATCTTACAAAGATGGAGCCATTGTTTTTCAGGCGAGCCGCCGTAAAAATTAAATTCAAAACCAACTTCCGGTTTGAATTCTGCGAGATCGAAATACCATTTTTTCATTTCGTTTTTATCGGTAATGGCTTTCCAAACTTTTTCAATTGAAGCGTTGAAAGTTCGTTCGATAACAAACGGTTCGCTTTTCATTTAATATCCTTCGATAGTTCTTCTTCTTTTTTCTATTAATGAATCGATACTCCACGCTCCGGCACCGGCAGCAGAGAAATAAAGGAAGATAAAGCAATATAAAATTGCCGGAATGCCTCCGTTCAGCGTGGGCCAGAAACCTTGCGGTGCGTGGAATTGAAAATACGCAACAGCCATCTCGCCCGATAAAATAAATGCAGCCGGTCGTGTGTAAAATCCAATCATTATCAAAGCGCCGCCGAAGACTTCGAGAAACCCGCCGATCCAAACTTGAGTCATAAATTCTGCTGTGCTTCCGTCGGGCGGCATTCCAACCGGAAATGCAAAGAGCTTCGATGTTCCGGCAGTAATAAATATTATTGATGAAATAATCCGAAGCGATGCCAGAAAATACGGCGCCGAGTTTTTCCATTTATCAAAATAATTTGTGCTCATAATTTTCTTCCCGGTTATTTTAAAAATTCCTCAAGTTTATCGAGCGATTCGTTCCATCCGGTACCAGCCATATCAATTTCAATCTTCGGTAATCTTTCATGCTTCAAAGTCATTTTTGTTTTGCCGCCGATATTTTCGAATGTTACTGTAACCATCATTTCGAGAGGAATATCCGAACTCATGCCGTAGTACTGAGCCGAAACAATATTCCCGTCGGCATCGGCAAAACTATCCGAGAAGACAATTTTTTCCGGCGGATTAATTTCTTTGTAAACGCCGGTAGCCCAAAGATCCTGTCCTTCGGGTGAGCGCATGCAGAAAAAAAGTTTGCCGCCGACACGTAAATCTATTTTACAAGTTGGGGTAGTGAAATTTTTTGGTCCCCACCATTGCATAAAATGTTTTGGGTCTGTCCATGCTTTCCAGACAAGCTCGCGCGGCGCATCGAAAATGCGCGTAATCGTAAGAACATTTTCTTTTTTATCGATATCTATTTGTGCGGTGCTCATTTGATTTATCCTTTCGTAATAGTTAAAAGATATTCATCGAGTTGCTCGAATGTACCTTTGAATCCTTGTTGTACCGATGTGAAGTTGGATTCGAAGGTTGCGCGTTCTTCCTCGCTTGCATTAATCGGATATCCTCGAAGCGTGAGTAAAGTTTTGCCGTTCATTTCGGAAAATGTAATTGTAGTTAAAGTTTCGAGAGGCCATGTTGAACTTAGCGGGTGACGTGTTATGCCGCATTGTTCGTCCGAAAATGAACTGATGAAAACAAGTTTTTCCGGCGGAATAACTTCTTGATAAATAAATTTTCCCCACCAAACTGTGCCGTCTGAAATTGCCATGCTGTAATGAAAAACACCGCCGGGACGAATCTCTAATTTGTTTACCGTAATCGGAAAACTTTTTGGTCCCCACCATCTTGCCAAACGTTCGGGTTCTGTCCACGCTTTCCAAACTAATTCGCGCGGTGCATCAAAAATTCGTGTGATGACAAGTTCCTTTTGCTCGGTTTCTTTTATCGTGTAATTTATTTTGTCAGCCATCTTTCTTCTCCTTTGCTTGAAGTTCGTTCAGATAATTTTCGAGTGCATCAAGTTTTTCTTCCCAGAATTTTCTGTACTGTTCAACCCAATTAGAAACCGCGTTTAATTTTTCCAATTGTACTTCGCAGTATCGTTCGCGTCCTTTTTGCTTCACCGTAACAAGTCCGCATTCAGAAAGAATTTTAATATGTTTTGAAACTGCCGGTCTGCTGATATCGAAATTTTCTGCTATGCTGTTGAGTGTCAATTCCTTATTTGCAAGCAGACTAATGATAGCTCTCCGGTTTGGATCGGCTATCGCTTGAAAAACATCTCGTCTCATAATCTCATCAATAAATATGTAACCAATTGGTTACATATATAATAAATAAGCACCTCAAACGCAAGTACTTTTTTAATTACAGGTGAATTTCTTTGAAATTAAGAGGAAATACCGGTGAAAAAATCGAATTCATTTCGGGCAAATTGTTCAGCCTTTCATAATGCACTTAATAGACGACCTACAAATTTTTCTACTCAACGGGTTGCGATTGTAATTTTTACTCGCTCCTTGTCAAGTCATATAACTCTTTGTAGCTTTGGAATGTATTTCCTGAGCAAAAATGCGATTAAAGATATTTCTACTCTTCACGGCATCAATGTCGTACATTTATCCGCAAGCAAGCGCCGATTCCATATTGTCTAAGGTCTCCTCATTAGATGATTCTACAAAGACAAGAATTCTGCTAGAAGAAACGTGGAATAGAAGAAGCAATGATCCGCTTACGGCAATTCAACTGGGTAAAGCTGCACTGACAATAACAAAAGCGACCGGTGATAAAGTACTCGAAGCAAAGGCCAACAATTATCTTGGCGTAACATATACCAACATCGGGGCACTGGAGATTGCATTAGAATATCATTACTCGGCATTAAATGCTGCAAAAGAATCGAACGACCGGACTCAAATTGGATATTCTCACAACAATATTGGAGTAATATACCGGATTAGAAACAACATTGAGGCGGCGACAGAACACATACAAGATGCAATCAAAATTTTTGAATCAATAAATGAGGAGGAAGGTGCTGCGTATTGTTATATCAATATAGGGAGACTATATGCTGCTCAAGATGATTTTAACAATGCACTCGTTTATTTTGAAAGAACAAATGTTCTCGCTGTAAAAGTAAATAACAAAGAATTGCTTGCAAGAGTACTTCTGGAGATAGCAAAACTTTCACAGCGTAAAGGTGATTTCTCTAGGGCGGAGCGTTCTTATTTAGAGTTAGAGAATCTTTACAAAAAGATTAATTACTTAAAGGGTTTTGCGGAAGTCTGGAGCGGATTAAGCGATATAGAATCGAGCAAGGGAAATATGTCTGCAGCGTTGAAATACTCTTTCAAAGCTCTTGAATTAAGTCAAAAAATCATTAACCCCGAAGGCGAAGTAAATAACCTAAATGACATAGCGTTAATTTATCTTGCATTGAATAATAGTAAAGCGAGTGAAAAGTACCTTTATACTGCTTTGAAGCGTTCAAATGAAATTAACGAGCCGGGTCTTACAGCAAGCACTTATCATACTTTTTACAAACTTTATAAACAGATAGGCAACACCGACAGTGCATTATTTTATTTTGAAAAATATCACAACCTGAAAGACTCCATTGTTACAAAGGAGGAAATTTTAAAACTTGGCGAACTTGAATCCCTGGTTAAAATTGAAAGAACCGAAAGAGAAAAAGAAATACTACAAAATGATTTAGAAAATCAAATCAAACAGCGTAATTATTTGATAATTATTGTTCTGCTTTTTGTAATACTTGTTATTATAGTAACGTTCCGGTACTTTGAAAAACAACGGATATCGGAAAAATTGAACCAGGTTAATATTGTAAAAGACAAGTTTTTCAGGATTATCGCACATGATCTTAGAGAACCTTTCCATGCAATATTCACGGCAATCGGATTACTAAGAGATCAATACGACGAATTGAGCGACGACGATAGAAAAGAGACAATTAGAACAATCGGTGATTCAATAAAAAGGGATTTTGATCTGCTCGAAAATTTATTGATGTGGGCTAAGAACCAGCGTCAAGAAATTAAGTTTGAACCGCGAGCGTTAAATCTTAAAACGATAATTCAGAAAATTGTGGACCTGATACAAACCAACCTTACAAATAAAGATATCTCGTTGATAATCAATTGCCCCGACGAACTTTTAGTTTACGCAGACGAACAAATGCTGAATACAATTTTAAGAAACACCATTTTCAATTCCGTTAAGTTTTCCCACGTAGGCGGAGAAATAAATATTTCTGCAACGACAACCGGCAATAAAATCGATATAATTATTAAAGATAACGGGCTGGGAATGGATCGGGAAACATTGGAAAATATGTTTGTACTGGATAAGAAGACGGTTTCAAAAGGAACTGCCGGTGAAACCGGGTCGGGACTTGGAATGATACTTACAAAAGAATTTATAGAAGCTCACAAAGGAACTATTGGAGTAGAAAGTAGATTGGGGCAAGGAACTACAATAACATTAACTTTACCGGCTAATTTATAATTATAAATCTACGAGCCAAATCTCTTCGGGCTGCGTCTAAATTATCAAACAATTTTTACAAGAAAGTATTTATAGTTGTAACCTCATTGCCGGTATTTTTGTCATTACTAAAAGTTAAATAAAATAACCGGGGCGCGCATGAGAAATTTTTACTCTGTTTTAATTCTTTCCTTTTTTTTAACAGCTTCAGCACTTTATCAAAAAGTATCTGCACAGCAAGAAATTAGAAAACCCACAGCGGAAGCAGTTAAAATTGATAAACCCTTTGAGCTAACCGGAAAATTGGATAACCCGGCTTGGCAAAAAGCCAAACCGGTTGAACTTAATTTTGAATTCCAACCGTCGGATAATACCCCGGCTCAACAGAAAACGATTGCTTATATATTGTATGATGATAATAATATTTATTTCGGATTTAGATGTTATGATACTAATTCCAAACAGATAAGGGCGAATATTTCGGATAGGGATAAAATTTGGCAAGATGATTACGTTGGAGTTTTAATCGATACATATGGCGATTACCAGAAGGCATACGAGTTGTTTGTAAATCCATTTGGAATCCAGGGTGATGGAATTGCTACATTGAACAACGAGGATATGTCGGTTGATTTGATCTGGTATTCCGCAGCATCGGTAAATGATGAAGGTTGGACGGCGGAATATAAAATTCCATTTAAGAATTTGTCTTTCCCCGATGAGGAAGATCATATTTGGCCACTACATCTTATAAGGAATCTACCGCGCGAAAGCAGAATAATAAATTCCTGGATGCGGATAGAAAGAAACATCCCTTCTATAATTCCACAAAGCGGATTGATGACCGGAATTAAAAATATAAAGGGCGGCGGTGCGTTGGAATTGCTTCCTTATGCAATTGGCGAACTTGCCGGTGCGAGGGAAAATTTTGATGATCCAAACTCAAAATTTAATTATGATCCACTCGTTGGAAGGGTGGGCGGCGGAATTAAATATTCCCCCGGTCCAAATTTTTCATTAGAAGCGGTAATCAATCCGGATTTCAGCCAGATAGAATCAGACGCCGACCAGATAGATGTTAATACAACATTTGCACTTTATTATGATGAGAAACGCCCTTTCTTTTTAACCGGCAACGATCTGCTTGAAACACCAATGTATTATTCAAGATCGATTAATAATCCGCTTGCAGCCGGAAGAATAACCGGTAAAGCCGGCAATCTTTCATTTTTATATTTGTCTGCTTACGATAGAAACACGATCATTGTTGTTCCTGGCGAAGAGAGAAGCAATACGGTTTCAACAAATTTGAATTCGCTTGCAAACATTGGCCGGCTCCGTTATGATTTCGGCGACGAGATTTATATCGGGGCTTTATTGCTCGGTAGAAATTTTGAAGATGCACACAACTACTTGGTAGGATTTGATTGGAATTACAAATTCTGGGAAAATTGGTATTTCAGCGGTGAAGGATTTTTAACCCAAACAAAAGAAATAGATGATGTGAATTTATTCGGTAATTCAAGAGAGTTCGCAAATACCGGTCATACGGCAGCATTTGACGGGGAAGATTACACCGGCAACGGGTTACATCTTTATCTCTCCCACACGGAACAGTCTTATGATTTTGATATCGAGATAAATACAATCTCACCGACTTTTCAAACTTACAACGGTCTTTTCAGCCAGGTAGGTTATAACGAAATTAATATTGATAATGAATTTAGTTTTTATCCCGATAGTTCATTCATCGATAGATGGGAAATGGAAGTATTTGGCGGAGCTAAATTTAATTTTGATGGAATTAGAAAAGACTTTTATATAGCTCCCAGTATCTATTTCCTTATGAAAGGACAAACCGAATTTAACTTATCATATTTGGTTGTTAATAACGAAATTTTCAACGGGACATATTTTAAGAATATAAACAGAATTCAATTTTATGCAAGTACGCGACCGATAAGCGAATTGTCTTTTTATATAAATGGAAGTGTTGGTAAATTTATTTACCGGACATCCAACCCAAAGATGGGTTACGGACATAATTTTTATACCGGTTTTACACTCAAACCCTCGTCAAAGGTAAACATCTCTTTTGATTATTCACGCGCGCGTTTATCCGACGACAATACAAAAGAACTTTTCTACGATGGAAACATATACCGGCTTATCAGCATTTACCAGTTTACATCTGAAATGTTTATCCGGTTAATTACGCAATATAATTCGTTTGGTAGATCGTTCAATGTTTATCCGTTGTTCAGTTACAAACTGAATGCATTCACAACATTTTATCTTGGTGCTACCGCCGATTATCTCGATTACAATGATGAGATCGGCATTCGAAATATTCAACAGCAATACTTTTTGAAGGTGCAGTATTTGTTTGGAATGTAGAACGAAGAGTGCAGAATGTAGAATGGTTTTTTAATGCATGATAAACTATTAAAAAATAGTAAACCTATTTAATAGTTAAGATAGTAGCTATTCTGCCGGGACATTGAATTTTTTATGGAGTTCTCTCATCATTTTAACGGTCAATTCGCGCTTACCGCTTAAAATTTCCGAGACCCGATTCTTTCCTCCCATCGCCGCGGCTAAATCGGATTGTTTAATACCGAGTTGTTCCATTCTAAATTTTATTGCTTCTATAGGATCCGGCGGACCGATTGGAAAATGTTTTTGCTCATAAGCTTCGACAAGAGTAACAAGAACATCGAGCAAATCACCGTTTGGAGTGTTCGGCTTTGAATCGAAAAGCAGTTCTATTTTTTCGAGCGTTGCCTCGTAATCTTTCTTGGTTTTGATCGGTTTGATTGTCATATAGAATTGAGAATTTTATACTAACGATTTGAATTCATCTATTGTTAAACCGGACTGGGGGATAATTGCTCTAAGAGTGCCCCGATCCAATTTTTTATGATCCGGGATGACTAGCTGTACAAAAGGATTATCTTTTCGAACAATCATGTGACTCCCTTCCCGGCGTTTTAGGTAGAAGCCAAATTTATTCAAAGCTTTTAAACAATCCTTTCCAGATACTCTTGGAAGTCCGCTCATATTGCAAGAAGAATTGTATCAAATGTTTCTTCGGGTACCGGAAGGTTATCTTCTTTCAATACTTCAATGTAGCCGGTAATAGCTTCTTTTATATTAGCCACAGCTTCTTCTTTTGTTGTGCCTTGACTAATGCAGCCGGGTAGACTTGGACACTCGGCAACCCAATAGTTGTCTTCACCGCGATATATTATTACTTGTCGCATTATACCTCTTTTATTACTGTGTATAAGATATAAAAAACGGAAATTAAAATGTTATATGTAACTATTGCTGAATAGTTGCAATAACGTAGCATAAAAGAACGAAGATTGAAAAAAGATGGAAAGAATTTGTGATGATGTGTAATAACTCTATAAAAATCCGCAAAAAATTTTCCACTCCATACTTTAGGTGGAAATAAGTAATTTGTGAACAGCGAATAAAACAAACTAATGTTAGATTCGATTACTTGAAATCAACGAGAGCCCAAAACAAGATTGCCAGAAGCAATCAAGTTCAGGACACAGAACAAATTGAAATTCTTCGTCCCGCTTTGCGGGATTCAGAATTGCAAAATTAAAAAGGAGTACGCATGAAACGAATTGTAGTTTTTTTCTTCTTGATGTATGCGGTAGTAATTGCGCAAGAGAAGCAAATTAGTGTTCAGTATATGCGTGTTGTGCTTCCGAACGGATTGAATGTTCTTTTACACGAAGACCATACAACTCCAATGGTAAGCGTTAATATGTGGTACCACGTAGGTTCCGGTAACGAGAAACCGGGGCGCACCGGGTTTGCACATCTCTTCGAGCACTTGATGTTCGAAGGATCGAAAAACGTTCCCGAAGGTAAATTTGATGAATGGCTTGAAGCTGTAGGCGGAAATAATAACGGCTCAACCAACACCGATAGAACAAATTATTGGGAGAACGCACCGAGCAATGCGTTGGAGTTGGTCTTCTTTATCGATTCCGATAGAATGTGGTATCTGCCCGATGCAATGACGCAAGAAAAACTTGACGGGCAACGTTCTGTTGTGAAGAATGAAAGAAGACAGAGTTACGAAAACCAGCCATACGGACTTTCATGGGAAATACTTTCAAAAAATGTTTATCCGGAGGGACATCCGTACAATTGGCAGACGATCGGTTCGATGGATGATCTTAACGCCGCAAGTTTTGAAGATGTGATAGAGTTCTTTAAACTTTATTATGCACCCAATAATGCATCGCTTGCTGTTGCCGGTGATATCAACATTCCCGAAACAATTAAACTTGTTGAGAAATGGTATGGAGAAATTCCGCGCGGAAAGCCGGTACCGCCGATTGATCCGCCGGCTGCAAAATTAACCGAAGAAAAAATTCTTCAGTACGAAGATAACGTTCAGCTTCCGCGGCTTTACATGGTATGGATTACACCGGCTGCATTTAGTGCCGGGGATGCCGAGATGGATCTGCTTGCAAAAATATTCGGCGCCGGAAAGGATTCGCGTCTATATAAACGATTAGTATATGAACTTCAAATTGCACAAGATTTGACGGTGTTCCGGGGTTCGTCAAAACTTTCGAGTGAGTTTTACATAATTACAACTGCAAAAGCCGGGCACACTCTTGATGAACTAAAAAATGTTGTTCAGGAAGAAATAGATAAAATTAAGATGGAACTACCGGCTGAAAGAGAATTGCAGAAAGTTGTGAATCAAACGGAAGCAGAATTTCTTGACCGTCTTGAAAGTGTAGGAGGATTTGGTGGTAAAGCCGATCTTCTTAATCATTACTTCTTTTACACCGGCAATCCCGATTATTTCAATGAAGATTTGAATAGGTATAAAGGAATCAGTGTTAACGATATACGCGCAATGGCACAAACATATTTGCCAGATAACGGTAGAGTGGTACTTAGTGTTATTCCGAAAGGGAAAACAGAGCTTGCCGTTCAAAAGAAAGAAGGGGGTGTGAAATGAAAAAGATAGTGACTAAGTACCAGAGTGCCGGAGTACCTGAATTCCTGAGTGCAATTGTAATTGTTGTAACACTATTTGCATTCTCGAACGTGCCGGCTCAGATTGCGGATAGAAGCAAAGTTCCTCCGCTCGGAGAACCGAAGAAATTGAGTCTTCCGGAAATTCAAACGTTCGAACTTACCAACGGATTGCAAGTTGTGCTGATGGAAAAGCATTCTGTTCCGCTTGTGCAGATGAATGTAGTAGTAAAATCCGGCAGTGTTAACGATCCCGAAGATAAAAGCGGCATAGCAAGTTTTACAGCAGATATGCTTGATGAAGGCGCAGCCGGGAAGAGCTCGCTTGAACTAGCAGATGCAATCAATTACCTCGGTGCTCGCATCTCTACTTTTTCCAGAATGCATAAAATGGGCATAACACTCCACTCGCCCCTTTCGAAATTTGATGAAGCATTGAAGATTGTTGCAAACATTCTTCTCCGCCCTGATTTTCCGCAGAAAGAACTGGATAGAATAAGAAATGAAAAACTGACGTCGCTTCTTCAATGGCACGATCAACCGGTTACGATTGCAAATGTAATGTTCCAGAAAACATTGTTTGGCAAATATCATCCGTATGGAAAACCGGCAATGGGAAATGAAACATCCTTAAAGAGTTTTTCCGTTGAGGATCTGAAGAACTTCCATTCTGAATTTTTCAAGGCGAATAATGCTTATGTACTTGTAGTCGGCGATATAACAAAAGATCAACTTGTTGCCAAACTCGAGTCAGTCTTCGGCGAGTGGAAACAAGGGGAAACCCCGGCAGCCGAACTTGATGAAACCGATCAAGTGAAGAAACGAGTTATTTATCTTGTTGATAAACCGGGTTCCGCACAATCCGTAATTATGATTGGGAGAATAGGAACCGAAAGATTGACCGGTGACTATTTCCCGATAACGGTAATGAATACGATTCTCGGCGGTTCGTTTACGTCAAGGTTGAACAATAATCTGCGCGAACAGCATGGTTACACATATGGTGCCGGATCGGCATTCGATATGCGTCCATACCCCGGACCGTTTGCGGCACGCTCGTCAGTTCAAACGGAAGTTACGGATAAAGCACTGGTTGAATTTTTCAAAGAGTTAAATGGAATTTCAGAATCAATACCCGAAGAAGAGCTAACACGCGCGAAAAATTATGTTGCTCTCGGTTACCCGGAAAATTTTCAGACGGTTGCTGATATAGCTTTCAATCTAGAAGAGATGATCGATTACAGTCTGCCCGGTGATTACTTCAACAATTATATCGGGAATGTTTTGAATGTTACCGGAGACCAAGTTACAGAAGCTGCCAAGAAATATATTGTGCCTGATAAAATGGCTGTTGTTGTAGTTGGTGATAGAAGTAAAATTGAAGACGGTATTAAGAAATTAAATCTTGGTGAAATCGAGTATTACACGGTAGAAGATGTGTTGGGAAAGAAACCGGAGTAACGCCGTTATCATTCTGGGCGAACAGCGTGAGCCGAAGAATCTTTGATTCAGATTCTTCGGTGGTACGCTAAAGTAGATACCTCAAAATTAAAAGCTAAAATCACCCACCGGAAATAGTAACCGAATCTTTCTTACACCACAATGGTTGGGATCCCTAACAAATAAATTTCCTCCCTCGAACTTCAATCAGGGAAAATTTTTCATAATGTCATAAATACTTGTTATAAGATATTTTTCTTTTGCATTAAAGTTTTTAAATAACTCGAGTTGCTTCCCGGTTAACCCGGACAAATATTTTGCTTCAATTAATATTTTATCCCGTGTAATGAAGTCGATTTCTATCCCATCTTTATATACATAAGAAGGGAAAGAATTTTTTAATAATAAGTAAATATAGTTTTCGAAAAGACTTCCTTTTTCTCTAAATCCGGTAAAAATTGTTCTGATTCCGAGATCGCAAGAATAGATTTTTTTTGCAGAAAGTATTCGCTCGTTTGTAGTTCCGTAACGGGGGAGTAAATGTACAAGATAAGTATCGCCGAAATGCTCGAGATGTCTTCTTACTGTATCGGGGGATACCTTCAGAATGTTAGCAAGTTTGTTAATTGAAAATACTTTACCGCATCGCTCCATTAAAAGCAGAAATAAATCTTTTAACAGCTGTGTATCCTTGATGTTGTGAAGGGCAGAGATATCCTTTAGAATTATATCATCTACCAATTCTTTAATGTATTCGATATCATTTCGCAAAACGTATTCGGGTATGCCGCCGGCTTGAAGAAATTCCTCAAAATATTTTTCAAGTAAATGCTGATCTTTTTTCCCGATCTTGATTCCTTTGAAAAGGAGATATTCTTTGAAATCAAGAGGCAGCACTTCTATAACCTTACTTCTGCCGGTTATAAGTGCCTTTTTACTTTTCAGGATAGATGATTGGGATGAAGATGCAAAGATTTTCGTGTTGTGTGAGTCATAAAAATTTTTTAGCTGTTGTTCAAAATTGTTTTGATAAGCAATCTCATCCAGAAAGAGATAACTTTTTGCGGAGAAACTAAGTTTGTGTACTTTACGATACTCTTCAACAATTTCAACAATAGATTTTTTAGATAAGAGGTAATCATCAAGACTTATGTAGAATATTCTGCGAGGTTCAATTTCTTTTTCCTCAATCAGATATTTGATTAAGAGTTTTAACGATGATGTTTTGCCGATCCTTCTCAAACCGGTAAGAAAAACAATATCTTTTGTAATAAGCTGGGATTTTAATCGTGAGAGGATGGAATCCCGGCTGATCAAATCACCCGAATCCAACTCATTCTCCCACCAGGGATTATATCTATAAAGTATTTGTTCCATCGCTCCGCAAATATACGGTCATAACGTATAAAAAATCAAATATCTATACGATTCTATCGTATATATATTATTGCCTTGATTCACCGTAGATTGTTACAACAATCCCTCTTGCGCCACCATAGTTTCTATGTTCGCATAAATAAATTCCTTGCCACGTGCCCAAATTAAAATTTCCGTTTGTGATTGGAATTGTAACGGAATTTCCGAGTAAAGATGCTTTGATGTGCGAAGTCATATCGTCCTCACCTTCTAAAGTGTGCTCGTAATACTTAGCATCGGATTCCGGCACGGCTCTGTTAAAATATGTTTCCATATCAGCTCGTACTGAAGGATCGGCATTCTCATTTATTGTTAACGATGCCGACGTGTGTTGAATAAAAACATGCGCGATCCCAGTTTTGATGTTTTTCAATTCGGGCAAGTGTGAAAGTATTTCACTTGTAATTAAATGAAAGCCGCGCGGTTTTGGTTTAAGCGTTATTTCTTTTTGAATGAACATGTGTTAGTAGCCGATTCTCCTTGCTGGTTTTTCATCTTCGATAATCAGTTGTTTGATCGTCTCGAATATGATGTTGATTTGTTTTTGCTGCTGCCGGAATTAATGATGCCGGTATAGTTTTTTGTACGGGCATATGAATAAATCTCTTTTGTGTTAAGATTAAATTGCTAAACAAAATTTTGATTAGCAAGATTACCCAGCCCCAAAAACAAACAACCATACCGGCGGCAGATTTAATTCCTATTTCTTTTGTTGAACTTTTTTATCTCCTTGTGAATCGTTTTCCACTTTCTCTTCTCTTCAAGCTGTAACTGTATGTTTTGTTTCGATTCAAGATATTTTAATTCCTTTCGAAGTTTTAGGTAATTCTCGTAACGTTCTTTGGGAATTATTCCTTCGGACAATGCTTTCAAGACAGTGCACCCGGATTCATGTGTATGTGTGCAGTCGGAATATCTGCAAGCACCGGCAAACTCCTCGAATTCGAAAAAGGTTTCTGAAATTCCTTCGTCTGCATTCCACAAACCAAATTCGCGCATGCCCGGGGTGTCGATTAAAATTCCTCCCGATGGAAGAAGCACAAGCTCTCTTCTTGTCGTTGTATGCCGCCCTCTCGAATCTTCTTCGCGAACTTCATTCGTTTTTAATTTTTCATAGCCAACAAGATGATTTATCAATGAAGATTTTCCCACCCCGGATGAACCTACAAGCGTAATTGTAATTCCCGGCGAAAGATATTTTATCATTCCGTCTATTCCTTCACCGGTTTTAGCGCTCATGTTAAGTACATCTTCGATACCCGTTCTTGTTTTAACAAGTTCAAGTTTTTCTTGGACATCGTTGCAAATATCCGCTTTATTCAAAACCGCTACCGGTTTTGCACCGCTTTGATAGGTTGCAGCTAAGTATCTTTCAAGCCGGTTGATGCTGAAGTTATTATCAAGCGATTGAACTATAAACACAACATCAACATTTGCAGCAATAATCTGTTGATCGATTTTTTTATCCGCACTCTTCCTTGATATTTTAGTTTTGCGCTGAAGTATATTGTGAATCACTGCGTGTGTATTGTCGTTGAACAACGAAATCACCACCCAATCACCAACTTTTGGTAACTCGGATTGTTTCTCGATTTCGAATAAATATTTACCGGAAACTTCCCCGGTTATATCACCATGCTCTGTTAATACAAGGTAATTGGTTTTGTTTTCTATGGCAATTCTTCCGCATTGAAATCCTTGCTTCCGAAATTGTTCAAACTGATCTTCAAAAAATTTATTCCAGCCAAGTGAATTTAGCTTTGTCATTTCTTTCCCCAATAATATTATTGATAGTATTTGTGATTGAAAAAGATCGCTTGTGATCTTAAAGAATAATAATGGGCGTACCTATCCCCTGAGCATTACTCATTAGGATAAGCAACTAAGCAAGGGTTGCTTTTTTCGAATGGCTGTGTGAATATGTTTTAATAAAACAATAGATGTTTATTAATTGATAAACAAAAATATATCAAGTTAGGATTGTGTGCAAATATAAATTCTGAAGCTGCCGGTTGAAGCAGCTTTAAAAGTTTTACGTCGTTATTTTGTTATATCG
Organism: Bacteroidota bacterium; assembly: GCA_040755055.1. Classification (GTDB taxonomy): domain Bacteria; phylum Bacteroidota; class Ignavibacteria; order Ignavibacteriales; family Melioribacteraceae; genus DYJK01. The sequence continues at coordinate 70,110 of JBFMBS010000005.1, forward strand.
TTTATCCAATCGCCGATAATCTTTAACGCTTCCGGAGAAAATGTTTCCTCGATTTGTCCGTACTCAGAAACCGTGCATGTTTTACACGTTTGGAAAAGATGATTTAGACCGGGCAGTTCAACAATTTTATAATTTTTGTTGCCGGCAGTTTTCAACGCTTCATCAATCGCAGAAAGATTTTCTTTCGGCGGAACTTGCAAATCTTTTTCGCCGTTCATTGCAAGTACCGGTACGGTTACGGTTTCTAAATACAATTTTGGATCAAATTTTAGAAAGAATCTAAACCACGGACTCAAGATTATTTTTACATTTCTCTCAAAAACGTCCCTACTGTTTGTGGGATCTTTTTTTTCTTCTTCCGACATTTGAGCAAAATCCAAATTGTATAATTCTTCCAACTTATGATACGCAGTTAAACTATCCGGTTCGTTGGCAATGATATTATAAATTTTTTTATTCCGGTTCACTTGTTTTGCCAACTCTTCTTCTTTTGTTCCTTCGGCTTTTAATATAAGCTCTGTCTGCTTGATCAAAATATCTTTGCCGGTTAATCCGGGTCCGGCGAGTAGAACAATAAAAGCTATATCGTCGGACAAGGACACTGCCATCGGCGCTATCATTCCGCCTTCGCTATGACCTATAATGCCGATTTTAGTTTGGTCAATTTCATTTTTGGTTTTTAAATATTCGACCGATGCAATTACATCTGTAACAAAATCTGCCGTTGTGGCGGTTGAGGGATCACCCCCCGATTTTCCAATTCCTCTGTCATCGTATCTTAAAACCGCAATTCCGTTACGTGTTAAGTAGTCGGCAATAATCCAAAATGGCTTGTGATTGAAAATTGTTTCGTCCCGATCTTGTGAGCCGGAACCGGTAACAAGTACAACTGCCGGATATTTTTTTTCTTCCCCGGGAAAGGTAAAAGTACCGCCTAATTTTATATTTGCAGATCTGTTTTCTATTACAACTTCTTCTTCGTTATAAGGATATGGTTTCTGAGGATTTTGCGGACGAAGTATTTCCGCAACTTTTTCGACCTTTTTTAGATTCAGCGGCAAATTCATTCCGGCTTGCGAAAAATTTCCAACGACAACAAGACTGTCTTTTTCAATCTTGCCGTTGTATGTAGCGCCGATCATATCGATCTTAAATTTAAGACTGTCATCGGTAACACTCGCAAACGTTACCGGGATATCTTTAGCGCCTTGATCGGGACTGTCAAGGAATGCACCAAGGGTACCATCATCTTTAAGGAATGTTTTTAATACCAGGCGAAGCGAAACAGAACCAATTTTTAATTTCCCTTCCCAGAGACTTTCGAATTTTCTTTCCTTTTTTTCTTGTGCGATTAAATTCCATGATAAAGAAATCAGGCAGATTAAAAGCAATGTTGTTTTTTTCATATTGGCTCCAGCCATACGTTTTACTGATTTGTATTATTATTGTTCTTGTTGTCAGGGCTGCCGCTTTCTTTTTCTTGTAACCTTCCGCTCTTACGCAAAGCATCTTTAAGAATGAATTCTATTTGTGCGTTAGCGCTACGCAGTTCATCAGACGCCCATTTTTCAATAGCATAGTAAATTGTTTCATCGATTCTGAGCAAGAATTTTTTTTTATCAGCCATAACGCTTATGCACCGGCAGCAGCAGCTCCGCGCCTTTCATTTAAAAGTTGAATATACACTACAAGCAGAATTGTCCACGGATATTTATCGAGAAGTTCGGATCTTCTTTCGATATTTATTTCCAAATCTGTTTTAAAAGAGAATTTTTTCCTGAAACTTAAAATCTTTACTTGTGATGAATTATAAACATCAATGGTCCAACTTAGCTTTTTAGAAATTATATCAAACGATTCACCTTTCGGAAGTTCCAGTTTGCCGCGCGATTTCCATTTTTCACTTACAAATTTTGCAATCGGCAGTTCTTTTCCTTTCTCGCGAATTTCAATATCCGATCTCCAAAAACCCGGTTGATAAAATTCCCATTCACCAAACGAACCGGCTGTTTCGGAAGCGGTACTAAAAAACTTTGGCTGTACCAAAGTTGCTATCAATTCTTCACCAGCTCTCAGTTCGTAATAATGTTTAAAGAAAGATGGCTGGGTTAATTTAATAGTTTGTCCTATGTAATCAGAAATTGTTTTCATTATTATTTCTTTATTTGTCTTTCATTCTGAGTACTTCACCCGTCAAAGCCGGGCAAGCTCTTTATTCTACGCTCAATCATTGATAAAGTGTTCCGGCGTTTATAACCGGTGTTGCCTGAACTTCCGATACAAGCGCTACCATCAAATTGTTAACCATAGTAGCTTTTCTCTCTTCATCGAGTTCAACAATATGTTGTTCGCTCAATGCTTTAAGAGCCATTTCAACCATTCCGACTGCACCTTCAACTATTTTGGTGCGTGCCGCAACAACGGCTTGTGCTTGCTGTCTGCGCAGCATCGCTTGTGCAATTTCCGGTGCGTATGCAAGGTAACTTATCCTTGATTCAAGAACATCAACGCCGGCAATTTCTAATCTCGACTGAACTTGTTTTTTTAATTCTTCCGAAATCTCTTGCGGATTACCGCGCAACGAATATTTATCTTCTTCCGATGTATCGTATGCGTAGCCCGATGCAAGTCCGCGTATTGCAGTTTCACTTTGTATCGCAACAAATTGTTCGTAGTTCTGTACATCAAAAATTGCGCGTGCGGAATCAACAACGCGCCACACGATAACTGCCGCAATTTCAATCGGGTTGCCGTGCAGATCGTTCACTTTTATTTTTTCACTGTTGAAATTGTGAATCCGGAGAGAAACTTTTTTCTTTTCGGTAAACGGGTTAACCCACCAGAAACCTGATTCTCTAATTGTGCCGGTATATTTTCCAAACAGTATCAGCACTCGCGAGTCATTCGGCTGTATTACCGTGAAGCCGCCGAATGAAATGGATGTTATGATTATCAAAGGAATAAAAATCCATAAGAAATTTGTATCCTCGGTGATAATTCCATTGCGCAGTACGTAAATATCAATAACAATAAGTACTATGATGATAAACAGAGCAAGAAAACCATTTGTTTTTTTTGCTGATTTTTCCACTATTGCTTCCATTTTTTAGACCTCTTAATGATTGGCTATCACAATGATATCATATTGATAGCTAAAAATCAATATCTGTAAGAAAGAAATCTTTCATGCGTCTAAAACCTTGAATTTATTAAGTTTACAGAAGGATTATTGCAAAATGGTAATGTCAAAACTCCGGATTAATTTAAGTAGTTCTACAACTGTCCTCATTTTTCTATCCGTATTTAAATTAGTGTTACTCCTGGTATTTGCCGGTAATTACGGGATCTTCCGGGACGAGTATTATTATATAGAATGTTCTAAGCATTTAGATTGGGGATATGTAGATCAGCCGCCGTTCAATGCTCTGGTGCTGTTGATATCTCGCTCGGTCTTTGGTGAATCGATTTTTGGAATTAGAATTTTTGCATACTTAGCCGGGGCGTTAACTGTTTTTATGTCCGGGATGATAGCACGCGAACTAGGCGGCAGTAAGTATGCACAATTTCTTTCGGCATTAGCTGCTACTTTTGCCGGGGTACTGCTTGGCGGAAGCAGCTACTACTCAATGAATGCTTTCGATTATCTTTTTGCTTCGCTGATGTTTTATTACCTGATAAAATTAATTAAAACCGGCAATTCAAAATTATGGATTACTATCGGTTTGATCTTCGGGATTGGGCTACAGAATAAACTTACGTTTTTGTTTTTAGGATTTGGATTGTTTATCGGTCTGCTGTTGACAAAGAACAGAAAATATTTTCTTAACAAAGAATTGTACATAGGTGCTGCTCTCGCTCCTTTAATTTTTCTTCCGAACATAATTTGGCAGATCGCAAATAATTTCCCCACCCTTGAGTTCATGCACAATGCGGCTACATATAAAAATGTTTCATTGGGTTTCGTGCAATTTTTTAGCGAGCATCTTCTGGAGCTGAATCCGTTTTCTACTCTTCTTCTGATAGCGGCATTTTACTTTCTCTTCGTCAACAAAAAAGGAAAAGTGTTCGCTGTAATTGGATTAATGTATATATCAATCTTGATAGTATTTGTTTTGAATAACGGTAAACCGTATTACATGGGAGTATTATTCCCGGTTATCCTTGCTGCCGGTGCAGTAGGCATCGATCTATTAATTGATAGGTATTTGAGAAACTGGGCAAGGTACGTTTTAGTTTTTTTATTACTGCCGGGATATTTAATAACAGCACCGTTTGCGATTCCAGTGCTTGATGTTGATTCGTATTTAAAACTTTCAGAGGTAACCGGCATTAGTCCGACATTGGCAGAAAGAAACAGAACGAGTGCGCTTCCACAATTTTTTGCGGACCGTTTTGGATGGGAAGAAATGGTACAAAAAACTGCCGAGGCATACAACAAACTTTCTGAGAGGGAAAAGAAAAATGTAATTATAATTGCACAGAATTACGGAGAAGCCGGCGCTGTAAATTATTACAAAAATAAATACGGATTGCCCACTGCAATTTCTCCTCACAATAATTACTGGATCTGGGGTTATCCGGAAAGGTATAACGAGCAAGTTATGATTGTTATCGGCGGTGATCTTGAAGACAACAAAGAATATTTTGAAGAAGCAGAAGTTGCAGCATCCCATTACAATGAATACGGAATGCCGTATGAGAACGTTGATATTTTCATCTGTAGGAAACCGAAGTATGAATTAAGAGAAATTTGGGATAGGGTTAAGGTGTTTATTTAAAACAAGAAGCCCGCCAATTGGCGGGCTTCTTATTATCAGCATAAAATATTATTCTTAGCGAATAACTTTAACTTCTGATGCTTGCAATCCTTTGGGACCTTTGGTAACAGAAAATTCAACTTTATCATTTTCGTTTAGAGTTTTGTATCCATCGCCAACGATAGACTGAAAATGTACGAATACATCTTCTCCGCCTTCTTGAGAAATGAAACCAAAACCTTTTGTGCTGTTAAACCATTTAACAGATCCTTGTTTGCGCTCTGCCATGACAGATGCTCCTTTTTAATTTGTTGATAATTGATTGTTTACGACAGAGCTTTAAAAACTACTGAAGGGTTCGAACAAATTGCGTCTACTTCTACAACTACTTCTAAAGTTACTGCCATTACGGACGTAAACATATGGAAAGATTCATTCCGAACCTAATGGATTTTTAAAATTTTTGTTCGTGTTTGATTTAAATTCTTGCGTTTTCTAACAAATATAAGCTTTGGTTAATATAAATTTGAAAAAGAACGATAGACGAATGACCGACCTTATTTGTAAGCGGTTAAACGGGCAACATGTTTATTATTGTTAAACTTTTAACCAAATTACAGCCGTAATTATTTTTACTAATGTAATTATTGATAATGAGTTCAATTGTCTGGACCGTTGAATTACGTTTTTTGGTTGCGTTAGCTCTCGGTTTTCTTGTAGGATTGGAACGAGAAAGCAGCAAGAATAATCCCAAGAAAATAATTTTGGGAGGGATAAGAACATATCCCATTATCAGCATGTTTGGCTTTGGCTCCGCGCTACTGCATCAAAACGGTGTTGATGTAATTCTTCCCCTCGGGTTAATCGGCATATCGGTTCTCTGCGCAATATCATACTTTTCTAAAGTGCAGAATGAAAGGTTCGGTGTAACAAGCGAGATTTCGGCGTTGCTTACGTTTATAGTTGGTGCACTCGCACTCCTTGTAGATGTTTGGGCATCGATGGCGCTCGGTATAATTAATACTATGCTTCTTTCGGAGAAAGCGAAGATGGAAGAGTATGTTGAAAAATTAGACCGGGTGGAATTTCTGGCAGTACTAAAATTTTTACTTGTAACCGTCATTATACTACCGGTACTTCCCGATAAAGACTACACACAATTTAATATTAATCCGGCGGAAGTTTGGCAAGTAGTTATTGTTGTTTCAACTATAGGATTTGTAGGATATTTCTTATCTAAAAAACTTGGTGATAAAGTCGGCTTCTGGGTCTCCGGTTTTGTTGGAGGAATTGTATCCAGCACTGCGGTTACAATTGCTTATGGAAGAATTGCAAAGAAAAAGCCGGCGGTTCATTTCAGTGCACTAAAAGGGGCAATAGTTGCATGCAGCGTTATGTATTTAAGGATTTTGATATTGCTGATGATTATTAGTCCTTCTTTTGTATATGGAATTTGGTGGCAGTTGTTGCTGCTCAGTTTACTTGGCGCCGGCGTTTCATTGATACCTTTTAAAGAACAGCATTCGTCCGGCAAAAAAGAGAAAGATCATGAATCGGAACAATTGCAGAATCCTTTTGAAATTAGACCGGCAATGATTTTTTCTTTACTGTTTGTCGCTTTGATAATTATTACATCACTTGTAAAAACGTACTTCGGTCATTTGGGATTGATATTTCTATCTGTTACGGTTGGTGTAGCAGATATTACCCCGTTTGTTCTCTCTATGGCAACAGATATCGGGCCGAATGCGGATTTAATTTTTACCGCCATACTAATTTCGATGATGAGTAATACGATTATGAAGGGAATCTATTTCATATATCTTTCACCCACTCACCGGAAAGAGACAATAATTAAGTTTGGAATTTTAGTTCTTGTTCATATCCCGGTAATTATAGCAACACTTGTATTGTAATCCTTTCATCATATTAAACCAATATTACCACGGTATTTATTTGGTCTGCTGCAAAGGTGAGATTATAAAATGTTGAGGTTGTCTTAGAGATAGTTATAAACACTGTAATTTACGATTAAGACAACCTCATATAAATAATTATAGTTTTGCCGGTGTGAATTTGGTTACGGCATTCCGCAATGGTTTTACGGTGCGTAAGAATTCATAGATTGCACCCAAATCTTCGCGGGTCATGCCGGCGTACATTGTCCACGGCATTGGAGTATTAAACTCTTTCATGAAATCGACCGAAGCAATTTGGTTGCTGTCCGGGTCCATCAATTTGAACCGTGCGATGAACTGATCTTTTGTCCACTTGCCGATTCCGGTAGCAATATCGGGAGTGAGATTAGCGCTTCGAACGGTACCGCTTGGTAGCATAAATTCTGCACCGCCGGCAAAAGCTTTCTCAACTATGTATTCACCTTTAACAGATGGAGTGTGGCAATCGAAACAAGCTGCCATTTTTGTTAAGTATTCACCATACTTTGCCGGATCATTTTTATCGGGTTCCGGTGATGGATTATAAGATTTAGGCGGAATAGTTTTTACAATAAAGTTTAAAGGAAAATTAAGACTTCCTTCCGGTACTTCATTTTTTATTGGTTCAAGAGAACGTACATAAGCAATAATTGAATAGAGATCTTCTTTAACTAAATGGTTATAGTTTAAATACGGCATTAGGGGAAAAAATGCGTTTCCCTTATTATTTACACCACAAGTAATAGCACGAATCAATTCACCATCCGACCATTCGCCGATTCCGGCCGGGGTAATGTTTTTCGCAAAAAGTGTTCCCGGTAAGCCCATATCTTCTCCAAATCGATCACCGCCCATTCCCCATGTATCAGGTTTTGGCGGACCGGAAAATTTAGACCAATCACGTACCGAGTGACAATCCATGCAAACGGTAACATGTTTTGCAAGATATTCACCGCGAGCAATTCTTGCCGGAGTAATCTCCACCTTTTCATTTACCGGAGGATCAACTTGCGGATAGGTTGAATTGAAATAGATTGAGAATGCTATAAGTAATACTGCTACACCCCCTATGATGTATGCTAGAATTTTGAAGAGTTTCTTCATTAACCCAAAAGCCCTTTCGTTTTAGTGAGACAACTATAAATTAATAAAAACGGATTTAACATCCGAAAAATAAATTTAACAGAGTTATGACGCAGAGATTTGGTAAAAGGTTGCTCTATGTGAAATTTTTTTTGAGAGGCAGCCGGTCCAGATATTATCTGAACCGGCAATATAAAATTACAATTCTATTTGTACACCGGCTAATATTGTTATAAACGTAGTTGTTGATGAAGATGATTCTTCAACTGTAGTATCACCTTCTTGACTTGAAGTTGTCTGCGATACTTCGGAACTATTGCCGTTAAATTTGGCGTCTAAGTTCAAATGAATTTTAGGTGCAACTTTGTAAAGGAAACCGAGACCAACTCCCCATGCACCTTTTGTTTGTGTTTCGGTAGCACTGGCTTTGTATGTTTGTCCGCTGATATTTACATCTTCGGCAGAAACACTCATAATGTGAATACCTACTACGGCGGTAGCATAAGGTTTAAATTCGCCTTGTGTGAAAAAGTATCTCCCGCCAACCATTAACGGAATTAATGAAAGAGGTGCTTCAACATCTGCTGTTTCGTTTACCCCGATACTTTTGAGGAAGTCATTAAATAGATCATCGTTAAAAGAAAACCGGTAGTAACCGGCAGATGCAAGAAGCTGCCATTCTTGTGTAAGATCATATGTAAGAGAGGCTGTGCCTCCGAAACCGGTATTGTAAACATCGCCAAAGTCACTGTTTGGCAGAGCAATGCCGGCATTTATTCCAGCACCGAATTTACTTTGTGCGGTTGATAGTGTTGTTATTGAAATCAATAACATAATGGTAAGAAGTAATCTTTTCATTATAGTCCCTCTTCTTTGTTATAGATTTGTTGTCGTGGTTTAAATATAGAAAATTCTTTTTACTTACTTTGTAATGATTGTTCTTTCGAATGCCCGTGTTTGTATAATTCCCATGAGATGTACCCGTTCTGGAATAGAACATAAAAAACCGGTCCTAAAGCAGCAACGGGATTCATAAACGTAAGCGCAATCCAGATTGTGAACGCATTGTTTTTTTGTCCGAGCGATTGGCTCGCTTCATGCGCGTATTCTTTTCCGCCAATCAACCAGCCCAATCCAAAATAGGCTACACATAAAATTGCAATTGTCAGCCCGATCAAGAAAACTATTCCGATACTCGATGATAATTCATTGCGGATATAACTCGATGCGTCCGAAGTTGCAATGTAAATGTTGGCTACCAAAATATAGAACGAAGAATCTTTACAGCCTACAAGCACACACCATACTTTTGGCAAGGCATATTTAAATATTTGTGAAGCAAGGAGCGGAATCGCGAAAGTTATTAGCACGGGTACCAGAACCTGAATAACGGATATATCCTTTCCATTGCCGAGTATTGTAGGGAGAATAAAAGGGAGAAGAATTGCAACTGCGGCGTTACTAAGTATTAATGAGATCATTGTGAACTCAACTCGCTTCCTTTTTAAACTGATAATTACCGGTGCTGCTATTGCAGTTGGCGCAGCCGAGGCAATGAATGCCGCTTGTGCAAGTACATGATTAAAACCGTTGATTAGATAATAGATAATTACCGGCGAGACGATCATGATGATCAGCAAGATGAAATGTTTTTTTGTTACTATGTCTTTATCAAATTTAATGTCGAGGAATGAAAAGAAGAGAAGCACCATTAACAAATAGCGGATGAGAAATGTGTACTGCTCACCGTAAGGGAAAAGAATACCGAATGTAATTGCAGAGAGAAGCAGAATGGTTTTCATTGAATCAATTATTTTTCACACAAACTTATAAATGATTTAAGTTCTCTGCAATTATGTGTAAGCAAAAGTAGAAGCAAATATTTGTAGCGAAACAGAAAATGAATCTATTGTTTACACTACTCATGTTAGTGTCTGTTGCAAAATTCTCTGTGGGCTTTGCGGATACCTTGCGTCATTGCGTTTATCCGCCTTTGGCGTGATGAAAGCTTTTAAAGGTTATCACGCAAAGGTCGCAAAGTTTACCCCGACGAGTGCCGGAGAATGCGCGGAGCCGCAAAGAAAAAACAAAATTTAAGCTATGCAACAGACTATAACGGCAGCAAAGTTCGGAACGACGATATCCGGACAAAATCGTGATTCCGGCAGCCAGGAAACTTGTTAATTATATTACCGGCGTTTATGCTTCTAAGTTTTTATTTCCACTCAGGCAAAAGACCGGAATTATTTTTTAGTTTTGAAAGAAGGGGATAGTCAATTTCATCTGCCAGCATTGGTACAACTATAATATAACCGGAATAATACAAAGCCGCATCACTTTCAGCATCTACATCTGTAATGGGCTTCGGTCGGTTTAACTGCCAAACTTCTTTATTTGATTCCGCAGAGTCACTTTGGATTTTAGAGAAAGAAAAATCGGCGAGAATACCGGCACGCGCTGCTACTTTTATTCCTTTGATTTCGGAAAGCGAAAGTCTTGGGAAACTTAATGTAAAGTATTGACCGGTTTTTAATTGTCGAACCAAATCACTTTTAGAAAATTCTATTACCCAATTAATTAGAGCTTCTTCGGTTTCGGGTAGTCCGTCTTTTATTCCCGATACAGCAATAGAAGGGACACCCCAATATGAGGCGAGACGTGCAGCACCAATGGTGCCGGAAGCAAGCCAATCGTAGCCGAGATTTGGTCCCCCGTTGATTCCTGAAATTACCAAATCCGGTTTGGTATCTTTCATTATGCCTTGAAGTGCAAGCAGAACGCAATCACCCGGGTAGCCGTCAACGGCATATGCTTTTATTCCTTCGCCGATGTTTTTCTTTTCTACTGTGAGCTGGTAGATGCTGAATACAGATGTATAATGTGTAGTTCCGCTTTTGTCTCCCGATGGGGCTACGACGTATGTCTCGGCAACTTTTGAAAATGCTTTTGCAAGTCCTATCATTTTAGGATCGTTGATGCCGTCGTCGTTTGTAATGAGAACAGTTTTAGGCCATGAATCCAAATTTTGGGATAACACATTTCCCATGCTTAGACACATAAGCGCCAATACCATGATCAATTTCCGGGTTGTTGTCATAATTTAACTCCTGATTCAAATTTTCTAATTCGAGTCAATGTTTTTTGTAAGCTTAGTTGGACGAATCGCGGATTCGCCCCTACATTAAATATCGTAGAGACAATCGCGATAAATATCCACGCGGTAGTTTCCTTCGGCTAATCCAACTATCGGTATAACAAAATTATGATAACCATAACAAGTAGTCATATCGGCAGCGGTATCAATTTGTGTAATTGTTATTATTGAATGAACTCCTTTGCCATCTTAGCAATAGATCTTTTTACCGAGGGAGACAATGAATCTAAATATTGATTCTGCATAAGAAAAACTATTTCGCGTGATAAGTCGGGATGTTTTTTGGCTATCTTAACGATAATCTTAAAAGCGGTAAATCGCACAGATGGCTTTTTATTTATCTTTTCCCAGATGGTCATGCAAACATCAAATAAAAAACTTTCATGTTCCCCGTTTAATTCCATCAGCGAAAGAATTTTTAGTAACTCACGCCGGTGGTTATCGTCCTTAGTTGTTAGAGTGTTAATTATTTTTTTGATGTAAGGTTGTATCCGCCGGTCGTTTTTTTTCATGCAGCTCCACAATAACCACGCGGCACGCCATGAATACGGTTGTTTATCTGAAATAGCTAATTTTACTGCCTCTTCAAAATCCCGGGGATGTGCATCTATATAGGAAATCATGCCGGCTTTGTAAGAATTAGTTAAAATCTGTTCTAATGGTGTTTCCATGAAATTTATTTACCGAGACTACTTTTATGAACGAACTTTATCTGTCGCCGCGGACACGAACTTGTGTGCCATCCTCTTAACCTAACTATTCTTTTCTTGTGAGTTTTACACGCGCAAAAGGTTGAAGCGTTCCGTTTTCTTCGCCATCCATAATCCACTGCCATGTATCTACATTTCTATCATAAACAAATGTTGTGTGGAAAAGACTTCCGTCGCTGCCTTTAAATAAAAAAGCAATGTCATCTCCTTTGCGCTCCGCGTGGGCAATTGCTTGAGCCGAAAGACCGCCACCGGTTACGTCGAGCCATAAACAAGAATATTGATTCAGCTGCGAATCCCAGCCGATAAAAACCAATGCCTCGTAAGCAGCAGTACCGTCGGCATCTTTTTCATGGGATATTTCCCGGAATTGTAAATACTGATGTTCAAGAATCCACGAAGCAGTAACATCATGTGTTGTTTCTTGTCCGGCAATAATACCTTTTAAAGTCCATTTCCCGGTCATTCGATCCAATAATGAATCTTGAAATGTTGTCTGCTGTGAAAAAATATTAACGGATAGTAGTAAGGAAAGTAAAATAATTCTTCTTCTTATTTTTATTGAATACCTCGCAAAGTCTTTATTCTTTTTTAACCTATTTACTTCTGCCATAGACAGATAAATTTTATTTACTTGTTAACCATTCCTTTTGACTTATTAAAAATGTCATATTGGGAATTTATTTAAGCAATACCATTGATTTCGTTTTTAAGATATTATTGAATGTTGCGGTATAAAAATAAATTCCGCTTGGTAAAGACGCTCCGCCTCCGGCGGAATGATGCGTCTCTACATTAAATTGTATAGAATAATTTCCCGGCGCTTTATATTCATCTACTAATGTAGCGACTTCGCGCCCGAGGATGTCGTAAACTTTTAATGTAACGACCCCTCCCATATCCCTCCCCTTAGTAAGGGGAGGGACAGAGGGCGGGGTTGAGATTTCATATTCTATTGTTGTGGTTGGGTTTCCGCCATAAGCGGATCCGCCTCCGGCGGAAAATGGATTGGGATAATTCTGCAGTAACCGGAAATTATCTGGTATTGTTGAAGCCGGATTTTCAACACCAAGAATTTGTCCGTATTCTACACTGTTTATAACAGCGCCGGTCAATCCGTAATATAAAACTTCTCCGGCATATTGAACTAGTCCAAGTCCATCAGCGATAGTTTCTTCGCCATCCCCGGTTGAAGGAATGTTATCGCGGAAAAAACTCATATAATTTCTTTGAACACCAAAAAAGTTTGCAGTGCCGGCGGAACGGACGGTTATTAAAGTTGTATCCGAATCGTAGATTATTACTTGTAAAGTATAACCGACTTTGAGAGAAAAATCATACTTTACAGATTCAGTATCAAAAAAAGTATTATATGAAAATACTTTTGTACCTTCTTTTCTAAAATAACCTTTGAATAAATCCCCGGTCACTTGAGTATAGGTTAACCCATTTGGCATTACTGTATCTTTGATCGCACGGCTTTCACTGTAATACCCGGGTCCCTCACTATATTGCCATCTGTTGCCGATACGTAATGGAAAATCTATTTGAGAATTTTGTGCAAAGATAAATGAGGAGAACAAGCAGCTAACCAAAAAAATACTTATGAATATTTTAGCTTTCATGATTTGTTTATAGTGTTCGCATAAAAGCGTGTTGTCCCGATTAGTCGGGGTAAGTTATTATTCTAATAATTTTTTTATTGCCAATATTCTTTTTAAAGTGGTTATACGTAATGCTATTTATTTGTTTTATCTCTTGGATCCAATTTATCAAGAATTTTTTTTAATATTTCCTTAGACAAGTAATTAGGTTTATTCGCCGGGCATTCATTATTGGAAAAGATTCCTAATTTTTCTCTTGGTGAAATCATTGATTGAATTTCATCTTCAGTCATTGCAATATTTTCTTTGAATATTAATTCACCTCCATGTTCTAACGGATCATGAATTACATTTAAATCCCTTAGTCCACGGAATTTAATTGTTACAAAATTATTCTCGGAATTTTCATAAACCATTTCGTGTTCCTTGCCTAATTCAATTGCGTTTTTATATGCCGCTTCGGGAGAGTCAGCATAGATTAATATAATATTTGTCTGAACAACATTGCGTGGCTCATTCTCAATTTTTATTTCAACTATTATTTCAGCGATATACCATTTAGCATCTTGTGGAATATAACCCATTTTATTTCCAATTGAGTATATAAACTACAATTAGGATTTTTTATTAAATAATCTATTCAAAACATCCAGTCGTTTTACTTTTACTCCACTAAGAATTTTTGTTTTATAAAAATCCGCATGGTTATAAAATAGATGCTCATTACGAGAAGTAAGAGGTAAATATTTTTTGTCTATAATTACCGGCTTGTTTTTCTCACTTCGCTCCTTTAATGTGTTGTTCATTAGAAGCGATTGCTAGTACACAGTATTTAGTTTATTGTATGTTAATTCGTAATTTTTTACCTAATGCTTCTAAATAACTCTTCAGTGTGGAAAGGCGGATATCTTCAGCGTGGTTTTCAATTCGAGAGATTGCAGATTTTTTGGTGCTGAGTTTTTCGGCAAGCTCTTTTTGGGTTACCCCAACTTCCTCTCTTGCTTGACGAAGCAATACCCCTATCTTGAAACTTTCGTAACCTTTTTCGAAACTTTTAGCGAACTTTTTACTCTTGCTTTTTCGCTTTACTATATATTTTTCTAAATCATCCATTTTAGTTCCTTTCTAAAAAGTCTTTTTTTCTACTTTCGGATAGTTCTATTTCTGTTTTGGGTGTTTTTTGAGATTTCTTTCTAAATCCATTTGTTAAAACGATAAAATTGGATTCATACCAAAATCCTAGCAATCGAAATTCATTATTTCCCGAACCTACCCTTACCTCCCAAATATCATTTGCGCTTTCTAATTTCTTGAAATACTCAATAGGAATTCTGTCTAGTTCCTTTATTATACGTAAGACCCATAATATTTTTTCTGCTTGTTTATCAGAAAGTGATTCAAGAAACTCTTCAACCGGTATCTTATTATTGACAGTTTTATAAAATATTATTTTTCTCACACAGACGAAGTTAACCTATTTGTGAACCAATGTAAATACCATTTAATTTCTTGTGCTAACTTATAATTAACTGAAGTCTGTCGGGCGACAAGCGTGAAAAGGGAAAAGCAATGATAAATGTTAAATTGTAAATGTTAAATGATAAATGGAAAGCAAAGACAAATGGAAAAATGTTGAGTGTTAAATCTGCTGAAATAACAGCGGACAAGTGTTGGATTACAGATTAACTCAAAATTCTAAACTCATAACTCAAAATTTTTCATTTAGAATTTAACATTCAAAATTGCAGTTCAGACGTTTCTCATATCAAAGGGTGAAAGCTCGGAGATGTCCGTGCGGATGTTCAATTCTTTTATCAGCTCTTTAACGGTTTTGATTTCCGCTTCCATTAAGTGGAGACGGTGTTTAAGCATAGCGAGACTTGTAAAGGCAATCCGTGTAGTATCCATTTCCAAATTGAAGATCTGTTTGCGTACCGTGTAGGCGGTGGCTTCAAGGCGTTCGAGTTTCTTTTTCAGCTTCATTAAAATTTCCGGCTTGCTCAAGTTGTGCATCAATAAAATTCCGATATCAAATCCGGAAGATGAAGAAGCATCTTCTTCAAGGTAAGCGGTTATTGAGCTGTGAAGTTCGAACTCCCCTTCCGGGGTAATATTGTAAATAGTTTTTTCGGGAAGATTACCGGAGCGCTCTTGTCTTCCGTTTATCAATCCGCGTTTTTTCAAATTGTTGATTGTGGCATAAACGGTTGAATCTGCAAGCGGAAGCCATTTGCGTGTCTGCATATCGCTGAGCATTTTGGTAATATCGTATGGGTTGCGTTCCCTTTCGGAAAGAATACCAAGTATCAAGGTTGCCAATTTAGAGAGCATTGGAAATAAATCCGCTATTGATTTACAGTAGTATCAAAATAGAGTATGTAAGTTGATTTGTCAAGTTTATTCACCGGGGTGTCGATGAAAACATGAAGCTTCATTTGTACGGCAATATTTGTGATAACGACAGAACGCCTAAGTGAAAAATGCCATAAGTACAACATTGAAGATTAGAAGTCGGCTTAAAGATTTAATCCCTGGTAACCCCACAATAAAAGAAAAATGATTGCTGCACAGAGTGCCACCGGGAAAGTCCAGAGTTACACAGAGAAGAGATAAAAATCTTGAGTAAAGTGATACTTAATTGATAGATAAATTTCCCTAAAAGTTAGTTTGAACGGAATTATGTTGAGAAAATCTCATCGAGGAGATTTTTATCAAGCAGTATCTCTTCAAAAGTTGAGTAGATGAATTTTGAATTATGCGAAAGGGATTTGTAGCTGAGGTCCAATGTTTCTTTCTTTTTCGGGTTGATCACAACAACATCGGTATCCGGCGTAATATGTTTTTTGAATAATGCTTTGATGTGAAGATCAGCATCCGAAAGCGAGTAGCCGATGAAGACAATTTTTTTTGTCACGCGGATCTCGCGCGATGCTTCGACCAACAGCTGTTGTATGATCGGGTGAGAGATAGTTTTAAGATACGACGGCGGAACGATCAATGTGCTGAACTCGGTTCCATCAATGGGGCAGCTGTATTCGTATTCGAGGTTATCGGGATACGTATAGCCGAGGAACTTCCCTTTGTTCAAATCGATCTTTCTATCCCACGGTGTAAGCAAAGTTTGGTTGCAGCAGTTGCAGTATTTCCAATTCAAACTTCCGTGCAGCTTGATAATTTTTATCGGTATCGGTGTTATCGATTCTTCGACCGAGACCGGTGCGCGCGGATTGACCCAAAAATTATATCGTACAAGTTCGGGAAGTTTTTCGTAGTTCATCAACGGTATAGAGTAATCGATATAACAGTGGTCTTTAAAATGAAAATCGAAAGCTTGTTCGAGCAATGTATCATAATTCAACGTGATAACTGATGAATTAGGCGCACGGCTGATGAGTGTTTTCCAGAAGAGATCATAGTAAACACTGTTTTTGTTGGTATGAAAATTTACGATGTAGTGGATCAGTTTAATCAAATACTCTTTTATGTAGCGTATCTTTTCGATAGAATATTTCAGGTTAAGACTTTCATTGTGCTGGATAAAATAGTCGAGGAACCCGAACACTGCTTCGAGCTGCGGATAATGATCGGAATGAATGTTGTATTCAAAATTATCTTTTATGAATTCAAGAACTATACAGCCGATTTCAGATTTCTCAATTTCTTCAATACCGCCCGAAATTATTTGAGGTAAGATATCTCTCTGCAAAGGTACGCCATCGGGACGCGAAGCGCCGGCGCCAAGTACAAATACGATATCCCTTGTGTGTGGGTATTGGAGAAACTTTAATGTTTTCAATTGTGATCGATTAATCTCTCTGCAAAAATAAAAATTTCGTCTGCCAATTACTCTTAAAACATTTTTATGCACACAATATTTACTGATTGGATTGAATAATGACGATTATAGGTATGAATTCTTGATGAAGAGAATGAGCGAGGTTTGCAGTTAACAGTTTATAGTTAGTATTGAGAAAAGTGAATTGCGGATTATTAATTATGTAAGAATAAATTGGGAAAATTATTTTGTGATTTCGATGAGGATCAGCTTCTTCCCTTTTTCATTGCGAGCGTTGGATGGTTTGTATGCTAATTCGAAGGTAGTAAATTTTTTAATGTGGGATTTGTATTTCAGTTCAGCTGTTTTGAACTCGTCATTCAAATCGCCTCCCTTAACAGCTGCTAAATATGCTTTCTCTTTTATCAATGGTAATGAATATCTAAAAAGTATTATTAAAGGTACTGTAGCGCGACTGACTACAAGGTCAAATGTATTTGTATATTTTTCTTTGAACTCGTCGCTTTCAACTCTGCAATTTTCGGCAACGACGTTGTTCAACTTTAATTTGGAAATAAACTCTTTAACAGCATCAATTTTTTTTGAGGTTGAATCGGCAAGCACACCCCGAAGCATCGGGCGTGTAATTGCTAATGGAATACCGGGAAATCCGCCGCCGGTTCCAATATCTAAAAACTTCGTGATCTTGTTGGGAAGAAATTCAGATAGAAATGAGGAGATAAACACATGATTTTCAATGATCTTTTGGACATCACGGCGTGAAATTAGATTAACTTTTGAGTTTTTATGAGCTACTAAAGATGCAAAATTAGCAAGTCTTTCAAGCTGATATTCATCGGGATTAATAGAATTTTCCCAAAAGAGCATTTTCAGTTCGCGCAGATACTGCTCTTGAAGATCCAACAAAGCCCTCGGATAGAAAATTTAACTTCGCAAATATACTAATAAAACAGAAATATCTGAAGGGGTTACACCCGAGATTCTTGATGCTTGACCAATAGAACGCGGTTTAACTTTATTAAGTTTCTCTCTCCCTTCGGTTGATATAGATTTCAAGTTAGTGTAATTAAAATTTAATGGAATTAAAACATCTTCTAATTTTCCCATTTTTTCAATCAATTCCATCTGTCTTTGAATGTAGCCATCATATTTGATTTCGATTTCTACTTGTTCAACAACCTTCTCATTTTTGGCTAACTTGTTTATATCTTCGTTTCCATTATTAATAGTATTAAGAAGACCTGTTAAAGAAACTTCCGGGCGTTTGGTTAAGCGATCTAAAGATTCTGCATTTTCTAATTTAGAAGAGTTGATCGATTCCAGGTAGTCGTTTATTTGAGATGGTGTTACTTTGTTTTGACTTAATAAATCTTTCGATACCGAAATAAAAGTTTCTCTTTCTTTCAGTTCGTTGTACATTTCCCCAGGTATCAGTCCGAATTCGTAACCATATTTTAACAATCTTCTATCGGCATTATCTTGACGCAGAATCAATCGATGCTCTGCCCGTGATGTGAACATGCGATATGGTTCATTTGTAGATTTGCCGACGAGGTCATCTATCAAAACACCGATATAAGATTCACTTCTCTTCAAAACAAATTCCGGTCTCCCCTGAATTTTTAGTGCAGCATTAATACCGGCAACGATACCTTGTCCGGCAGCTTCTTCGTAACCAGATGTTCCGTTGATTTGTCCGGCAAAGTAAAGTCCTTGAACCAATTTTGTTTCTAAAGTCAAATCAACTTGGTAAGGTGGAAAGTAATCATACTCAACCGCGTAACCGGGGCGCACCATTTCGACTTCTTCAAGTCCTTTAATTTTCCGCAACGCTTCAAACTGAATCTCTTCAGGTAATGATGTAGAAAAACCGTTAATATAAATAAGATCGGAATCCAATCCTTCCGGTTCAAGAAATAGCTGGTGTCTTTCTTTATCTGAAAAACGATTAATTTTATCTTCGATTGATGGGCAGTAGCGCGGACCAACCCCGTGTATTAATCCCGTGAACATTGGCGAGCGGTCAAATCCTTTTTCCAAAATTTTATGAACGGTTTTATCCGTGTAAGTAATATGACAGCTTAATTGCGGAAGATAGGGAAATTCGTTTGTTGGAGTTCTTAACGAAAAAGATTTAGGTGGAATATCTCCCGGTTGTTCTTCAAGAACATCCCAATTTATTGAATCTCTTTTTAGCCTTGGCGGGGTTCCGGTTTTTAATCTTCCGGACTCAAATCCCATTTTGATTAACGATTCTGTCAAACCGAGAGCTGGCTGCTCACCAAACCTACCCCCCTTTGTTGCTTTCAGTCCGGTATGCATTAAACCATTCAGAAAAGTGCCAGAGCAAACGATCAATGCTTTACATTTTATTTCATTTCCATTTGCAGTCTTAATTCCAGAAATAGTCTTACCCTCTTCTACCGCCGCAGTTATAGAATCTTCAATTATTTCAATATTTTGTGTTGAGCTAATAAATTTCGAAGCAACTTCAGAATAAATTTTCCGGTCATTCTGGCTTCTTCCAGCCCAAACCGCCGGACCTTTTGATTTATTTAATGTACGGAATTGAATTCCTGATTGGTCGGCAATTAGACCCATTGCACCACCTAAAGCGTCGATTTCGTGAACTAAATGTCCTTTTGCACTGCCCCCAATTGCCGGGTTACAAGACATTCTACCGAACGCATTTTTATTCATAGTTACTACAGCAACAGAGCAACCCATGTTAGCTGCCGCAATTGCCGCCTCTATGCCGGCGTGTCCTCCACCAACTACAATAACATCAAAATAATTCATTGATCTCTTTCCGTTTCACATGAAACAAGCTGAGTGTTGAGTGCAGAACTTTCATCCCGTTTCACATGAAACAATTCACTTTCCAATACAAAATTTTGCAAAAATATTGTTTAAAATATCATCAGAAGTTACTTTACCAATTATTTCTCCGAGCGAACTTTCGGCATTTCGAAGATCAACGGAAATAAATTCGCCAGTTAATTTTTCGTTAATTGAACTCTTTGCACTTTCAAGATGATCTTTAGCTTTTTTAAGAGAATCGAAATGACGAAGATTTGAAACTATAGCAGATTTTTCGGAATAATTCTTTGTCCCAATTGCTTTTTCTTTCAATTTTTCAAAAAGATCAATAATTCCCTTTCCGGTCTTTGCCGAAATACCAACGATAAATCTTGGATCTGAATTTTCTTTAATATCTATTTTATTTACCACCGGAAGTATTCTATCTTCTTTAGTAATATTTTTTAATTCATTGTAAAGGTCATCGTTGAAACCAACAGTGGCATCATTCAAAAATAAAACTATATCGGCATTCTGGACAGCTTCCCGGCTTCGATTGACTCCTTCGATCTCGATTGCGTCAACGCTTGTTCTAATTCCGGCAGTATCAAATAATCTAAACAAAATTCCATCTATGTTTAGTTCTTCACGAATAATGTCACGTGTGGTACCGGGTATTTCACTTACAATTGCGCGAGCTTCTTTCAGTAGATAATTAAGTAATGATGATTTTCCGACATTTGGCTTCCCTACCAGTGCAACGTTAACGCCATCTTTTATTATTCTACCAAATGAATAACTTGAAAGAAGTTGATTTATTTCCGATTCGATTCTATCAATATTAGAAAGAATTTCTTTGAGGGACAGGAATTCAATATCTTCTTCGGTGAAGTCCAATTCCAGTTCGATCAACGAAGATGTGTTGATTAGAAGCTGACGCAGCTGATCGACTTTTTGAGAAAGCAATCCATCCAGTTGATTTCTTGCACCGCGTAGCGACGCCTCAGTACTTGAGTTAATTATGTCTGCGACGGCTTCTGCCTGAGCGAGATCTATTCTTCCATTTAGAAAAGCGCGTTTTGTAAACTCACCAGGTTCAGCTAAGCGGACATCGCTATCTATCAGAAGTGAAATTATTTTTTGTACAATTAGTGGACTGCCGTGCGTACTAATTTCTACCGAATCTTCACCGGTGTATGAATTAGGTAAACGGAAAATAGAAACCAGTACATCATCAATTAATTCATCCTTCTGATCGTAAATTTTTCCGTAATGGATTGTATGGCTTTCCGAATCGCTGATTGATTTTTTACCCTTGAAGATTTTGTCGATTGCAGCGAAACTGGTTGGTCCGCTAACTCGAATCACAGAAATAGCGCCGATGCCGGGGGGCGTTGCTAACGCAACAATTGTATCTTCATTTTGTGATAATGATTGAGTCATAATATATTCTTTGAAGGTTGCAAAATTATAATAATTGATTAGCACTAACAAGAAGAAGCTTTTGGCCGAGAATAAATGTCACTAAATATTGTATTACTAATTCGTAATATAATATTTAGAATTATTATTTGATACATGAAACTTTCAAGAATATTTTTTGTATGAACGTTAAATTAGCATTGTAAAATTCTGGCGGTATAATATGGCATACAACTTCAACAAGTTTACTGTAAAAGCTCAAGAGACAATTCAAAATGCAATCGAGATTGCACAGAACTACAACAACCAGGTTGTTGAACCGGAACATCTGCTGGCTGCAATATTGCAAGACCAAACTAATGTAGGTTTTACTATCATTCAGAAAGCCGGCGGTAATATCAGCCAGATGAAAATTAAAATTGGCGAACTGCTTGAAAAACTTCCCAAAGTTACCGGTTCCGGGATTGGAAGCCAGCAGCTATCAATCGGTGCAGCCAAAATTTTTGATAACTCCGCCAATGAAACCAAAAATCTTAAAGATGAATATGTATCTAACGAACATATCCTTTTGGCATTGAGCGAGGATAATTCTGTTGCCGGAAAACTTTTGAACGATAATGGTATAAATAAAAATGTAATCCTATCTGCACTGAAGGATATTAGAGGAACACAACGCGTTACTTCACAAATGCCGGAAGATACATACCAGGCATTGCAAAAATACGGGCGTGATTTAAACGAGCTTGCTAGAACAAATAAATTAGATCCGGTAATCGGCCGCGACGAGGAAATAAGAAGAGTATTGCAAGTCCTTTCTCGCAGAACCAAAAACAATCCGGTGTTGATTGGTGAACCGGGCGTTGGTAAAACAGCAATTGCCGAAGGAATTGCTCATCGTATTGTAGCCGGTGATGTACCGGAGACATTAAAGACAAAAAGAATTGTTGCACTCGATATGGGCGCTCTTGTTGCCGGGACTCAATTCCGCGGACAGTTTGAAGAACGTGTAAAAGCAGTTGTTAAAGAAGTTCAAGAATCCGACGGAGAAATTATTTTATTCATTGACGAACTGCATCTTCTCGTTGGAGCCGGAAAAACAGAAGGTGCAATGGATGCTGCTAATATTTTGAAACCGGCACTTGCTCGCGGTGAGCTTCATGCAATCGGCGCAACAACACTTGATGAGTATAGAAAATATATTGAAAAGGATGCTGCACTTGAAAGAAGATTTCAGCCGGTACTTGTAACAGAGCCTAATGAAGAAGATTCAATTTCAATTTTGAGAGGATTGAAAGAGCGCTATGAAGTTCATCATGGCGTACGCATAACCGATGGTGCAATTGTAGCAGCTGTGCAGCTTTCTAATCGTTATATCACGGACCGATTTCTTCCCGACAAAGCGATAGACTTGATAGATGAATCGGCATCCAAACTTCGAATAGAGATTGATTCGATGCCGGAGGAGCTTGACGCAATCGAGCGTAAAGTAAAACAATTGGAAATAGAACGCGAGGCATTGAAACGCGAAAAAGATTCAGAATCGGCGGCACGTCTTGAAGAACTGCAAAAAGAATTGAGCGAATTTCAGGAGGAACGAAGTAGGTTAAAGGGGCACTGGCAGCTTGAGAAAGAGAAGATTCAAAAGATCCGTTCTATGAAAAGTGAAATTGAAAAAGCAAAGTTAGATGCAGATCGTTTTGAACGCGAAGGTAATCTTGGCAAAGTTGCTGAATTACGTTACGGTGTGATTAATGAACTCGATAAGAAAATGAAAAAGGAGACCGAGGAATTAGCTGTAATACAAAAGGCCAGTAAAATGCTGAAGGAAGAAGTTGATGCAGAAGACGTTGCAGAGGTTGTTGCAAAGTGGACTGGAATTCCGGTAAACCGGATGCTTGAAAGTGAACGAAGCAAACTCTTAAGATTGGAAGAAGAACTCCACAAACGAATTGTTGGACAAGAGGATGCAGTCGCAGCAGTTGCAAATGCAATCCGAAGATCGCGCGCCGGTCTGCAAGATGCCAACCGTCCAATTGGTTCATTCATTTTCATCGGCACAACCGGAGTTGGAAAGACCGAACTTGCACGGGCACTCGCGGAATTTCTTTTCAACGACGAACACGCAATGATACGGATTGATATGAGCGAGTATATGGAAAAATTTTCAGTATCACGTTTAATTGGAGCGCCTCCCGGCTATGTTGGCTACG
Organism: Bacteroidota bacterium; assembly: GCA_040755055.1. GTDB lineage: Bacteria > Bacteroidota > Ignavibacteria > Ignavibacteriales > Melioribacteraceae > DYJK01. The sequence continues at coordinate 93,582 of JBFMBS010000005.1, forward strand.
ACGAAGGCGGACAGTTAACAGAAGCTGTGCGACGCAGACCATACTCGGTTGTTCTGCTTGATGAAATAGAAAAAGCACATGCCGACGTGTTCAATATTCTTCTCCAGGTTTTGGATGACGGAAGGTTAACAGATAACCAGGGAAGAACGGTAGATTTCAAAAATACGATCATAATTATGACTTCCAATCTCGGTTCACATTTGATCCGGGAAAAACTTACAGATATGGACGAAAATAATTTCGATTACATAATCGGCGAACTTCGAGTTGATCTTTCGGAACTTTTACGAAAAACCATACGCCCCGAATTTTTGAACCGGATTGACGAAATTGTTCTCTTCAAACCGTTGCTGAGAAAAGAGATCGAAGAAATTATTGATCTGCAATTACAAAAGGTTGGTGGAATGCTTGCAGAAAAGGGATTACAGTTCGAAATAGAAGAAGGGGTTAAGGATTTCTTGATGCAGCATGGATATGATATTACATTTGGCGCACGTCCGCTCAAACGAACTATTCAGAGATATTTGATCAACCCACTGTCTGCCGAACTGTTGATGAATAAGTACGAGGACGGCGATACAATTATCATTCGTTATCCCGGCGCCGGAAACTTAGCGTTCGGAAAGAAATAACTGAACCGGGTTTTTGATGTATGAACAGTAAAAGAAGAAACATTTTTTCACTCCGGTGAAGAACCGCCTATATGGTTGTAAATAAAATCTACAACGAGAAATGTCTTTAAGTTAACCGCCAATTAATATTCCATCTCACTTTATCTTAATAAAAGGAAAGAGTACGTTCTCATTTGGTTTGACAAAGGATTCTTTGGGAGCTATGTTGCACCTACAAAAAAAATAAACCGGAAACAGATCGTAAGTAATTTGTGCAGTTTATTTGTTAGGAATCTTCCGGGCGGTTAAGAGATAATATAATCAAGGTGGTTAATGAAATTATTGAAGAATAATACCTTCATCATAATTCTGTTCCTTACCGTTGTATTGCTGACGCTGTTTTTAAATCTATTCCTCGGCGTATATCCCGTTCTTGATTTTATAAAGTACATGGAAAGCAAAAATTACAGCTGGGCGATACCGCTGACAGTTCTATTTCTTTTCGGTTTGTGGCTGGTAAAAAGAAATATGCAAAGAAAGATTATCAATGAGCGGATAGAGATATTTAACGCAACCATGCGTACTATGCAAGATATTCTTCAAAACGCGGCTTCATCGATGCAGCTTTTAGTATTGGATATGAAAGATGAGGGGATGCATGGAGAAATAGTTAAAAAGGCGGAAAAGAATATTGACGAGTTAAAAGAAGTAATCAAAACATTAGCAGCAATCGATCCGACTACAATTGAATTAAAAGAGCTGAATCGAAATTTATCGGTAATAAAAATGAACAAATGATATTCACAGTTATTAATTGTTTTTGTAAAACAGTATCGTAATTAATTTTATATGCGAATCGTGAATCCAATATTTTTCAAATCTCCATCCCAACTCAGGAAGTGGTTCAAACAAAATTACTCTTCTAAAGAGGAACTGTGGCTTGGCTATTACAAAAAAAATTCGGGTAAGCCGAGTGTAACCTGGCCCGAATCGGTTGATGAAGCGCTCTGTTTCGGATGGATTGACGGGATCCGGAAAAGTATAGATGATGTAAGTTACAAAATCAGATTTACTCCGCGCAGAAAGGGAAGTGTATGGAGTGTCGTTAATATTAAACGTGCGAAAGAATTAATTGAACAAGGATTGATGCAGCAGCCGGGACTTTCTGCTTTTGAAAAGAGAAAAGAAGATAGGTCGGAAATTTATTCTTATGAACAAAGAAAAGATGATTTGGACAAACCGTATCTCAATATATTCAAAAAGAATAAAGATGCTTGGAAGTTTTTTCAATCAATGCCCCCTTATTACAAAAGGACCGTAAGCTGGTGGGTGATTAGCGCTAAGAAGGAAGAGACACGTTTGAAACGCTTACAGAAATTGATCGACTGTTCTGCCAACGAAAAGAAAATTCCCGAAATGGATATAGGTAAACAAGCAAAATCAAAAAATTAATTTCCCATTTTGTTTAACCCACAGCTTGTCCGCCGCCCGCTCTACCGATACGGAAGTGAGTCTGATGGGCGGAGAGGGGAGTATGAGGGGTGTGTAATTTTTCTCTGCGCTCTTTGCGAGAAATCTTTAAGTCAAATTTATTCAGCTCCGTAGGAGCGTAACCATTTGTAACAAACACGTATGAAGAATAAACAGAGTGCCGTAGGCACGGCATATTTACCTTGAGCTTTTTATCGCTTCTTAATTTATATTTCACTGTAATTAAAAATTACCTATGCAAAGAACCGCTTCATACTGCATCATTCTTCTTTTTATTTTTTCAATAAAAATTTTTGCTGTGCCAGATACTCTCAACACAGATAAGTACAAACTCGGCATCGAATCACTCGTAAAAAAAGATACAGCCGCAGCGGTGCATTATTTCAATCAATCAATAATACTGCATAACGATGCACCCTCGTATTTTGAGCTCGGTAAACTAACATTTTCATACAAACCGATTGCCGATGTAGGCGATGCATTCGACCACGTTTACGAAGCTGTTGAGCTCGATCCGCAAAATATTGAGTACCGGCTCTACCTTGCATTCTTACGCGAGGAACGCTACTATGATAACCGAATAAACTTTTTGCAGAGAGGTTATGCTATTTCCGATTACCAGGATATTTTAAAAATGGACAGCACTTGTGCCGGCGCCTGGGCGAACCTCGGCAGATTGAAAGCCGAAGACTTTTGGGAATACCAAACATCGGAATCGAAACTTGATACCAACAAGGCAATCGATCCAACGGAAAGATACGCTCATGAAGGCAATATTGAAGCCGAGCAATTCAGGATCGAGTATGAATACAAAAAACAAGATTACGGACTGCTCAGTTATTCGGGTTTTGTGATGGAAGATTTTCTTCAAGCGGAAAACTCACTCATCCGTGCTGTAAAATTTAACCCGGTATTGGCAAGCGCCAACCTCGATCTTGCAAAACTTTACTACTCTATAAAAAATTACGGGTTTGCAATCACTGTTTTGGAAAACGCCGTTAAACTCGATTCAACAAATAAAGATTACCATTTGTATCTCGGCTTGCTCTATTACACAGTTAATCTAATTACAAAATCGGAAAAGGAATTCTCGAAAGCATTCTCGCTGATGAATAAGAAAGAGAGGGATGATTACACTTACAATTCTGTTTTGATGATGATAGAACAAAGATTTCCATACAAACTTGAATCGCTGCCCGGTGAGCAAGTGAGAGATATAATAAAACTTTTCTGGCAGATCTATGATCCGCTATATATAACGGATCGGAACGAACGGATAGTTGAACATTATGCACGGATTGTTTATGCAAACATGTTTCTCGGATCGCGCAAACTTAAGATAGCCGGCTGGCAGACAAACCGCGGTGAAGTTGCCCTCCGCTATGGTATTCCGCCGCATGTTATTCGTTACCGCGATGATATTAAACTTGGACCTAAAACGGAAGTTTGGGAATACGGCGACAAATCATTCGCATTTACCGATCAATTTAAAAACAACGAATACGAATTTGCACTGGAACATAGATCGCAAGTGCCGATCAATACATTTGAAGAGATAAAGAAATTACGGAAGGAAAAATTCCAGGAATACCATCCAAAGTTTGAAGGACCTTCATTCAACGCATCAAAAAGTTTCTACCAGTTCCGCTCGGAGAAAAACAAAACTGATCTTTACGTTTGTTATTCAATCAATCTGCAAGATTCTATGCAGAGTGATTATTATTACAACGGCGGCCACAGTGCCGGACTTTTCTTTTTCGACAAGAACTATTACAAAATATTTGAGAACAAGAAATCATTTCCTTTCGAACAGAAGAAAAATAAAATTGTGAATACACTTCATTCATCCGCTGTGCCGGATTCCGGTTTTATATCGTTTGAAGTTCTGCGCAATAATGATAACGGTGTTCACGCGTTCAAAGAAAAATTTACTGTTAAGAATTATTCCGGCAGCACTCTTATGCTTAGTGATATAGTTCTCGCCGATCAAATTTCGCCCGATTCAAATTTTGTAAACGGTTTTGAACGAAAAGATATTTCTCTGCTGCCCAACCCGGCAAACAGCTTCGGTACAAACAATCTTCCTTACCTTTACTACGAAGTTTACAACTTAAAGAAAGGGGAGAACAACCTTACCGATTTTGAACAAGAAATAACGATTGAAACAGCGGAGGAGAAGAGCGGCTTCGAAGAATTTTTAAGTTCCGTAGGAAGTATATTCGGTCTCGGCGGCGCGGATAAAATTACGCTCACTTCAAATTACAAAACACTTGAAACCGATCCCCAAATTTTTCTTCAGATTGATATGAACGAATATGAGCCGGGCAATTATAAAATTACTTTGCTCGTAAAAGATAATCTTGGTGGAACAGAAACTACCAGAACTGCCTTATTCTATTGGGAAAGATAGATCAATTCGTTCCACTGCACTAAAATACGAATTATACTTTTTGCGGAGTTTAAAATTGTAGGGCAACTCGCTGAGTCGCCCCTATGGTTTTGTTTTTCATTTCAACAAAATCATTTTACGCGTCTCCTGAAATTCTGAGGAGCGTAGCGACGAAGAATCCCCTACTCTTAATGTGTAGAAATATACTCCTGATGAAATGCTATTGCGCAGATTGGAAATCTGCGCTACATCAAAACGTACAGAATAATTTCCCGGCATTTGTTCTTTGTTTACTAGCGTTGCAATTTCTCTGCCAAGGATGTCGTAAACTTTTAATGTTACGAACACACCCATTTGATTCCCCTCTCGAGAGGGGACACCGAAGGTGGGGGTGTGTATTGTGTATTCAATTGTTGTCGTTGGGTTGAATGGATTAGGATAATTTTGAAATAATATAAATTGATTCGGTATTGAAATGTCCTGATTAACATCAACTCTAATTCCATATTCAATACCATCAATAATTGCATATCTAAGTCTTTCGCTCCAATATGATCCTTCCCACGATTCGCTGAAAATGAAACCCAACCCTTTAGCCAATTCATACAATTCATTTGGTATCCGGGTATTTGCGTTCATTTTTTTTATATCCCATGTTCTGCCAAGTAGATTTTTCTCTTCCATGGCATAACAAAACAATCCCCAATCCGGCGGTAAAGGATTTATAATTGGACCAAATCGATCGGCGTTAATTCGATCTCCGGGTTGCGATAAAAGACTATCGATTTTATATTCAATCTTATTAACTATATCATAACGGAATAGACAAGCATCATTCGTATCAATCCTCTCAAACAACGATTCAATTCTCTTATCACCAAAGTAACCGCGGTGAATAATTTTGTAAGACTTATTATTCGATAGTATTGTATCGCCGGCTATTTTCAACCAATATAGTGGTGTTGTTGTATTATGGTATGGGTCGGAGCCGCTTACAACATCATATTCCCAATAATTACCAATACTTTGCGGATAATATTTCATTGCTTCCTTTACCGAATCGGATTGGGAATATATTGTGGTGAACAATAGTAAATGAATGATTATAATATTTTTCATTTGTTGACTAACAATGTTGTGATTAAGCCGCTCGTCTCGCTTCGCTCTTCGAAGCGGGCTGCCCGGCACAGTCCGTTAAATTCTGCCGAGAAATGGTTCTTGACCGCTGGGGAAATAACTATACCTTACCGAGTAAATTAATCAATCTATTGCAGCCGCCGTTTTTAATAAATTCTGTATGCTCGTTTATCGTTTTAAACTGCCTTCCGCAGATTTTCCAACATTCCATTTTATAATCTGTCTCATCAAAAAAAATTTCTTTTATCTTTTCCACGTCGGGATCGGCTAATGAGTACTTAAAATTATTTTCTTTTACCTTTGACAAACTTTTCATCCATATCGCAGCACCGAGCGCACCGCATGCATTGCCGCTCAGCCCGAATCCTCCGGCAAAGCCGGCAACCATCACAATTTCTTCGTTACTGCCTCCCATTATTCTTACAACTTCAGATGCACAACTGAGAGGGCTTTGGGGTAAATCCGGGAGCTGTTTAGATAATCCTATCTTTGAGGATTGAATTGCTTCGGGTGCCCATTTAGCCGCTAAGTTAAAACACTTGATCGGTTTTCCGCTGATCAGGTATTTCGCCAAACCATATTTGCTGTTAAAATCACAATTAGTAATAATAGAACAGTTGGCGCTTTTTGCTCTGTTAATAAACGATTCCAAAATAAATTGAGTTGCAGTTATAGCTTGAGCAACAGCAAGCCCGATATCTTTGTGTCTGCGGAAGGATTCCGCCCCTACACCTAAAGCCGTACCCCAAAGCATTCCGCATTGATAACCTTCTTGAGCCAATCCGCCGGCAAGAGGATCCGAAGCACGTTCTGCATCTTCTTTTAGGTAATCGAATTCGCGGTTTAAAATATAAAAGAAGGTATGAGAACAAGCTCCTTTTTTCAAGAATACCCGCTTAGTGTCTCTTTTGTTAGCCTTCATAAATTCTCAATGTATTATTGTTAAATTCTGTCGAGAAATGGTTCTTGGCAGCCAGGGAACATAACGATGTTGCCCTAACGCGCCGCCAAGAACAACAATATCGGTTTTGCAAACGCAACTTTTATTTATAAATCTATTTTGTTTATTAATTCTATTTTGCACAACAAACTTGTTCTGCAAAGCCAAACCTTAATGCGACTCAATAAAACCACATCGAATTTATCAGCCGTAGGCAGAGAAGCGGTCTGCTTGTAGTGCCGGTTATGCATGGTTTTTGTTAAAATCGTTTATAATGTCTTCTCCACGGATTTTAGCTTTATTTAGCACATCGATATTATCATCAATATTGTTGCACAAATTATCTAAGGCCTCACTTGCTCGATTTAAAGAACGACCAAGGTTTTTTTCAAACCTTGGAACGCCTTTCATAATATTACTAAGATTACGCATTTCTTCTTTCGTGCCAGTAGCTGCAATAATAGTAATATCAATTGCAGAAAGTGATGAAAGTAAAACATTTAAATCATCACTAGATACTGGGCGAGAATAATTTAAAATGAATTCTAAATTTTTGTCGACTCTTTTATTTATTTCTATATAGCTTTCGTTTGAATTTGATACTGTTAACTGAAATTGGTCTATTTTATCGGCTAATTTTTTTGATTGTTTTTGTAAATATTTGGTCGAACTTTGAGAAGGATGCTTAGCCTCAGTATTGATAATAACAGTAAGTTTTTCTGTTTCTAACCTCATATTCGTCATTTCGGTGGTAATAGATGTTAGAATTTTGCCTAATTCCTTAAAACCATTCTCCATTGATTCTACATGGTCAAGTAAACCCAATTCAGTATCTTCATAATATTCCCCAATTGAGATCAACATTTCTTTGTTCATTTTTTCATAATTAATATTAGGTGGGCTTGGAAATTTAAAATGAGTTGAAATTGAAGAAAATAATATCTCTGAAAATTTTGGATCATTTAGATTAATAGCTTGGAATATTGAGAAGGGCAAAGGTAATTGAGATTTTGTAAGATGAGAAAAACAAATTGGAATTATCGGAATCTTTTTTATCCATCCAGCCCCGGCTTCAAAGCATACCCAACGGCGAGTTATTGATATTTTGTTAGATAGGATAATTAGAATTGAAGTGTCCGAAAAGAAACTTTCAATATCATTTAACCATCGATCACCAGCTACAATATCTTCAGAATCGCTGCTTACAAAAACATCTACTTGACCGAGGAATGATTTTTCAATCCAATCTTTTAATGAGAGAGCTAATTTTTCATCTTCACTAATATGACTTATGAATATTTTCATATTTATTCCGTCTATAACGATGTAGTTTTAGCCGCCAATAAAAGCAATGCAACATTGAAAACCAATACCGATGATTTATTTATTAATTCATTTTGTTAACTGCATGCAAAGAACAACGAACCTTTATAACACAACTTTATAATTACACTAACTTGCCCATCGCTTTCTGGCGTATGCCGCGTTGAAAATAGTTTACCCCAATGCTTTTTATCGGGGCAGTTCTTGTTAAGCGGCAGTTGGATTGGAATTATTTTATCCAGTAATCAATATACTTATTTAAATATTTCTCCAAATTATCTAATTCTTCAACTCTCATTTCGGAAAATATTTTTTTGTACTGAGATTTTAATTGTTCTGCCAATTCATCTGCGTCGATGTCTGTAATATTTTTATAAACATTAAGCTCGTATTGTGATAAAGACGATGTAATAATGTGCTTATTTTCTATCTGAAGACATTTTTTTATTAACGAATAGAGTGATAAAGAATTAATTATTTTCCATACTGTCCAGCTGGTAATATTATTCGATCGTTCTTCGTAAAGCAAAATTGATTTAATATAGGGTGGGTTTGATGATAATGATACTTCATTTATTAATAATCTTTGTGCACACATATTTAAGTAAGCAACATCAGCAAGAATATTCCCATAGATTGGGAAATCGCCTTCTTTTTCTACAATAGGAGCCTCTATAGATAATGACTTTATTGATCCGAACAATAGATTGACTTTTGGTAAAGCAATAATTTCTAACGAATTATAATTTTTAGATAAAAGTAAATTATCACCATGCAATTTTAATAAGCCACAATCACAGTACTCTTCTATAAGAGCATTTATTATTTTGGAATCATAACTATATAGTTTATTAAGAAATTCATTTAATGCTTGAAGTGAAATAGGAATTATTCCATCGTGATTATTGATTTTCGAAAATGCTTGTATGTATTGAATAATTCTAAGACCGAGCAGCATGTATGTTCGGCTAATTGGAATTTGTATTCGATTTTTTTCTTCTATATAGGGGAATGAAAAAATAAGAGGTAGGAAAACGTTATCAAATATTTTATTGTGAGAAACAGGAATTAGATTCCCATTATCGAGTCTATAAGAGTAGAAACACGGTGGAAAAGAATAACCAGCCTTACACATCGCTTCAACAAGTCTATATTTATATTTCGAATTTTTTACATCTAAAAAGTTGTGATATAAAAGCTGCAACAATTGAACCTTAATTCTGTTATTTTCTCCATAGATGAGATCCATATTGCTTATATATTTATCAAATATTTTATTTTCTGCTGTAGTTAATACATAATCTTCAAATTCATCCAAATGGTTTTCGATATGCTCTAAATCCCATTTTTTATGTATAGCTATTTTTGATATGTTTTTTTTTAGATACTCCAATCTTTTCTTTATGATTTTCTCAAAAGGAATATTCTTTATTTCCTTAATTAAATTATTCCGTTTGTTTACAGATGGAGAGGCATTTTGTTCTAAAAATATTCGAGTGTCATTTCTAGTGACAATTACTATTGCAGCGCCGGGTCTTTCATCCGGATCGGTAATGATATCCAGTTGATTATAATAATGCAGAAATTTTTTTGAATGGTTTGGCGTAATGTCAAGTTTATCAAAATTATCTAAAATAAAAATAAAGGAATAACCAGCTTTTATTGCATAATTGCGAAATTGTTCTGCGATATCTTTGTAAACCATATCCTCTGTTAATTTTTTTGAACCTTTTTTTTCATAAAAAGTATTATAAAGTGTTTGGATATTTTCATGAAATTTCAATCGTACTTCTGTATCAGCATATCGTTCACTATTAAAGTATTGTTTTATATCTGATATAAGATTTTTAAACTCTGGCATATCTAAATAATACATTAAAATTACTTTAACTAATTTTGACAAAAATAAATGTATGAGATTTGGACGAACTGAGCCATAGTTAATTGACAAATCCAACCTTATCCAAATTACTTTTTTCGAGTTGAGGTAACGATTATATTTTGTAAAAAGGTGATTAATAAATACTGTTTTTCCTAATCCGCGTTCCCCACTTAATATTGTAATGGCCCTCGGACCTTTACTTTTATGCATATACTGATTGAACTCTTCTCGACTAATAGATATTAAATCATCAACAAATTGCTTAGAAGTATCTTCGCTGTAATTAGGGTAAATTTTTAGCGTATTGTCTTTTTTGTCAACTTCAGATAAGTATACATACGCTTGGTTTAAAATATCTGCTCTATCCTTATCGGATGGATTTGCCGACAGGTGCCCCAATCCATTGAGAGTATAACCTTCAAATGTAGCCCAGTCTCTATTTAAGAATTCTTGTTTGAAATTGAACTGAGGGAAATTATGAGAAACTGAGTCCTTTAAATGATTATCTAATGAAGTTAAACTATAGAAAACATCATCTCTAATTTGGTAATCTAGAATATTTTTAATTTTTTCAAATATTTCATAGGTAACCATTTTAGTCTCATTTTTTGTTGTTCAATGATTCTATATGCTTTAATAGGAATTCACGAGATTGAAACCAGAAATTAGCATAATTATGAGGGCCATTTCTTGAATACTCAGAGATTTTACTTTCGATTTGGTCAAGGTATAATTTCTTATCGGCTGGTAAAATAATAAGACTTTCCATTAATTGATCTCGGTGTTTAAGAATAATAACGTCTTCATGGAATAATTTAATAAAGTGTTCATCATATTTGAAGAAATCATAACACTCTTTGGTAGGGAACATAATAAAAGGTCCAGGACAATATTCGCTTTCGTATTTTACTGCACGTACAACCGCATCACCTAAAATTAAATTATTTGTGTAATGAATATCTCCATAAGCTATAGCGCCCCGTAAGAAAAAATTTTTTTTTAAATAAGCATGTAATATTTCTTTAATATCATCAAAAATATCTGTTAGAAATTCTGTTTTTTCGAAATTATCTGAATGAGGATAAAATAAAAATCCACAGTCGGAAAATAGATAGGGTATACAGTTCCTTTTGGGAACTATATTAATTTTTATAAAATCCCAAATATCAAGGATGGAAACAACTAAATTATTTGGGCTTTCATTTTTAGAAACCAAGGAAGAAAATCCATATATATCAAAATAAAAAACAAGACCGTTGGATATCTCACATTTCTTTTCATCATCCATTTAAACCTCTTTCAACTTAACTATTAATCAACCCGCCACTGGAGGTTTTGTCTCATGAATGATATCCAGTAGCATTTATTTAGTTTTTATTTGAAATCCGTAATTGTTTGCTTGCTCTCATTCACATCTATTTTTTAGAATAACTTCCGTAATAAAAATAGAATGTTGGTAAGGGAATGTTTTTGAGGAAAGCTTGGGGGAGTAGAAATCCAGCATAGATCGGTTGAGAATTCAAACATAGACCACCAACAAATCTACGCTCAAATTAATGCACTGAATAAAAAGAATCAATAACCCCTTAAAAAAATTATAAATTAAAAATTATAAATGATAAATCCCCCTTCCGTGGACAAGTCAATGCATAAGGCAATGTTAAATTGTAGATGATAAATCTTCTTTCGGCGGAACGATTTAGGAATTAGAAAAACAAGGAACTATTTGCAAATACGAGTTACGAAGTACGATTTAAAAAACTAAAAACTCCAAACACAAAACTAAAAACTCAAAACCGTGCTCACTTGATCAGCTTTTTCATCTTTTCGATTTCATCACGCAGAAAAGCGGCGCGTTCAAATTCAAGATCCTTTGCAGCGGTAAGCATCTCTTCGGTCATCTGTTCAATCAATTCTTGTTTCTGTTCCTTGCTCATATACCTAACGACGGGTTCTGCCACTTTAAGGAATTGCGCTTCTTCTTTTTCGTAGTCTTTCTTCCGCACATCGGCAATTGAAGTGGAAGAGAGAATCTCTTCAACACTTTTGTAAATTGTTTTTGGAGTAATTCCGTGTTCTTTATTGTATTCTTCTTGCAATTTTCTGCGGCGTGTTGTTTCATTAATAGTTTTCCGCATCGATTCGGTTATTACGTCGGCATACATCATTACTTTCCCGTTTACGTTACGCGCTGTACGTCCGGCGGTCTGCATGAGCGATCTTTCACTCCGTAAGAATCCTTCTTTGTCCGCATCAAGAATTGCAACGAGCGAGACTTCCGGTAAATCCAAACCTTCGCGTAGCAAGTTCACGCCAACGAGAACATCAAAATCACCAATACGGAGATCACGTATAATCTCAACACGCTCGAGTGCATCAATATCGCTGTGAATGTAGCGTACTTTTATTTTCAGCTTATCGAGGTAATCCGATAAATCTTCCGCCATTTTTTTTGTGAGTGTTGTAACAAGAGTCCGCTCTTTCTTTTCGACACGGGTGCGTATCTCACCAATCAAATCATCGATCTGTCCTTTAATTGGTCTTACTTCAATTTCGGGATCGAGCAAACCGGTAGGACGGATAATCTGTTCTACAAAAACTCCGCCGCTGCGTGTCAGTTCATAATCAGCCGGAGTTGCGCTAACATAAACAACTTGATTCGTCATTTTATCAAACTCTTCAAACTTGAGCGGACGGTTATCGAGCGCGCTCGGCAGACGGAAACCGTACTCAACCAAAACTTCTTTGCGGGAGCGGTCGCCGTTATACATACCGCGAATCTGCGGAACGGTAACGTGCGATTCATCTATTATTAATAGATAGTCCTTCGGGAAATAATCGAACAAACAGTACGGGCGTGAGCCGGGGGGACGGTTATCCATGTGGCGCGAATAATTTTCGATTCCCGAACAATAGCCAATTTCGCGCATCATTTCGATATCGAATTTTGTGCGCTGTTCAAGCCGTTGTGCTTCAACGTATTTTTCTTGCGACCAGAAATATTTCAGCCGCTCCTTTAATTCTTCATCAATTGAAAGTATTGCACGGTTGACTTGATCTTTCGTTGTAACAAAATATTTTGCCGGGTAGATTGGAATCGATTCAACCTCGTTAATTACATTGCCGGTGATGGAATCAATCACCGAGAGTTTTTCAATTTCATCGCCCCAGAACTCGATGCGCACGGCTTCATCATATTGATATGCCGGAATGATTTCAACTACATCGCCGCGTGCACGGAAAGTACCACGGGAAAAATCGGCGTCGTTGCGTACGTAATAGATATCGATCAAATTACGGAGAAGTTTTTTCCGCTCAATAGATTGACCTTTCCTCAAAAACATTATCTGCCGCGCGTACTCGTCCGGCGCGCCGATACCGTAAATGCACGAAACACTTGCAACGATTATTACATCGCGTCTTCCTTCAATGAGTGATGTTGTTGCTTTCAGGCGTAAGCGGTCGATTTCCTCGTTAACGGAAAAATCTTTTTCAATGTAGAGATCGCGTTTAACAACGTACGCTTCGGGCTGGTAGTAATCGTAATAACTGATAAAAAATTCTACGGCGTTGTTCGGAAAGAAAGATTTGAATTCCGAATAGAGCTGCGCCGCCAAAGTTTTGTTGTGCGAGATTATCAACGTCGGTTTGTTATACTGCTGAATTACGTTCGACATCGTATAAGTTTTACCGCTGCCGGTAACACCTAGCAAAGTTTGGTGCTTCACACCTTTGTTGAGACCGTCAACCAATTCTTTGATCGCTCGCGGCTGATCGCCGGCTGGCTGGTAATTCGATATTAGTTCAAAGTTTGCCATATATTTGTAAATTCTGAATGAGTCCCGATACTGAGTGGCTCGACCGAGCTCGCCGAGGTCTTATCGAAGTACGGGACGAATGAAGAATCTCCCTCCTATCTTTTTCTTATCGTTATTTTAATGCCGGCTCCAGTTTATATTGTTATATAAGTTTTCTGTCATGCCGAATTTATTTCGGCATCTACTAGAACCATCCTTCGGATAAATTTTTCCATTCTTTGTTAACACTTTCAATCAAATTTATTTTCCAATCACGATGCCAATTTTTTAACTGTTTCTCTCGGGCGATTACGGAATTAGCATCGGGTGATTCTTCAAAATAAACAAGTTTTGTAATATTGTACTTTTTGGTAAACCCATCCAATAATTTATTTTTATGCTCATAAACCCTTCTTCTCAAATCATTAGTCATACCGATATAAAGAGTCTTTGATTTATTTGTCATTATATAAACGTAATAATTTTTCATAATTAGATCCCGAAATGAATTCGGGATGACAATCAATTCCTTGGAGTAACTTCGCTCGCGTGGAAATAATCACCGTGATAATGACCGCGCAAAGTGACACGGTTTGTAACATCCATCCCGGGCGGAAGCGATAACGGTCCAAGCACTTTAACTTGCACACCGGCACCATCTTCAACATAAAATACCGTACCGCCGCCTTCGGTATCTTGTACAAATCCTTTCTCCGGCAAAACTTTAACGATTATATCTCTGTTAGCATTGCTGTTTTTATCAAATTCGGAAAATAGACCGAGATCATTCTTCGGACTGAAATATGAAAAGTAGAGAAGCAACACCACAGCAATAATCAAAACCGGCAGAATAAGTTTTTGATATTTCATTGCCCATCCTCTCTTTTTTATAAAGTCGAACTGTGAATATAAAAAATCATTTTTTAATCCGCCGGAGGCGGACGAGGGTTGAATTCCCGACCTCCTCGCCTCGCTCCGCGAGTCGGAGCGGGTTGAGGCGAATAAAATAAAATTTATATTTAGATACCTCGCTGCCTCGCCTCGATTCGACAAGACTTCGGCGAACTCAGTCGAGCCGTCTCAACGAGTCGAAGTGGGTTGCGGCGAGGAGATTCATCTAAACAAAAAGAATATCGTAAATATTTGAGAGGACAAATTTTTATCTTTGCCGGAAACTTTTTAGGAGCTGCAGATGAGAAAAATGATTACACTGTTTATCGGTTTGTGCATTTCTGTTTCAACCGCTCAAACACCCGATTCAGTTGATGCTAAATGGACACCTTCATTTACAACCGGGTTAGGGATAAGCCAGATTTCATTCAGCAATTGGGTTAAAGGCGGTGAAAACTCTATTGCATGGACAGTGATGGGAGATTTCAACCTTAACCATATAGATAAACCGTGGACTTTCAAAAACCAGGTGAAAGCACAATACGGGCGCGCTAAAATAGGAGATCAAACATATCGTACAACGATTAACGATCTTTACATAGAAAATCTTGCAAGCTACGACCTCGGCTGGGCTGTGAGTCCGTTTGTATCAAACGCAATCAGAACGCAAGTTTCTAAAGGTTATGATTACAAAGTTGAGTCGTCGCCAAACATTTCCGATTTCTTTGATCCCGGTTACATAACGCAGACAATCGGTTTTACTTACGATAAATATTCGCACGTGGTAACACGTTTCGGTATTGCATTCCAGGAAGTTATCACGAATAAGTTTACACAGTATTCGGATGACCCGGAAACGCTTGATGAGTTTGAAAAATTCAAATTTGAAACCGGTATTGAATCGGTTACGGACATTGATTACACACTCGATACAAATGTGCTCTGGAAAAGTAAATTACGTTTGTTCTCGCGCTTCGAAAGTCTTGATGTTTGGGATGTACTATGGGATAACACAATAACAGCGAAAGTAAATGCATGGCTCGGTGTTAATTTTACTTACATTCTGCTTTACGAAAAAGCCCAGTCGCCTAAGACACAAATGAAAGAAGGTTTGCAAATAGGAATTACATATACACTATTATAAGCTGTTAAATTGTTTAATGGTTATATTGCAATATGGTTATTAAGAATTTTTTGGTGATTGAATAATTTAACAATGTAACTAAAGTGCAATCCGCTGATAAAACCACTTTCGCTATGACAATACGTGAAATACAAGAAAATATCGTAAAAGAGTTTGAAGATTATATAGATTGGGATGATCGCTACAAACACATTATCGAATTGGGAAGATCGCTCCCGGCTCTCGATGATTCGATAAGAACGGATAAGTATAAGCTTGCCGGCTGCCAGTCCCAAGCATGGATAAATGCAAAACTGCAAGACGGAAAAGTATTTTTTGAAGCCGACAGCGATGCGGCGATTGTCAAAGGATTGATCGCTATTTTAATCCGTGTCTATTCCGGGGCTACACCCGATGAAATTATATACAACCCTCCATTCTTTTTAAGCAAGATAGGAATAGATAAACACCTATCACCAACCCGTAAAAACGGTTTAGCCGCTATGATGAAGCAGATTCAAATGTATGCAGTGGCGTTTAAATCATTAACCGATAAATCTGTTAAAGATAAACAAGCGTAAGAAGCGAATCAGGATGACGCCGGTAACATATTCCCTAAAACTTAACAGTCTTAATTCGGAAGAATATTACCGGGATGTACGCTGGTTTACAGATGGGGTACTGCAAAAAGCGGATGAATCGATTACGCCGATAGTAGATGAATATATAAAATTTATAAACGATTTCAAGCTGGAAGATGTTAGGGAGAAAGAAGAATATATATTCGAATTGCTCAGTTTTGGAATTCTCTGGCGTACGTATGCAAATACTGCACTTGCTATAAAGCACGCACCGTTTATCATGCTTTCAAAAATGGGGGAATGGCGCAAGAAGCATCAGCGCATTAAACCTTTCATTGATTTTTCAAGGGGAATATTAATTTCATTGTTTCTGCTGCCGGAAAAATTTAACCATAATAATCTACCGCGCCCCACATTAGAACAGATAGATCATGTCTGCAAATGGTTTGAAGCCACCGGAGAATTTCGTGAAGAAGCATTAAGATTCATCGGCTGGCGCGCTTACTGGGGAATGCTCGATGATCCGGAACTTGTAAAGGTATTTTCTGCCATTGCAGAATTTAGAAATTGGTTCGAGATACGTTCTAATGAAGTGCTTGGCAAATATACTTTCAATGTCGAAGAATTTATTTCCGCAACAAAGAATAAATACCGGTGGCGCGAGGATCGTATCTCGTGCACTCGCAAACGGGTAGAGTATCATCTTAACATGGTTGGCGCAGAATTGATGAACCGGGCATTCCGGAATGAATTTGTTGCAGCCGAAAAAACTTCTGTTCTTTTACCCGGGTGTATGAGAGCGCGCACGAAAAATGAGTGTGAAGCAGCCAAAGAACCGAAAGGATTAAAATGTATCGGGTGCGAACCAAAATGCCGCGTGAATCAAATTCGTCTTGCCGGCCAAAAGAAAAATTTTGAAGTCTATGTTATTCCTCACGCATCAGATCTTTCGTTATGGTCTGCAAAAAAAGGAGAACCAAGCCGCGGTGTAATTGCATCGGCATGTGTAACAACATTGGTCGAAGGTGGATGGGAATTGAAACGTTACGGCATACCGGCTCAATGTGTACTTCTTGAATACAGCGGCTGTAAAAAACATTGGCACCCGGAAGGTGTTCAGACGGCAATTAATTTTCATGAGCTCGAAAGGATAATTGCCGGACGGACGAATTAATTTTCTTCCGATATATGACAACAAACCAAACAACTCTTCACTCTGCGTTCTACATTCTGAACTTTCTTACACATCCATCCTGATTGGCAAAATCATATTCGGTACGCCATTCCAATGTAGAATACGCTGAACGGCAAACGCTGTTTCGTTGTGTAAAAATTTGTGATAGAACTTTTCAATTCTAAATGCCAGTTTACCAGAGAAGACCATCGATCTTGGAAATTCTTTGTTCACATTAATACAAAGATCCGAGCCGGCCTGAACAACATCGGTTCCAATTTCAACCCGGTAATCGGCTTTCAGTCCAAGTCTTCTTGCGAGGTCAACATATTTTTCCAACGATGCTTTAATTGAATCTTTGTGGTGATCCAATCCCTCTTCACCTTTGAACAATCCCTGGTCAACAACTACAACAGAAACAAAAATAAAGTTCTTATAGAAATCCGGGAACTGTCTTACAATTGTTAAAAATGTATGAACTCCAAAACCATTGTACCCGTTGACAAGCATTATTGCAGCATTTTCTTTTGTATTTACCGGTTCAATATTCGGTTCTCCATAAGTCGGGATTGTAGTTAGAAGTTCGTCAAATCTTTTTTTATCACTATGAACTTTCTCGTAATGTTTTTTGATGAAGTAACACAACACAATAACCATTGAAGTAATAACAAGTGTAAGCCATCCGCCTTCTAAAAATTTTTCGAAAACTGTAACAGAAAGAATTGTAAAGCAAAGTATCAAACCGGTCAGATGCACACTTAGATGCTTCTTCCAATATTTTTCTTTCTTTCGGTGCTTAATAAAAAATCTCGACATACCGAATTCTGAAATTGTAAATGTTAAGAAGACGTTTATCGAATACATTATTACCAAGGCAATAATTGATCCTTGAGTGTAGAAAAGAAGTGCAAGTGCTGCTGTTCCAACAAGTACAACCCCGTTTTGCATTGTAAGTCTTTCCGAGAATGCAGCAAACCGGTGAGGCAGCCACGAATCGACCGCCATGTTAGCCATGACGCGAGGCGCATCTATGAAACCGGCTTGTGCGGCTACCAATAAAAGCGCACCTTCGGAAAAAATTGTAATCACCGCTAACGGTTGACCAAAACTCCATCCGCTGAACAGACTATCTGCAAGTACCGAGTTAAGTGTTTTACCAACTGCCGGACGAACTCCAACCAGCAAATAAAGAAGTGCTAAACCGGCGGCTGTAATTGCAAGTGACGCTGCCATGTAAAGCATTGTCCGCTTACCGGTTTGTACTTTGGGGTTGCGCATGATTTGTAATCCATTTGAAACCGCTTCAATACCGGTGTAAGTACCGCCGCCAAGTGAATATGCTCTTAGTAGAATCATTACAATTCCAAAGAATCCTATAGTGGACAAATCATTTTGTAAACCGGTACCAATTTGATTTGTTACGCTTCCAATTTCACCAATATGACTGAACAATCCGTAACCAAGCATAATGGCGTGTGTGAAGATAAAAGTTAAGAAGATTGGTGTAAGCCCGGTGATAGATTCTTTTACTCCGCGCATGTTCATGATTATCATAAGAACTATCAACACCGCGGCAAAAATTATTTTGTATTTCTGGTAACTGACCGGCAGATAACTGAAGAGCGCATCCGAACATGATGCAATCGATACTGTTATTGTTAAGATGTAATCAACTATTAAGGCGGAACCGGAAACAACGCCGGCTTTTTCACCGAGCATGTGTGTTGCGACAATATAACCTCCGCCGCCGTGTGGAAAGTGTTCGATGATCCTTGAGTATGCATATGAAATAACAAAAACCGTGATCACTGTTGCGAGTGCAATAAACACCGCAAGATATGTATGCTGGCCAAGTGTTCTGAATGCTTCTTCCGGTCCATATGCCGATGATGATAAACCGTCTGCACCAAGACCAACCCAGGCTAAAAATGGTATTAAAGCAAGTTTATGGAATATCTTGGGATCTTTTAAATTGCGTGGTGAACCAAAAACAAAGTGTTTTAACTTCTTCGAATTTGATGAGACATCGGGACTCTCCGGCATTTTTTCTTCACTCCTAAAATTACGGGTGCTAAAATGAATGAAGCGCATACAATAGCAAGTTATAATTTATATCTTTATAAAATCTTTATACTGAGACATAAACTTCTTACGGAATCTTTATACATAGAGCCGGGGTTTTAGACAAAAAACCTATTGAAGTGATTATGAGAGATTTTATTGAGGTGTGGATTTTAATCCGCCGGAGGCGGACGAGGGTTGAATTCTCCACCTCCTCGCTCCGCGAGTCGGAGCGTGTTGAGGTGAATAAAAAAAATTTGTATTTAGATACCCCGCTGCCCCGCCTCGATTCGACAAGACTTCGGCGAACTCAGTCGAGCCGTCTCAACGAGTCGAAGTGGGTTGCGGCGAGGAGATTCATTACTGTTGGCTTTTTATATCGCACGTAGAATTACAAATGGTAATTGTCGGGTTGGGGCATGCCTCAACCCTGATCAAACAAACTGTTTCAGTTTATCAATATCATCATGTCTGCCAAGAATTATTAACGCACTATCGGGTGCAAACTTGTGATCGGGCGCCGGAACTATAATCATTTCATCACGAAGAATATCTTTTATTGCTATAATTGTAACACCGTACTTCTGTCGCAAATTTAATTCGCGTATAGTTTTTCCTACAAACTCATCGGGCAGAGCAATTTCAACAATACTGTAATCCGGTGCTAACGGTATTTGATCTATCAATGCCGGAATTGTTAATCTCCTTGCAAGACGGAGAGCTGTTTCTTTTTCGGGATTAATAATTTCCGTTGCGCCAACAGATCGGTAAACTTCACCGCGTAACTCGTTCATAGATTTAACTATGATATGCTTAACACCAAGACTGCGTAGATGGATTATTGCCAATACAGTTGCTTCCATGTATCGTTCGCCCAGACCAAGAATTGCGGTATCAAAATTTTTATCAACAAATTCCTTTAGAGTTTCTTTATCCATCGCACTTGCTACGACTGCTTCGGTAACATGGTTTTTTATTTCTTCAACTTTACTTTTATCATAATCAATTGCCAGAACCTGGTGACCTTGTTTTCCAAATTCAACAGCAAGATTATATCCAAATGTGCCAAGTCCTATTACTACAAATTGTTTCATCTTGTCTCCTATCTAACCCGTCATCACATTTCCGGATGGGTAACTAAAGTTTTGAGTTTTTACTTTTCCTATTAATGAATAACCGATAGCCAGCGGACCAACACGCCCGATAAGCATTGTTAATATGATCAGTGCTTTCCCTATAAAGGTCAGCTGCGATGTGATCCCCATTGAAAGTCCGACAGTGCCAAGTGCCGATGTTGCCTCAAAAATAATTTGAAGTAGAGAAAATTTTTCCGTCAATGATAAGATTACAACAACAAACACCATGTAGAAAACACCTATCAATGTAATTCCCAATGCTTTATTCACGGTTGTATCATCAATTGATCTTCGGAAGACATGAACTTCTTGACGGTTGGTTATTACTTTTTTAATGAACAAAACAATGATTCCGAATGTAGATGTTTTTATTCCTCCACCGGTGCTACCCGGTGAAGCACCAATAAACATTAGCAGAATTATAACTACAAGACTTAACTGGTACATCTTGCCGATATCGATGGTATTGAAACCGGTTGTTGTTGATGCAGATAACGCCTGGAACGATGCGGTTAATAGCCGATCCGCTAATGATGTAGTAGTATTAGCTGCTTCCAAAAAGAATATAACGATTGTGCCTATTGTCATTAAGAAGAATGAAACTGTTAAAACAAGTTTGCTATGGACTGTTAATTTAAAAGGATTCCTACGTTTAAATATATTTGAGAAGTACTTGGCAACGTCATACAGAACAAAAAATCCAATACCGCCGGCTATTGTGATGATTGCAATTACAACGTTAGCTAACATGTCGAATGAGTAAGCGGTAAAACTATCCGAGTATAATGAAAAACCGGCGGTGCAAAAACCGGATACCGAATGAAAAACTGCAGAATAAACTGCATCAACAACCGGCATCTTTTGAAGAAAAATAACGGTTAAGACAATTGCACCGAATAATTCAAAAGCAAATGTGAAGAATATAACCGCTTTAACAAATTTTTTTATTTCAATGCTTGTCGGCCGTGCCATCGATTCGGTTAACAGCTTTCTGCTGCTGATAGAAAAACGGGAACCAACACCAAGCGAGATAAGTGCTATGAATATCATATACCCCAATCCGCCAATCTGGAACAGCACAAGAATTATTATCTGTCCGGTTAGTGAAAAGTGTGTGCCGGTATCAACAACACCAAGTCCGGTTGTACTAACAGCAGATGTTGCGGTGAATAATGTATCGATAAACGGTGTGTACTGGTTTTTTGATGAAGAGAATGGAAGAGATAATAACAGAGCACCAACCAAAATCAAAGCAATATATCCCAGGAGGAGTGTCTGTACCGGTGTTAGTTTTTTCAGCATTTATTAGTTTAATATTATTACTTAAAAAATCACGAATGCTAAAATGGATTATGCATTTACAATAGCAAGTAATGATGAATATCTTTATAAATTCTTTATACCGGTATATCAAGTATTTACAGAATCTTTATACTTATTACCATGCTTAATAAATATTTTACGTATAGAGAAATCTTATTTAAGGCGTATTTATAAACTGTTGATTAGTTTTGTGTGTACTCTGTTGATTGACTGTGCGAATATGCGAGATGAATGCATTTAGTAAAGGATTGTTATATGGAAACCGGTAAAAATAATTTTGTAAATAATAAAACTTCCGTTGCTAATTCAGTTAATGGATCCAAACGAAAAAAGAATTTTGGTTCCGCTGTTAAAACCGTATGGCAAACCCCGGTAACAAAATATTTTTTATCGGCATTAGTTATTACTGTTACGGGTATAATTCTATATTATTTGCAGTTGCACATCGGGTATCAGTCGGTATCGCTAGTGTTTCTTTTTATAGTATCACTGCTGCCTCTTTTCAATTTTAAGCCGGGACAAATCTTTCTTGCAGCCGTAATGAGTGCATTCATCTGGAATTATTATTTTATTCCTCCGCACTTTACTCTGCGCATAGGTAAAGTTGAAGACGCGCTAATGTTCGGGTTGTACTTTGTGATTGCCTCGGTATCGGGTCTATTAATTTCGCGCATCCGGACACAGCAGATCCAAATAAACCAGAAGGAAAAGAAAACCTCAGCGCTCTATGATCTAACACGCGAACTCTCTTCTTCAAAAAGTCTTGATGATGTAACCGGGTGTTCGATTAGACATCTTAAAGAAACATTCCATACAGAAGTTGCAGTAATTTATGCCGAGAATGATAAGAAATTGCAAACGCTTCCTCATCCGTCAAGCACTTTTAAAATAGACGAAGCAGAATGGAACATCGCACAATTTGTTCATTTGAATTCCGGGAAAGCCGGAAGGTTTACCGATACAATTCAATTTATTACACCGGCAACTTACTACCCGCTCTTATCAAAAGAGGGTAAACTTGGTGTACTTGGATTGATTTTTCCAGAAGATGCCGTATTAAATAATGATACACAATCGCTCCTTAATACTTTTATTGCCCAGATAACAATTGCAATAGAAAGAGAATATCTAAAAGAATTAGCAAAGAGGAATCTTGTTATCCAGGAATCGGAAAAATTATATAAAACACTTTTCGATTCGGTTTCCCACGAATTAAAAACTCCTATAACAACTATACTTGGGGCTGTTACTTCGCTGAGAGATGAAAAGATAATAGGGAACAAATCAGTGTTAACGAGATTGTTATTTGAGACTAACGTAGCGGCAGAAAGATTAAAACGTCTTGTTGAAAACTTGCTTGATATAACACGGCTGGAAAGCGGAAATTTAACTCTAAAAAAAGATTGGCATTCCGTTAACGATCTTTTCAATTTGCTGATTAATAAAATCAGGAAAGAAGGTTACGATCAAAATATAATTGTGAGTGTAAACGAAGATGCCGGCATTCTCTTTTTTGATTACCCGCTAATTGAACAAGCATTACTAAATATTATTCATAATTCACTTGAATATACACCACCCGGAAGTTCGATAGAAATTAATGCGAAGAGAACAACTGAGGGCTTAGCTATTATAATTTCCGATAACGGGAATGGATTCCCGGAAGAAGCATTAAAAAATCTTTTCAAAAAATTTTATAGAGTACCGGGTACCAAAGCCGGGGGAACCGGTCTTGGTTTATCGATTGCCAAAGGATTCGTGGAAGCTCACGGCGGAACTATATCGGTTAGGAATCGTAAGCCGAACGGTGCAGAGTTTATTATTTTATTACCATTCAATTAATTTTATTATGGCCATACAAAACACTGTAGTAATTATTGATGATGAATCTCAAATAAGAAAAATTCTTTCCATCACTTTAGAAGCCGAGGATTACAAAGTTATTGAGGCATCAAAAGGGAAAGACGGGATTGTTGCTGTTGCCAATAATCATCCCCAGCTTGTTATCCTTGATTTGGGCTTGCCCGATAAAGACGGGTTCTCGGTTCTCTCGGAAATTAGAACGTGGTCTTCGGTGCCGGTAATAATTCTTTCCGTTAGAAATTCGGAAGAAGATATTGTTAAAGCGCTGGATCTTGGAGCAGATGATTACATTACGAAACCGTTCAATACGTCCGAGCTGCTTGCAAGAATAAGAGCCAACATCCGGCGAAACCAGCAAAGTGACAGCGAAGGATCTGTTGTCAACGGAAATTTGAAAATCGATTTTGTAAAAAGAATTGTTTACAAAAAAAATAAAGAGTTGAAACTAACCAACACCGAATATTTGCTTCTTCTTATGTTCTTCAAAAATATTGACCGGGTTCTTACTCATAATTTCTTGTTGAAAGAAGTTTGGGGCCCGACACATGCAGAAGATTCTCAGTACCTCCGTGTATTTATCGGGCAGATTAGGAAAAAGATTGAAGATGACCCGTCGCAACCGAAATATATCGTTACGGATTCAGGTGTTGGATATAGGATGCTGGCGGTTACCAATTAAAATTATTTTGTTATAAACTAAGTTGCGCTTAACTTAGCGGTTATAAAATCAATCTCATCCCGGTTTATTGTGTGTCCCATCCCTTTATAGATTTGTTTTGTAACATTGGCATTCATCGATTTAAAAACACTTTCCGTTTCATCAACTCTTTCAAGAGGAATGTGGGGATCGATATCGCTGCAACCGAGAAATATTTCTGTTCCTTTGAAATCACCGGTATAATTTCTTGGTGCACCGGGTGGGCCGATTAATCCGCCACTTAGACCAAACACGCCGCCAAATTTTTTCGGATTACGCACGGTATATTCCAAATCTAAACATGCACCTTGAGAAAAACCGAGCAAAAAAATTTTTTCGCTCGCGAATCCTTTTTCCAAAACATCATTTATAATTGAATCTATTTTTTTCAATCCAGAAGTTATTCCCGGTTCGTTCATTTCAATAGGTGATAAAAAACTGTATGGATACCATGTGTTTCCCTTTGCTTGCGGTGCGAGATATGTAATTCCCTCTACTTTAAATTCATCGGCAAGCGATAAAATACTTTCGGCTGTTGCACCGCGCCCGTGTACCATTACCATCACACCATTTGCATCCTCTAATTTACTGCCACGGTGTAATACCGGTTGGTTTTGATGGGGACTGACTATGCTTGCATACTTATCCATTGATGACCAGGTTCAAATGATTTAATAATAAAACAAGTATTTAAAAAATCCACTTTGTGGTTCTTTGTGATTTCTCCGCAGTACTTCGTCAAATCTTTTTATAGAGAGATGTAATTCCTTTACTTAACTAGTGATTTAGTTTTAAGCGGAATTAAAATTTGTTCGATTAATTTTCTTTTAGGTTCGTGCCATGCCGGAAGTTTTAATTCGGTACCGAGAGATTCTAAGTTTTCATCAACTGTAAATCCAGGTCCGTCTGTCGCAATCTCGAATAGTATTCCGCCCGGCTCGCGGAAATAGATCGAATGAAAATAATTTCTATCTACCATTTCGGTCGGGTATAACCCGAATTCAATGATTTTATTCCGCCAATTATTTTGTTCGGCATCATCCAAAGTACGCCACGCGATATGATGGACTGTGCCGGCGCCGCTTATCCCTCGCCGTGAATTTTTATCTTCGATTATATCGACAAAAGCTTCACTCCCATTTTCACCGAAGGAATAACGTTTAATATTTCCCTCTGATGAAATTGATTTTGCGCCCATAATATCGGTCAATAATTTTTCGGTTTTCCCGGAGTCATTCAAATAAAAAGTAGCACCAAAAAATTTTCTGATCGAATGTTCTGCCGGAACGTCGCCGTTGTTCCAGCCGTTAATTTTATCTGCGGACGGATCAGCTACAATTTCTATTTTCATTCCATCCGGATCGAGTAAACCGATGTACTCATAGCCAAATTTTTTTGAAGGTCCGTCAAAGTCAATTGCAAGTTGTGCAAACCTCTCTATCCAATATTGAAGCGAAGTAGTAGGAATGCTGAAAGACAAAACGGTAATTTCACTGGATCCGCGCTTACCTCTCCGCGCATCAGGGAAGGGGAAGAATGTCAAGATTGTTCCCGGTGTTCCTTTTTCATCACCATAGTAAAGATGATAAACATCGGGTGCATCAAAGTTCACGGTTTTCTTGATGAACCGCATTCCCAATGTTTGAGTATAAAAATCATAATTTGCTTGAGGGTCACTTGCCAGGACGGTTATATGATGTATTCCTTTTATTGCATTTTCCACTTAAATATATCTTTCTAACCGCGAAGCCTATCGAGAAGATCATTCAGTAATTTTGCCTCAGCCGGTTTTATTTCCTTGAATAATTGTTCAAACTGTTCTTCAATGTTATCGGAGTCTTGAAGAAGTTTCAACCCTTTTGCTGTTATTTTTACATCCACTTGCCGCCGGTCGCTCGGGCAAATTTCACGTTCGACCAATTCCTTTTTTTTCAATCGCTCAACAAGCCGTGACGCATCAGACATTTTATCGATCATTCTCTCTTTCAGCAAATTAATCGATGCCGGATTCGGGTGCTGACCCCTGAGTATTCTAAGAATATTATACTGTGACGCTGTAACACCTAATTGCTTTAGAAAAGATGAGTAATTATTTAAGAGCCAGCCGTGAGTATAAATTATATTCACGGCAAGCTTATCATATTCATTCTTAAATTTTTTCTGCTTGATCTCTTCTTCGAGTTTCATTTAAGATTTTTTTACAAGTTCCAAATTGATGTTTAAATCAACTTCTTTACCGACAACAAGTCCGCCGGTTTCCAAAGTGGTATTCCATTTAAGGTTGTAGTCAAATCTATTGATTTCCCCGGTAATTTTGAAACCGGCTTTAGTATTTCCCCAGGGATCTTTTATGATACCGTTGTATTCAACATCCAGTTCAACGCGCTTTGTAATATCGCGGATAGTAAGGTCGCCGATTAATTTATATTTGTCACCGGCAATTTTCTTTAATGATTTTCCTTTGAAAATCATCTTAGGGAATTTTTCTGCATTAAAGAAATCATCTGAGCGAAGATGATTGTCTCTCATTTCATTATCTGAGAAGATGCTCTTAGCATCAATAGTGAAATCGATAACAGCAGTAGAAAAGTCATCACCTTTTGTAATGATTTCAGCATCATAATCCTTGAAGTAACCCTCCACTTCTGAAATTACTAAGTGTGATACGCTGAACCCAACTTTCGAGTGGGATTTATCCACCGACCAGTTTGTCTGGGCGGTCAATGATGTTACTGTAAAAGCCAATACAGTTGGAACAAGATTTATTTTACGCATTGCTAACTCCTTTTTGTGAATAATAAATTACTACTAACCCTAATATATGTCATAACATTTAATGTTGCAACATATATTTTTTGAAATGTTCTTTCCTTAACCATAAGTAGGGGTAAAACCAAAAAAACTATATTTGCGAGTGAATTTGAATGAAAATTTGTAAGGATATAAATGAATGATTCTCAATCAATAGCCACTTTAATTTTATCATGTGCAAACCGGAAAGGTCTTGTTGCAAAGATCTCCCAGTTTATTTTTCTAAGGGGCGGGGATATTATTGACCTTGATGAACATGTGGATAATGAAGAACAAATGTTTTTTATACGAGTGGAGTGGGATATGAGAGATTATCCTTCTTCTCTCCAAAATTTCGAGGGTGAGTTCAAAGTATTAGCAGATGAAATCAACGCCGATTGGGAAATTAAGTACAACCATAACAAATCCAAGCTGGCTATCTTTGTTTCCCGGTACGATCACTGTCTCCAGGAAATTTTGTGGAGGCACAACAACGGGGAACTTAATGCTGATATCAGACTGATTATTTCCAATCATGATAAACTAAAACATCTTGCGGAACGTTATGAAATACCATTCTATCATTTTCCAGTTACTCAAGAAAACAAATTTGAGCAAGAGCAAGAAGAATTAGAGCTGCTCGAACAAAACCAAATTGATACTATAGTATTGGCAAGATACATGCAGATCCTTTCACCGGGATTCGTTCAAAAATATCCTAACGGAATAATTAACATTCATCACTCATTTCTACCGGCGTTCATTGGAGCCGATCCGTATGCCCAGGCATACCAAAGAGGGGTTAAACTTATCGGCGCTACGAGTCACTATGTTACAGAGCAATTAGATGAAGGACCGATAATAGAACAAGATGTAATTAGAATTACTCATAAAGATTCTCATGCGGATCTGATAAGAAAAGGGCGCGATCTTGAAAGACTTGTTTTAGCACGGGCTTTAATACTGCACGTTAACAATAGGGTGCTCAAATACGGCAAGAAGACAATAATTTTTGAGTGATTTTGAAAAAAATTTGAATTGCATCTTGTAACTATCTGATTTGATTATTATAATCATTTCCAAAATTACGACAGTTATACAATTGAGCATTATTATCAAAATATTCAAGCAAAATATTGAAGTAACAACTGCTAAGAATTCCGAAGCTTCAAATTATCTTACCTCGACGACAACGCAAACGTACACGATGACGCGTTAATTATACGCGTTTTCACCCAATATATTTTTTCAAACGATTAATAATAAAAGGTGTGTAGCATAAATGAGAGTATTAAAATTCGGCGGTTCTAGTGTAGGCAGTGCTGAAAGAGTAGATCACGTAATTAACGTTCTGCAAAACCGGTACATAGCAAGACAAGTAAAATTCGCCGTGGTTTTTTCTGCATTCCAGGGTGTAACGGATAAACTGATTGAAATCGGCAAGCTCGCTTTCCAGCGCAAACCTAATTATAAGACGGAACTGGAAAAGTTAATAGATATCCATTATGAAACCGTGTTCAAACTAAACCCGGTTAAAATGCACTCTCTTACTGCAGAAGAACTTGAACCTTTGTTTGATGAACTGAAAGAAGTTGTTCACGGTGTTTACCTCGTTAAAGAACTTTCTGCAAGAACCCTCGATTACATAGTCAGCTTTGGTGAGAGGTTATCTTGTACCATCATTAATTTTACAATGCAGAAGAGGGGAGTCGGCTCGGAGTATCTCGATGCAAGTAAATTAATTAAGACGGATGATAGTTTTGGTAATGCGCGTGTTGACTTCAAATCAACAAACAAAAACATTGCAGATTATTTTAAGAAGCACAAAAAATTACAAGTTATTACCGGCTTTATCTCCTCGACTTATGAAAATGAAATAACAACACTTGGGCGCGGCGGTTCCGATTATACAGCATCAATTTTTGGTGCAGCACTCAATGCAGATCTGATAGAAATCTGGACTGACGTTGATGGAATTTTAACAGCCGATCCGCGTAAAGTAAAAGATGCTTTTCCGCTTCCTACCGTAACCTATGAAGAGGCAATGGAACTTTCGCATTTTGGTGCTAAAGTTATTTATCCGCCAACTATGCTGCCGGCGTTGCAAAAGAAAATCAAGATCGTAATCAAAAATACATTCAACCCGGATTTTGAAGGAACATATATAGCCGTAAAAGAAAAAGATTCCAGTTTTACCGTGAAAGGAATTTCATCGGTCGATGATATTTCTCTTGTGCGTGTGCAAGGAGGCGGAATGGTTGGTGTTACCGGCATTGCTGCCCGGCTCTTCGGTGCCCTTGCCAAACATAATGTTAATATAATACTTATCACACAAGCATCTTCGGAACATAGTATTTGTCTTGCTATTCCGCCTAAACTTGGAGCGCTTTCTAAAAAAGTCATTGAAGAAGAATTCCGTTTGGAAATGCTGGATGGAAAAATAGGCGAGGTAAAGGTTGAAAACGATCTTTCGATAATTGCAGTTGTTGGCGAGCATATGCGCCACACACCGGGTATATCGGGAAAAGTTTTCAAGGCGCTTGGTAAAAATAAAATTAACATCAACGCAATTGCGCAAGGTTCATCCGAATTAAATATTTCTTTAGTAATTGAGAAAAGTAATTTGTCTAAAGCATTAAATGTTCTTCATAAAGCAGTAATTAAAAATTAAGAGGGAGAAATGAGCAGCAAAAAAATTCCGGTTGCAATACTTGGTGCTACCGGGAGTGTTGGACAAAGATTTGTAGAATTGTTAGCCGATCATCCATGGTTCGAAGTAGTTGAGCTGGCAGCCTCGGATCGTTCTGCCGGTAAAAAATATTCCGAAGCTGTTAACTGGATTATGCAAGCACCGCTTAAAGATAAATTTGTGAACATGATCGTGAAAAAATGTGAACCAAACTTAGAAGCAAAAATTGTTTTTTCCGGGCTCGATGCATCCGTTGCCGGGGAAATTGAAACATCTTTTGCAGAAGCCGGTTATTATGTAATTTCAAACGCACGTAACCACAGGTTTGATGACAATGTTCCGCTGATGATTCCCGAAGTAAATCATGATCACCTTGAACTTTTAAAAAAACAAAGTTACAAAGGGAAGATTGTAACCAATCCAAATTGCTCAACAATCGGCCTGGCACTTGCTTTGAAACCTTTGCATGAACAATTCGGATTGGAAGCAGTAAATGTTGTAACTATGCAAGCTATCTCCGGCGCCGGTTATCCGGGTGTTGCAAGCCTGGATATCATTGATAATGTTGTTCCGTTCATCGGCGGTGAAGAAAAGAAAATGGAAACTGAACCGTTGAAAATATTGGGTAGCGTTTCTAATGGTAAGATTGAATTCGCCGATTTTAAAATCAGTGCACAATGTAACCGTGTATCT
The DNA here is from genome assembly GCA_040755055.1 of Bacteroidota bacterium. Lineage (GTDB taxonomy): Bacteria > Bacteroidota > Ignavibacteria > Ignavibacteriales > Melioribacteraceae > DYJK01. Next base: position 124,173 of record JBFMBS010000005.1, read on the forward strand.
GTAATTGACGGGCATACAGAGTGTGTACAAGTAAAATTGAAAACCAAAACTACTACGAATGAAATAATAAAAGTATGGCAGAATTATAAATCGCTGCCGCAGCAATTAAATTTACCTTCGGCACCGGAACGACCCATTGTATATTTTTATGAAGAGAAGTATCCTCAACCGAAAATTCACCGCAACTTAGAAAAAGGAATGGCAACATCTATCGGTAGATTACGCGAGGACCCGTTGTTTGATTATAAGTTTGTTATCATGTCACACAATACAATACGCGGTGCTGCCGGCGGAACAATTTTGATAGCGGAATTAATGAAAGCGGAGAAGATTATTTAATAATTTTTGATATACCAAAGTGATATTATAAATTTTAATGTTAATTATGGTAAAAGAAATAGCATACGGATTACCCGTCAAACGAACGCCGGGCAAGCATGGATGAAGCGTATTCTCGCAGATTTAATCCGTGAAAATCCGTTTAATCTGCGTCATCCGCGTTCTATCTTTATATTCATGATTATTGTAATGAAGTTTATCCTTGGAACATCTTTATGAAGCAAAAAAAAATTAAAGTATTTGCGCCGGCTTCGGTTTCAAACGTCGGTCCCGGTTTCGATATGATGGGTTTTGCTTTGAATGAGCCCGGAGATGAAATCGAAATCTCATTGAATGGAAGCAGAGAAATCAAAATAAAAAAAATATTTGGCGATGGCGGTACGCTTCCCTATCACATTGACAAGAACACAACTACCGTTGCTATCCAATCATTGCTGAAAAAGTATAACATAAATGCCGGACTCGATATTGTTATCCATAAAAAAATGGGAATAGGAAGCGGACTTGGATCGAGTGCGGCAAGTGCCGTTGCCGGTGTTTTCGCTGTCAACAAACTTCTTAGCTTAAAACTTTCCAAATATGAACTGCTCGAACACGCTATTGCCGGCGAGTTTATTGCAAGCAAGGGAATTCATGCCGATAATGTTGCGCCGTGTTTGTTCGGCGGCTTTGTTTTAATACGTAGCTACGATCCTATCGACATAATACAACTTGATTACCCCGGAAATTTGTACTGCTCGATTGTTTACCCGGATATAGAAATTAAAACTTGCGATGCCCGTGCAATGTTAGATAAAAGTGTTCCGCTTAAAACTGCAATTGCACAAGCCGGTAACGCTTCCGGATTGGTAACCGGGTTGTTAACAAAAAATTATGATTTGATCAGCCGTTCTATTATAGATCATCTTGCCGAACCGAAACGTGCTAAATTAATTCCGTGCTACAGCGAAGTAAGAAATGCTGCACTTTCGAGCGGAGCGTTGAACTGCAACATTTCAGGTTCAGGTCCTTCCATGTTTGCATTTTCCGATTCAAAAAAGAAAGCCGCCGATATTGCACATGCTATGAAAAAAGCTGCTGTATCTAAAGGATTCAATAGTAAAACTTATGTTTCGAACATCAACAACAAAGGTCCGGTTGTTTTGAAATGAAATACTACAGCACAAATAACAAACATATTTTAGTTTCATTTGAAACAGCAGTAATGCATGGACTCGCAAACGACGGCGGTCTCTACATGCCGGAAGAGATTCCAAAACTTGGAATTGATTTTTTTGAATCGATTGAAAAATATTCATTCCGGGAAATTGCATTTCGTGTTGCAGAAAAATTTGTAAACGATGAGATTAAAGAGAGCAATCTTAACGATATAATTTCGGAAGCAATAAATTTTCCGGCTCCGTTAGTTAAACTGTCAGACAATCTTTCCATGCTCGAACTTTTCCATGGACCAACGCTTGCATTCAAAGATTTCGGTGCACGGTTCATGGCGAAAGTAATGGGTCACTTTGTAAAGAATAGACACACTGAATTGAACATATTGGTTGCTACATCCGGCGATACCGGCAGCGCAGTTGCTTACGGATTTTACGATACACCCGGAATTAACGTTTACATTCTTTATCCAAAAGGAAAAGTGAGCGTAATACAAGAGCAGCAATTAACAACTCTTGATAAAAATATCACCGCACTCGAAATCGACGGAACGTTTGACGACTGCCAGCGGCTGGTAAAAGCAGCTTTTGTTGATAAAGAAATTTCGGCAAGGAAAAATTTATCATCGGCTAACTCAATTAATATTGCCCGGCTTATTCCGCAATCATTCTATTATATAGAGGCGTATAAACAATTAGAGCACAGAAATAGGGAGACAATCATTTCCGTTCCTTCGGGCAATCTTGGTAACCTAACTGCCGGATTGATAGCAAAAAAAATGGGACTGCCCGTTACAAAATTTATTGGAGCGGCAAACAGTAACAGAGTTTTTCCGCGCTACATTGAGTCCGGCGAGTTTATTCCGCAGCCATCAATTCAAACTTTATCGAATGCAATGGATGTTGGAAACCCGAGCAACCTTGCGCGTATTAAGGAATTATATCCCGGTTCGATTTCCGATATTCAAAACCATATTTTTTCTCAATCGTTCGACGATAACGAAACCCGTGATGGAATTAAGGAAATGCATAGTAAGTTTGGTTACACCATCGATCCGCACGGTTCGGTAGGATATCTCGCATTAAAAAGTTACGCTGAAAAGTTCGGGATTAAAAATTTCAACGGAATTGTTTTAGAGACAGCTCACCCGGCAAAGTTCAAAAATGTAATAGAAGAGGAATTAAAAACCGAAATTGAGATACCCGACCGGCTTGCAGTTTGTCTTACAAAACAGAAGAAGTCAATTACGCTTTCAAAGGATTATGATCGGTTCAAAGAGTTTATCATTTCCTCTGCTTAGCTAACTTTGATTTGGCAGACGGAAGATTTTTCAAAATGTTTTCATCGGATGGATTTACCGACAACCCTCTTTCCCATATTTCCACAACGTTTTTCCAATCGGATTTATTCCAATAGATGCACCCGAGGTTATACTAAAATAAACTGTTGCCCGGATTTATTTTTATTAGCTGCTTATAATCCCCGGCAGCTTTTTCGAACTCATTAAGCATGGTGTTGCATTGCGCTCTGTTCAAATAAGCGCTAACGGAACCCGGATTTCTGATGATGGCTTCTGTATAATCTTTGATGGCAAGCTCGAACATATTCAGTTTTTGATAAGACAAACCTCGATTAATTAAAACGTAGTCATCGGCAATGCCGGAGAGAACAACATTTGAATAGTAATCGATGGCTGTTTCATAATTTTCTAAACTGAGATAGCAATTACCAAGGTATGAGTTAACAATCACCGATGCCGGATCGAGCTTAAGTACCTTTTTAAAATCTTTTGCATCAAAATAACAGATGCCCCTATTGTTGTAAGCGGCGTTAAAATTAGTATCGATGCTCACTGCTTTAGTGTAGAGTTCAATTTTCATTTTGTTATCTTGAACTGTCAGCGCCTCGTTGAAATATGCCAGTGCATCATCTTTAATTTTTGATATCGAACTTATATCGGCAATATCCTCAATTACAATTTCGCTCTGGAATTCTTTATACTTTGTTTCAGAGGACCTGATTTTTAGTATTACATTTTGGCCGAAAGATTTTACTTGACGGTTGATCTCCTTTGCAATAATTTCTTCGAGCTTTCCAATTAACTCTCCTTTCTCTATCATAATACCGTAGGGACTTCTCTGCACAATCCGGTCTCCCGTTTCAGACATTGGTATATCGGTCTCATCGAGCATTCTTTGCATAGCTTCCCAACAACGAATCATTATTTTTTTGTCGGATGCAGATTCCAGGATCCCGATCTGCCGATTGATTAAATTTGTTTTGATCTCGCTTATACTTGTATTTGCTGAAGCAAAAATTATTGTACTTGCAAATTTTTTACTTGCCGGCAGACGCTGGTAATTTATTTCCATGTTATGCTGAATTGCTACAAGCCCCCTGAATCTAAGTTCATTGATAACCGTTTCGAAGAATAAATTTTTATTTTCTGCAACCGGCGGCAACAGATAAGGGTCGATCGAATTTATTTCATCAACCTTTTTAAGCAAGTAGTCAAAATCATAACTATTCGTATCTCTTATAGATTTTGCACAGATAGATTCCGCCCATGTTAGAATCTCATTTACGTCTGCCGGTGCTTCACTATTATTGATTGATTCAACCTTATCCTTCGTTACCAACATCACTTCAAGTGCATTAACTATTGTTGAATTACTATTAATGGTATTTCTTGTTGAAGTACAACTGCCGGTCAGCAAGATAAACAGAATTATGAGTAGTAAAATCCATAGTAATTTTTTTAAGGTTTGAAATTTCATGTTGCTAAATAAATTTATTTTGAAATTTTTGAAATCCAATCGAGTATTACGTTTAGTGAAAGGCCAATATTACCGGTTTGACAATGATTACTTGCATTCTCATTCTTTGTAAAAATTCTCTTGGTAACAGATTTTGAATTGGTTAATGCTTTCACTTGCAAGTCGAGCATTCTTAGTGGAACGAAATGATCATCTTCGCCGGCGAGAAGTAGAACATTCTGCTTAACAAGTTCCGAATGAATATTTTGTTCATTCATCGATAAATATGTTTCAAGTGCTTCCATCGGTTTGTCTTTTTTCGTAATGTACATAAGGTGCTTTACCATCCACGTTTGAACATTTTCTTTTTCGCCCAAGAATTTTTTTTCTGCCAGTCTATCCATCCAATCTCTAAAATGTTTAATAAACCAGATATGAAGAGAGCGATAAATAGAATTCATGTTTTGCATATAGTCTATCGCATGACCATTGGCAATTACATTTGAAATGCGCGGTTCAAAAGCGGCAGCTCTTAAAGCCAGCCAGCCACCCATCGAGATGCCGTACAGAGTAACATTGTCTAATTGGAAATAATCAAGAACTGTCTTCACCGGTTTTTCCCAATCGAGATCGAGTGCGAGTCCGTATTTTCTTCTCGCCGCTCCTTGTCCTGGTCCATCGAATGCAATAATCTCATAATCACGGTTCGAAAAAAATTTTATCATAGGATAAAACTCCTCTATAAACGAATCGAAACCGCCATGAATTACTATCGTACTTTTTATTCTACCAACGGGCGAAACTCTTAGCCCGGGTAAAAAAACATTTTGATAAGGAACATTAAATCGCTCGATCTTTTCATCGTTTATTGCCAGATAAAAAAGTTCACTGAACTTCTCATATAAAAATTCTTTTTCCGGTGTTTCATCCAAAAGGTAAAATTCGGCTGCTCTGTAATAAAAAGCTGCTTGCAAAAGCAATTCATCATCAACAGCTTTCTCCGCAGGTTTAAGCATCTCATTTTTCCAATCGGTAAATGTCTTTATCTTTTTACCGGCTTCTGCCATCTCTTCGTATTTTGTATAACCCAAAGAGTACCAGCGGTTCAACTGAAAATTGAAAAGCTGATCCTTATGAAATCTGTAATATCCAACCGGAAATATGAAATCACTCATGGCATTGTGAGAAAATGTTAAACTTGTGAACCGTCTTTTAACAGAGACTGCAAATAGTATTCTTGCTATTTCACGTGCGTGTCTAAGACAAGCTTTATTTAAACTTATTAATTATCTCTTCAACTTTTTTCATTTCGCAATAGACTTGCCAATGTTTTATCTTGCCATTGCTAACAACAGTTTTCCACGATGCCGGTATCCGAAAGTAGTTACTGTTTGTTTCGTCCTTTAATCCTTTATACGTTCCGTTCGCATATCCAAATATGCCGATGGCGGAATCACTCGCCGTTAGATCAACAACTTCAATTTTATAATCCGGGAAAAGGTTAAAATATCCCTTCCATCCTTCAACCATAAAATCTTTACCTTCATAACGGCTGTCCCCGGAATCAATAAAAATATGATCGTCTGACATGAGTTCTGAAATCTTCCCGGTGTCCGCGTTATTAATTGCCTCAATAAATTTTAAAACTGTTTCTTTCTCAACGCCCATTTTCATTTATCACCTTCAGCAAAGTTGCAATTGTTGCTAAGGACCAAAATCTGCCCGACAACTAATTCTTGTCACTCTGAACCAGACTGCCGTTAGGCAAGTCTTGTTTCAGAGTCTCAATATTAATTCATTTTTAAATCTATAGATTCCGAAATGAATTCGGAATGACATATTCGGACAAACTCATGATCCTCGACAACGAGCAAAACATTTCTTGCCGGCAATTCATTTCTTACCATAGATTTTCGGGAAATACATACCAACACTTTTCTTATATGCCCGGAATTCATCACCAAAAGTTTTTTCAAGATATTTTTCCTCGTATTTGTTTTCTATATATACTCCAATGATAATGGTTGGAACAATAAAATAGATACAGTAAAAAGCGTTCCATACTAAGTACCAGCCGGTTAATAAAAAAATAATTCCCAGACTTGAAGGATGTCTTATAGTGCGATAAATCCCGTTTGTTATTAACCGATCGGGCAATCCTAATCCCTTCATTGTAAATTTTATTTTTACGAGTTCGCGAGCAGCAAATATGTTTAATACAACACCGATTAGAGCCAGAACAACTCCGGCAGCGGAAACCACGTAATTAATATTTTTCGGCCGGTCAAAAAACGGTATAGAGATTAAAGCGGTTATAAGAATTGATGAAGACAAGATCTTGACGAAGGTCATTACACTTGGAAGAAAATCTTTTTGCTTATCCGTTGTTTGTCTTTTCCATTTTAACAAGGATGAAAAAAATATCACTAGCAAAAGGAGAAGTATAACTATCCATTTGGTTTCAAGCATATTGATACCCTTAGAACAGCATTTATTTTTTGGCTGCCGTGTGTATGACCAATACAGACCGTAAATGGATACCGGATAAGGAAAATTTATTTAGTGTTATGGATTTGTTCTATGGAGAGATGATTTATTGGATTCATAAAATACCAAACCGGATTTTTGATACGCTCACAACTTATCATTTACGACAAATAATATCAAATGCCTTGCTAAAAGAGGTATCTTCTATAAAATATGAGTAGAATCAAAAGTTTAATCCGCCGGAGGCGGATTAGGGTTGAAGTCCCCGTTTCCCCACCTTGATCTGACGATCAAGTCAGTGGTAGCTCGCCTCGATTCGACGAGTCTCATCGAGTTGCGGCGAGGAGATTCATTTAGTTGTACTTACAAAAAGATACCAACTCTAAAATCAAACGAACCGGATGTCACTTCGACATTCTCATTCTTATATAATTCCGATAAATCAAGATCGTAAATTACTTCAGCTAAAAACCGGAGGTTTATCAAATTGAATTCTGAACCCAACCCGAGTTTTAGTCCAAGCCGGCTCTTCTTGAATTCATCATAAAATGATGCGTTATCATAATCAACAGACTTATTCAATTCGTAATCGAGCCGGGGACCAACAAGCAGATAAGGTTTAACAACTCCTAAGTTAATCCCGGCTTTTCCTAAAAGAGAAAAATTCAAATAATTAATGCCGAGTTTCCATGTTACCATTTCACCGGTTCCGTCGGGATACTCGGTTGACGATTGCTCAACTTCTTTTTGTACTCCCTTCTGAACATAATTTAATTCCGTTACAACCGTAAAAAATGGGAAAGCCGGCAGTTCAACAAAGATACCGCCATTGAAACCAAATTTATTATCGGGATCGAAATTCTGCACCGGGCTAATAGGGGTGTAATTCCAATTTTGATTAGAAACAGTTCCGCCGATTTTAATACCATAATCAATTGCGAATTGAGAATGGAGAATTGAGACAAAAGAAAACATTATAAACAATAATTTTTTCATTTTAGCTCCGGTGATTTATAGTTACAAACAACACTTTCCATGTTTAATGTTAACGAATTCTTTTATACCGGCTTTGTACAAGGGCATTGTTCAATACTTCTGTTTTAACATGTTCAAAACGTAATTCATTTTTAAGTTCTCCGAACAAGGGAATACCGCTGCCTAATATAATCGGGATTTGTGTAATTGTCATTTCATCAATCAAATCTTCTTTGAGAAAATTTTGAATCGTGATACCGCCGTCTATATAAATATTGGTATAATTTTTTGAGTGGAGTTCCTTAATGACCGATTTTAGATCACCTTTTATAACCGCAGCTTTATTCTCCAAATTTTTTCCAACAGATTTTAGAGTATTGCTTAGTACAAAAACCGGCTTCGAATAATGCCATCCGCCGAAAGAGAGAACTTTCTCGAATGTAATTCTCCCCAAAACAACGGCATCGATATTTTTAATGAAGTCGTTATACCCGTAATCGCTTCCTCCGGGATTCGGGATTTCTAAAAGCCAATCTATATTTCCGTCTTTCTTTGCTATATATCCGTCAAGACTTTCTGCGATAAAAACAAAGTTAGCCAACTGTTCCCTCTTAGTTTTGTTTCCGCAATATATTAATTATTGTTTCCTGAATCCTTTGGAAAGGAGGCCGAAAAGAATGAGCGAAACCGCAAAGATCAAACCGCTTACGGTTGATGTAATTGTTTTAGTGATAAGCAGAAGAGCCAGTATTATACATACGGCTAAAAAAAGCAGACCAGCGAGTTTTTTATTCATCATTTTCCCCTATTGTTATTTAATGCTACAGTTAAGACATACTACTTTAATAAAATTACTTTCTTTGTAAATGAATAATCTCCGGTTGATAACACTATAAAATAAATGCCCGAAACATTTGATTCTGCATCCCATACGATTTCATACTTACCCGGATATTTTTCTTTTTGCTCAATTACTTTGATCAATTCTCCTAATGAACTGTATACAGATAGATTAACGAAACCGGTCTCTGTTATTTCGTACTCAATTTTAGTCGTAGGATTAAAAGGATTGGGGTAAACTGACATTATCCTACAGTTATGTGGAATTGATTTTGAATCATCTTCAACTCCCAAGCCAATGCTTTTCGCAAAAAATTTCTGTGCTAATGAATCAACATAAATTCCATTCCGAATAACTTTTAATTTTATTTCAGAGTTGTATCCAAAGTCCTTATAAAATGCAGAATCAAAAGGAACAATCTCTAGAATGTTTTGAGATTTTGGTTCTTTATGAAAATATAGTTCATAAATATCATTTTGTTCCTTATTTGAACAGATAAAGCCAACGATTTTTGAAATATCAATTTGGTTTCCCAAACTATCTTCACATTGGATATATGAATTAAAACCGGCGATAACTTTTATTGTATCGGAGTCTGTTCCGGCGTATATCTTAAAAATAACCTCCGGCGGAGTGCAACCGCTGATAATTTTTACGGTGTCTGTCTTGGGAACGAATGTGATATTCTGAGAAAAAATAATTGAACAAGAAGCACCTACCAATACAATTAATAAAAATGATTTTTTCATAATATCACTTGTAAGCTGATGATGTTATATTTATGTACTGCTAATGTTACGATACCAAATTAAAAGGCAACAGTCAATACTTAATTAAATACTAAGTTTAAGCGGCTTGTTCGAAAAACTATTTTGTTAAATACCAGCTATGTTCATCGAAGAATGTTATCCCTTCAATTGCCGGCTAAAGAAGCCAGTCTATATTTCTAAAATATATTGTTTATTATTTTCATAAAATCTATATTTGAATAGGTTTTTAACCACCCCTCTGGTTTCGACCAAGGGCGCAGTCCCGGCTTCTTGTCGGGACTTGCTTTTTTAAACTATTTATACTGATTTTGATGCACACGACAATTTATATTGACGGATTTAATTTTTATTACCGCGCTGTAAAAAATACGCCTTACAAATGGCTTGATTTCAAGTCACTTTTTGAAAAACTTCTCTCTAAGAATAATGAAATTACCCAGATTAAATATTTTACTGCACTTGTTTCCGGGAAGACGAACCCCTATAAACCAATTAAACAACAAACTTATTTAAGAGCCTTGCAATCTTTCATTCCGGAGATTAAAATATATTATGGACATTTTTTAACGCATGAAGTAATGGCGCCACTCGCAAAACCTGTCGATAATCAAAGAACAGCAAGAATCATCAAGACTGAAGAAAAAGGTTCTGATGTTAATATTGCCGTTCATTTACTTAATGATGCTTGGCTGAATAATTACGATTGTGCAGTAATTGTTTCCAATGATAGCGATTTAGTCGAATCAATGAAACTTGTAAAGGAATATCACTCAAGTAAAATTCTTGGCTTAATTATGCCGGGCAAAGGTCATCCTTCTAAAGAACTAATGAAACACGCTGATTTTGTTAAAAGAATTCGAGTCGGTGTACTGGAAGCTTCTCAATTACCGAATCCAATTCCTGATACAAACATTTCTAAACCAACTGATTGGTAAATATATCTACTAACTAACGATGTATTCTCTAAACTGGTTGTCGAAGTTGTCAATCAATAATTTTACATTGCTACGTTCTTGTCTTTCAATACTCTAAGATAAACTGCTATTTGTCCCCGGTGATGGATTTCGTGGTCTATATTTCTCCGCAAGATTAACCATGCTAAACTTACTTCACAATTATATGCATCATCATACATCTTTGCTTTAAGTTTATTCTCATCCAGTGTATTTATAAGTTCGAGTTTTTTCTCAAGTGTTTCTTTAAGTCTTATTACTAATTCCTCATATTCGTTAGCGGTACAATGTTTCATAACGGCAGTTTCTGTTTCAATCGATTTGGTGTGCGGATCTTTTATTTTTTCGGACAACCAGTTATCCAGATCAATTATATGTTTTGCTATTTCCGCAAAGCTTAGTGCACCGGTACTTACTTTCCAGTTTTCATAACCTTTGGGGACCATTTCTAATCTCTTTATTGTAGAGCCCCGGACACTTTTACAAAATTCTGTTAACAGCGGAATTTCCATTTATAGTTTTGATGTTTTTAATATTGTTGTCCCATTTCCATTGAATTCTGTCGAGGACTTGCCCGCTATATTTTAGGCGGGGTGGTTCTCGACAGCAAAGGAAACTGCCGTACTCAACAACACCGATTCACTCACAAAGTTTGTAACCCCAAAATACTTGAGATATTTACCTTAGTATAAACTCATTTTAATTTTGAAATAGGTCTTTCCAATCAGCTATTCTAATATTTAGTGTGGTATCTTTTTCAACGACATATGAAAAATTTGGCGGAATGGTGCCGTCAGAATTTACTGCTTCTGATTGCCACGAACCTCGTGTAATTTTAAATTCTAATTTTGTTGAATCGGGAAAGGAAAAGGACTTTAGCCAGCTTCCATCTTTTTGCGGTGACATTGGAATCCCCGTTCTAATCCATTGACCAAGGAATCGATGATTGCCGATAATATATAATTGCGAACCACCGGGTAAATAATTTGATTCAACAACAATATTAACCTTATGTTTTTCACTTTTGTCGGAATACTGTCCCCAATTCTTATTAATTTTTTCTTTCGGGTTCTCATTGAATTCTGCGAATCCTTCTGCAAACAGCCATTCTATCAAATCCCTTATATCAACAAAACGATTTGCAAGCACTATGGTGCCCAGATTTATTTCAGGATTGAAAAGCATAAACGTAGATAGTCCGGGATCGGCACCCGTATGACCCCAAACCGGTTCGCCATTTGATAATTTCATCGCATATCCGCCAAGCCCGTAAGCTGCGAATTGTGGTGGTAGGAATGATGACGGGACATCTTGGCTGAACATTCTTTTAATACTTTCCTTACTTAAAATTTGGTGACCATTAAAAATGCCTCCATTCATAATGGAAATTAAGAATTTTGATAGCTGTTCTGCACTTGTATATAATCCCCCGGCAGCAAAAGTTGGACTAGTGTAATTACAAAGAGGGAAAAAGTAGTCCGACTGGATAATTTTTCCGCGATCAATATCTTTTTCAATTAAATCCTTTTCAAGATCCCAGCCATATCCGTACGAATACATGGTTGCAAAATCATTTTCATTTAGCTCCGTAACATTGAATGAGGTGTTAGTCATACCTAATGGTTCGAAAATATTATCTTGACAAAAATCATTAAAATTTTTACCTGAAACATGTTCTACCAGATAAGAAAGCAATCCGTAGCCGGCATTCGAATACTGAAATCCATCCCCCGGTTTGAATCTTTCAAAATTACCTTCGCTGTTAAAATATTTTCCACCCGGAATGAAATAACCTTTTGTCCATTCTTCTAAGCTCATTTTATTTTCAAGGCAATTAAAAGTCCTCCATAAAGAAGGACCATTACTAATTGAAGCAGTATGATTTAATATTTGCTCTATGGTTAAATCATGACCGGGAAAATCTGGGTGCTGAATTTTAAAAGGAAGATATTTATTGATCGAACCATGTATATCAATCAATCCTTGTTCGTACAGTTGCATTATTGCGGTGGCTGTTACCAGCTTTGAAATGGATGCAACTCCAAGTACCGAACTCATTGTCATTGGTATTTTTTTCTCTGTGTTTGCCCAGCCATATCCCTTTGCCCAAACAATTTTATTATCTTTTACAAGGCAGATAGCCAATCCCGGGACTTTATCCCTTTCCATTTTGATATTGATATACTCATCGAGCAGCTTCAATTTATCTTGTATTTGGGAATGTAGTGGTGCCGCTGAGTTTAAATAAATAAGGAAACACAGTAATACTTTAATAAGAAGGTCGTATAATATTTTCATAATAATATTCTCCTTTAATCGGCTGTGTGAATTAGGAAACAGAATCAGGTAAACGTTGTCCAAAGGACTTCTTCGGAGAAACAGTTTAAAGAAGCATATTCGTTTTCATTAACCCACGGATTAATCCGTGGGTTAATAAGAACAACTAACGAAATTATTGTTTCACATTTCATATAAATTCCTTGTATAACTTTTATAATTTTAAGTGCTTAGCGTTGTAACTAAGTTACCGCCCAATACAATTCGCATGAATTCTGTTGAGAACTTGCCCGCTATATTTTAGGCGGGGTGGTTCTCGACAGCAAGGGAAAAACTTGTTATAGAGCTTTTATATTTCAAAAATTAAATCTAATCCCAAACCGGCGAAGGTAGTTTTCGCATTAATATTGCCAATAATTTTCATGCCTATTTTGAAACCGTTAATAATGTTAATCTTGCTGCCAAGTACAATCGGAATGTGTGGCTTAAAATAATTTTCTTCATTTTCTTTTTTTCCCCAGATTATTCCGATTCCGCCCCCTAAGTACAATCCTAAAACTGAGTCATTAAAATTATAATTTAGACACGAAGAGATTTCATTATATACCGAAACATCATCATCCATCTCCGGTTTATATTCGACTGCCCCAAACCAGCCGGAACCGTTTCCGTGTCTATATAAACCGCTTACTGAGTAATTTTCATTCAGTGAATAATTGATTTCCCCGGAAAAACTTGCAACCCCTCCCCAGGATTTTCCATTCAGTAATTCTGCCGACAAACTTAATTCTGCGGTTTTATTCGTTTGAGCAGTGGAGATTTCAAAAGAAAATAAAATCAATATGATGTACAAAATTTTGAGATGCATATAAACACTTTATCTGTCTCTATAATTGGTGTTGCGCTTCCTCGCCTTAATTATGGGGCATAAGTCGGCACCTAAAACATTCCGCACGAAAATATTCTTTAAAAATCTAATTCTATTCCTAATCTAATTCCTCTTTGTGGTCCCCAAACATACCTTGCAGTAACTAAAGCCGGAGACATTAATCTTGTTCCGAAACCAAATGAAAACATCCAGCCATTTTCTTTCACACCAACTAAACTATTTTCTTCTTGTCTATTATAAGAAGTAAATAGATAACTGACGTTAATAATGTTGAAAAAGTCTTTGCCGGTTACCATTGTATTTCTACTTTCGATGCCAAGTTCAACTCTTCTAAATTCATTAACATCGGATTTCTCACCCCAATGTGTCCCGACAACAAATCTAGCAGTTCCTCTCAAAATTACTTTTTCGTTATTCCAGGTCTTAATCCATTTTGAAGCAGAAACGCCATAATATTCTCCATCTCTACCTAATTGATAGGAAGTATTAATAGAATAACTTTGAGCATAAGAAAAAGAAGTACAGAGCAAGCAAAGCAAGGAAACGAGAAATAATAACTTTTTCATTTTTCACCTCATATTATTTTATACGGCCAACAATCTAGTGCATAAGCCGGCAGCCGGGGAAATATTTAATAAGCGTCTTTTCTTAAATCTATTGACAGCACATAAATTGTTTTTTCATTTTCGTTGATTACATAGAACAGTCTAAATTTTCCGATTCTATAGCGCCAGGTTTCCGGTTTGTAGTCTATTAATTTCTTTATATTGTTTCCGTAATGCGGTTCTTCGCGTAACTGGGGATATATATGCTGGAGTAGTTTCTTTTCAATGAAGGATTTTTCACGATTAGATATTTTACCGATCTTTTTAATGAATTCATCGGTTTCGAAGATATTATAATTATCCAACCGGACGACCTCTTTTTGATTTCATATCAGCCAAACCACGTTTTAGACTTTTATTGAGTTCGGAATTATTTCGGATTTCCTCCATTTCAAACTCGTCCACAAAAACATTGTGCTCAATAAATCTTTTAACAGCAGTTTCTATAAAATTAGAGATGGGTCTATTATCTCTATCTGCTAATTTTCGAAAGACTCTATAGTTTTCTTCGCTTAACCGAAGAGTAATCGTCTTGGACATAAAAACCTCTAAGCCATTGGTTAATAAATGTGAATGTTTATAGTTTCTTTGCGTTCTAATGTATTCATATCCGGAGAGACTTTCAACACCTTGTTTTTGAAAAGGTATAACTGTATTGTTTTTAAGCCGCCCCAGACACTCTGCATAAATTCTATCGAGGACTTGCCCGCTATATTTTAGGCGAGGTGGTTTTCGACAACGGGGGAACAATGTCAATTAGAGCTTTCTTTATTTTTCAATTTATTAAAATTACTACGGGTGAGAAATGATTGTTGATTCACAATGGAAAAGTTTTTTTCAAAATACCAGTTGCCAGCCAGATTATCGCCATCATTTTCATTGATATTTTTGTTCGATAATTTCATTTTATAAAAAAAGTATCTTAAAGACATTATTATTGTACTTAAAATAGCCAGGATCATAAGTATAAAAATTATAATTGAAAGCGTTTCCAAATCTATAACCATAATAAAGAAATAGAGCAGAGCAAATAGAATAATACTAATAATTAAAAACCACATTGACATTTGACTAGTGGCCCTTATATCATTCTTGATAGCGTCAATTATGCATTGATCACATAATGATATTGATAAAGGTATTCCAGAATATGTCTTTGAAGTAATGTGAGTAGCACCAAATTGATCGTGGGATTCACTTAATTTTGGATAGAATGAATATGATTTCACTCCAATTGTTTTTTTACAAATTTCGCATTTCATTGTAGTTACCTTTTTTACTAAATTGTTTTTAGCTGCCGCCTCGAACAATCCGCATAAATACTGTCGAGAACTTGCCCGCTATATTTTAGGCGAGGTGGTTCTCGACAGCCGGGAAACTGCTACAACCAATACCAATACTCGTCATATGTTGCAAACTTTTAACGCAGTCGCGTTGCTTTGCGGGTTATGTGCGACATTAACTTTTTTTCTCTTTATCCTCTGGCAAACATAAAATTGGATCGCCACTTGATTTAATAAATCGTAGACTTTTACTTTTTTCTAAAACAACTTTGATATTAGTACT
This sequence comes from Bacteroidota bacterium, assembly GCA_040755055.1. Taxonomy (GTDB): domain Bacteria; phylum Bacteroidota; class Ignavibacteria; order Ignavibacteriales; family Melioribacteraceae; genus DYJK01. The sequence continues at coordinate 139,786 of JBFMBS010000005.1, forward strand.
ATCCTTATTTATTGAAGATGCTTCTTCAATGTCACCTTCTTTTTTTTCTTCAGGAGGTTTTGCTCTCACTTCAATGTTATAGCCACGGTCAACTCTGTTTGCCAATTTATTCAATGAAATACGTAATGAATTTCTTAATTCATTTTCTCTTTGGCGTTCAAGTTTTACGGCGTATTTATCAAATAATTCGGGTAGTAATTTTTCAACCCCCTTTTCTATTAACTCGTTTGCGTGTTGTTCTATTCCTTTTAAATCGTCTTCAGGAACTCCATTTTCTTTCAATTCTTTATGTAACTTTTTAATCTCAAGTAAGTTTTTATAAAGAGCAAGGATTCTTTCTACAGCAACAGCAGTGAAAGCTGCGACAGCTGGTAATGTATCGAAAAAGAATGATGGTTCGGATGATGAAATTGTTCTTAGTCGAATACCACTTCTCTTGCCAGTAACTATTTCTTCAAAGTTGCTGAATATTATATCAACCTCATTTAATTCCTTTGTAAGGTTTCCAAGAGTATTTTTTATCGCTTCTCGTGGTATTAGAACACCAACCTCACATTCACCCGGTTTTAGTATCTCCGCTTCTATTTTGATTTTTGACAACCCAGATAGAACCTGGTTAATTGATTCACTAATTTCTTTTAACTTTTCAAATATTTTCTTTAATTCATCCAGGGCTCTTGCTGGTGTAATTTGGTTTTTTGAAAATATTAATTCAATCTTACTCAATAAATTTGTACCGAAATACTCATCAAATTGTAATTCTTCAAGTGTTTTTCGCCATACTGGACTAAAATCATTACTGGGAGATTTTTTGAGAGATTCTTCTAATCGTGATAAATTATTTGCAACTTCTCTTTGGTATGAAGGTTCATGAGGTTGACTTACTTGATTTTGTAATTGATTGATTACGTTTTGAAATAATCCAACTGTGTTTAGAGAAGATATTTCATTTTTCAATTCGATGAATATAGATTTCATTCTTTCAATGTTCATAATAAGCCCGTAATTATTTTAGTATATAACTATTAATTATACTGCACGTAATATATATCTGAAAAATATAGATCCACCATCGGCGGATAAATATCTATAATTTCAAAGTGAACGTGAGTGTAAATCATTGTAGTTTGTACAGATTTATGTTTTTATAACTATATACTGTTTATCAAAACTAACAACTAATTTGGTTTGCCCCGGGATCCGGAGAGGCAGTATGTAGGTAGGGCGGAAGATTATGCAGTGTCTTCTTCATCGATATTCGCAAAGATTCATTGAGAAATTAAACTTTCAGATATTTTTTGTCAACAGAAATTTATGATGAGACGTGAAATGCAAGATGCTAGACTTGAATTAGAAAGAAATGCTAAATGTTGAATTGTAATTGATAAATTGAGATTTGTTCAGGTCAATTGCTCAGGTCTTTGGTTATCTTGTGAGAAAAGAAATTATGAATTATAAATGTTTAATTAACCTTAGACTGACAAGTTTATAATATTACTTATAACTCATAATTCATAATTTATAAATTCCCTCCCGTCTCGCGTATATAATTCCTTGTTAATTTTTCGGAAGATTTATTTACGGCTTATTATTAAACTTGCACATGTTTAATAGAGAATTACCATCAAACGGAACGATGTATAAGGCACTCGTGGAAAAAGATTCTTCCTATGAAGGAGTGTTTTATGTTGCAGTCAAGACAACCGGTGTATTCTGCAGACCGACATGCACAGCGCGCAAACCGAAAGCCGAGAACGTTGAATTCTTTTCTTCTGCCGAAGAAGCAATCGATACCGGCTACAGACCGTGCAAGGTATGCAATCCTCTCGAACTGAGCGGCACGGCACCGATGTGGGTGAGAGAATTACTGAACAGAGTAGAAAATTCATCCGGCGAAAGATGGAAGGATGATGATATAAAAAAATTAGGGTTCGAACCGAACAGAGTTAGAAGGTGGTTCAAGAAAAATTATAACACCACTTTTATTTCGTTCATGCGTACAAAAAGATTGGGTGAAGCAGTGAATAAAATCGGTAACGGTGAAAAGGTTGCCCCGGCGGCATACACAAGCGGTTACGAATCCCTTAGCGGGTTTATCGATGCATTGAAAAATCTTACCGGCAAAGCCCCGTTGAAAAGTAAAGGTGTTGACCTACTATCGATAGAAAAAATAAATACTCCATTGGGACCAATGTTTGCGGGCGTTACCGATAAAGGTCTTTACATGCTTGAGTTTGAGGACAGACGTATGTTAAAAACGCAGATTAAACGTGTAACGAAAATCCATGATCTTGTGCCGGTAATTCAAAAACACAAATTGATATATAAAGTAGAAGAGCAAATAGAAAAGTATTTTGAAGGAAAGCTGAAAGAATTTTCGCTTCCGCTTGTTATAAGCGGCACGGAGTTTCAAAAGAAAGTCTGGAAGGAACTCATGAATATTCCTTACGGGGAAACAATCAGTTATGAAGAACTTGCAAAACGCAGCGGTGATATAAAAGCTGTGCGCGCGGTCGCATCCGCAAACGGATTTAACAGTATCGCAATTATTATTCCGTGTCACCGGGTGATAGGCAAAGACGGAAATTTACGCGGCTACGGCGGTAAAGTATGGCGCAAAAAACGATTGCTTGAGTTAGAAAAAAATTTTATTGAGTGAATTGGACATTAGTCCAACATTTGATTGTTTGAAACAACAAATTTCATTTCAGTAAAATCATTTTCTTGATCATTGAATATTGTCCATACCTTAATTGGTAAAAATATATGCCTGAGGCGTATCTGCCTTTGGTGAAAACGCCGCTTGGTAAAGACGCACCTTGGTGCGTCTCTACGTTAAATTTTACAGAATATTTCCCGGGTTGTTGGTATTCATCTACGAGAGTAGCGATTTCTCTACCGAGAATATCGTAAACTTTTAATGTCGTAAAGACGACCCGCCGGGTCGTCTCTACATTTGGTAACATGTACTCAATTGTTGTGCTTGGGTTTCCGTCATAGGCGGATCGGCCTCCGGCGGAAAAAGGATTGGGATAATTTTGATAAAGCTGAAAATCGGGAGGCATTGTTTCATCATCAACCGAAGTTGTGGGTAATGTACGGAACCACAATCCATCAACTCTGCCGGCAAATAACTTATTACCAATGATTGCCGAAGATAAAACATCAACTCCGGGTTGGTCCTCAAAAAGATTCATCGTTGTGCCGTAATCGGAGGAAGTGAACCAAAATGTTCTTTGCACTTTTCTAAAGAAGATATAAACCGTTGAGTCATATACCGCTAATTTTGAATCGCCTATACTTCCCTTGTTATGAGCAATGAAGTGAAAAGTATTTCCGCCGTCTCTGCTCGAAAAAAGTCCGTTTGAAGCAGCAAGAAAAATTGTGTTGTTATGCATCCCCATATCAAATATGATCATATAGTTAGTCGTATCGATTAATTGTTCGCGCCATGTAGAGGTTCCCGGTTCGTTTATATACAAAAATCCGCTTGTACCGGCACCGGCATAGAGTGTACCGTTGAAATTTTTTAAACTATAGATAGAATACGAAACATAGAAATAGAGTCCGTCATTAAATGGAATCCATTGGTCGGGATGATTTAAATCCAGCAGAAAGATTCCGGCACCCAAAGTACCGGTGTAGATGCTATCGCCCCTTATCGCAAAGCAGCTGATTGAAAGTGAACCGAGTCCGCTTAACCCGTTATTCTTCTGTTCAAAAGTTTTACCGCCATTCAGACTTTCGTAAATACCATGATTGTAAGTACCGACAAATATTTTGTCGTTGTGACGAATGATAGCGCTTACTGCATCGGATTCGTTGTTAATTATGCCTGACTGAACCCAGTTTAATCCCCCATCTTCGCTGATATAAATAACACTATCACCTCCGGCAATTGCAAAGTTATTTTCCGTGTAGAGGGAAAGAATCATTGAGGATTTCGGGATGTTATTTATTACATCCCACTGAGCGGATACTAAAATCGGGATCAATAAAAAAATTGATGTAAGGAATCTCATAATTATCTTTCTTGAATTATAAACCCGGGATTAATTTAGCTACAAGAGGAATTCAACTTTCGAATTTTCCGCTCTAAATATACGAACAAATTATACTTAATGAATTTTCGGAGATCTTTTTATTACACAGAGAGACACAAAGTTTACCGCTGTTTTATAGAGGAAACTCAACGAGCGAAGTGGGTTGCGGCGAGGAGGTTCATTTAATTGTTGATAGACGGGTAAGCAGCTCAGCTTCGCCGGCTCTTTATAAAAATATATTTCTCAATAAAGATTATGAAAATACTCTCAGCATAGTTCCATTCAAGGAAGTGTTGTATCTTTTCAAAGGGCTCGCTGCCGGTCCGTTAATAACAGTTCCGTCTGTTTTGAAATTAGAACCGTGGTTGGGGCAATGCATTCTGCTCTGGCTATGCTCGTACTGGACGGTTGTTCCTTGATGTGTACACACTTGTGAAAGTGCAGCAAAAGTATTTGTACCGGTGCGCGCAATTATAAGTCCGTCTTTGTAAACCGAGCCGCCGGTATTCTGCAATGCTGTGTATGGTGATTGAGAAATATCAATTGTAAAATCCACATTCTGGGGAGGTGCAGCCGGGTTATTCTCGTCGCCGTAGCAAGAGGCGAGGTAACATGAAGCGCATACAAATGCAGCGCTCTTGGATAGATTTATTATAAATTCCTTGCGGTCCACGTTTTTCCCTTTCGTTAGATTGCCGGTTGTGAATATGATGAATGATAATGAAAAAAACAGCAGAAAAATTTTGTATTAATTAAAGATGAGATTGTCCGGGATCTCGGGAGTATTTACTAAATGTGAGAGCATTATAGAATCATTTTTACGTAACCAGTTGTGTGAATTAAAAAATCAAAGCTTGGATGCTGTTCCACAAAAATAATTGCGGGCAAGTGAAACAGTTCATAAAACGAAGATTGCTTTTATTAACCCACGGCTTAAGCCGTGGGTTAATGTATAAAAGAAAAGAAATGAAACCGTTTCACTTGTCCGACATCGTTTAGGCGGAACGGTTTATAAATTAATCCACACAACTGGTTAAAAACCAATTAATTTTTTGCTGTTAATACTTCTTCACCGATTTAACTTCCTCTTCACTTGCCGGTTTGAAGCTGATTGCACAGCCGCCGCTTTCTGCCAGTTTAAGTTTTAGTTCCGTTTTATCTTTTACAAGATATTTTTTAATCTCGTATGACTCCGGATTTTTTTCCCAGTGTGCATCTTTTGCATCGGCATAAATAGTTGCAACGTACCATTGTTTCGGATTCAAGAAGCCGAGTTTAATTTTTGTCTCGCGTGCATTCTCATCCGTAATAGAACCGAGATACCATTCTTCTTTTCCTTTCGCTTTACGTGCAATCGTAATATAATCGCCGGGCTCTGCTTCTAAAATCTTTGTATCGTCCCAATCAACTGCTACATCTTTAATGAATTGAAAAGCGTCGAGATGTTTTTCATAATTCTCCGGGTAATCGGCAGCCATTTGCAACGGGCTGTACATTGTAACATAGAGCGCAAGCTGTTTAACAAGTGTTGTGTGTACTTGCTCTTTACGATCCGGGAAATAAGAACTCATTTTTATCCGGAAGATTCCGGGTGTGTAATCCATTGGTCCGCCCATTAAGCGAGTAAACGGAAGAATAGTTTCGTGCTCGGGTGAATTGCCCTGACTCCAGGCGTTGAATTCATTTCCGCGTGCAGCTTCGCATGCAAGCCAATTGGGATATGTTCTGTGTAAACCGGTCGGACGTACCGGCTCGTGTGCATCAAGCATAATTTTATTCTTAGCCGTCTCTTCCGCAACATGTACATAATGATTTACCATCCATTGCCCGTCGTGGAATTCACCGCGGGGAATTATTCTTCCAACATAACCGGTTTTAACCGCATCATATCCGTACTTCTTCATGAAGCGGTATGCTTCATCCATTCTTCTTTCATAGTTTGTTGCAGATGCAGAAGTTTCGTGGTGCATAATTAATTTTACACCTTTCTGTTCGCAATACTTTTGAAGTTCCGCTACATCAAAATCCGGGTAAGGTGTAACGAAATCAAAAACTTCTTCTTTCCATTGTCCAAACCAATCTTCCCATCCGATGTTCCAGCCTTCGACGAGTACCGCATCAAAACCATGCTGAGCGGCAAAATCGATGTAAAATTTTGTGCGTTCGGTTGTAGCACCGTGTCTTCCGTTCGGTGTTAAATTTTTCCAATCGGTTAGATCTAATTTTACATTTCTAACGTCTGCATAACTCCATGTAGCCGTACCGACGTGCATTTCCCACCAGATACCAAGATACTTTGTTGGTTTAATCCAGCTTGTGTCTTCAATTTTTGAAGGTTCGTTCAGATTCAGAATTAATTTTGATGCAAGAATATCTTCTGCTTTTTCACAAGCGATGATTGTGCGCCATGGAGTATTGTGCGGTGTCTGCATATAAGCTTTGTTTCCAACTGCATCGGGTACAAGGTGTGAAGTAAGTACAAATGTTTTTTGATCTATCACAAGATTCATAGCCGGGTAATTTACCAGCGCAGCTTCATGAATATTGATGTAGAGTCCATCGTCAGTTTTCATCATTAACGGTGTTTGTACCGCATTTTTACCGATAACTGTTTTTGCGGTTATCTCATCAACATTTTTACCAAAGGTAGCGTCAACTTCGCTCAGTTTGGTTGTTGTGTAAAAGTATTCGTTGGTATCATAATCGCCCGGCATCCAGAATGCTTTGTGATCGCCGGTTAGATTGAACTCGGTAAGTTCATTTGAAAGGACGAAGTAGTTTATATTCTCTTGCAAAGGAAATTCATAACGGAATCCAAGTCCGTCGTTAAAGAGCCGGAAACGAATTACGATATATCTATTTTTTTCTGCGGATTGTGTTAAAGTTACGGCGAGTTCGCGGTAGTTATTCCTGATTTCTTTTACTTCGCCCCATACCGGCTGCCAGGTATCATCAATAAGAGTTGTATCAACTTTTGAAATTTCAAATCCTTTCGTAAAACCGCTTCCGTTTTTTACTTCGATACCGAGTTTGCTTGTTTCGATTACATACTTAGTCCCGAGCATCAATTCATAAACCGGTGTGCCTTCATTTGTTAGTTGGAACTTGAGCGTAAGTTTTCCATCGGGAGATTTAATTGTTTGTGCGGTTGCAACGCTTAACATAAATGCCAGCATAATGAGTATTCCTTTTTTCATATTCGTTCTGCTCCGTTTTCTTGCTGATCTGTTGAGAGAAATTATAGTTGTGCAAAACTACGCAAAGAAATTCTTTTTTTGAAAGGGGTGAGCGGCTGTTTTAAAAGGTTGTCTCAAAAGTAGTTTATCAATAAAATAATCTGCGAAAACCTGACTGCCGTCAGGCAAGTTCAGTTGAATCCGTGTTATCCGCGGTCTATTTATAAGTAAGCAAGTACTTTTGAGACAACCTTTAATTCGCTGGTTATCTATCTTTCTCTTCTTTTTTTATTTCTTCCGGCTCGTTCGAATTCCCACGGTTTCTTTTTGAAGCTTTTCTTTTTATCTCCCGAATTATCTTCCCTTTTCCGTTCGAGTTTTTCACGTTTCCAATCGCGGTCTTTTGAATCTCTCTCCTTCCAGCTTTTTTCTTTTGAACCAAACCGCGGTTCTCTTCTTCTATCGCCGCTATCGAAATGCCTATCCCTTCCACGATCCGAACGCCCTCTTTCGCCTCTTTCCCGTCCGTCATCCCTTCCTTTCGATTCGGCAACTTCAAGAGTGATTTTTCTTTTCTTATAACTTTTATCTTTGAAAGCATTCATAACCGTCTGCGCAAACTCCGAATCGACTTCGAAGAAAGAGAAATTTTTTAGCAGCTCTATCTTTCCTATTTCAATATCTTTTATGCCGGTGTATTCGTTTATCAAACCCATCAGCGTGTTTGGACGCAGATCATCGGTTCTGCCGAGATTGATAAAAAAGCGTGTGAAGCCGGCAACGGTTCCTCTCGATTTACCGGTGCTTCGATGTTCGGTCGGAAGATTAAGATCGGGAGAATTTTTGTAGTAATCTAAAAATCTGTTGAACTCGACCGACACGAATTTTTTGATCAGCTCTTCGCGGTCAAGCCATTCGAGCTTTCTATAGATATCAGGCAGCATAGGATCTATCTGCGAATAATCAACTTCAACTTTTTCTACGCGGTCAATCAAAAACAAAAGTTGTTTTTCACAGATCTCTTTGCCGGTAGGAACATGTGAGAACGTAAATTTTTTATTGATCTTCTTTTCGATCTGCTGAAGCCGGCTTTTTTCTTTCATACCGGCAATAACAATCGAAACACCTTTTCTCCCGGCGCGCCCGGTTCTGCCGCTGCGGTGTGTGTAAACTTCGAGTTCCTCTGATAAGTTGTAATTAATTATGTGAGTTAAATTTTCCACATCCAATCCGCGCGCAGCAACATCCGTAGCAACAAGAAGCTGTATATGTCTGCTGCGGAATTTATTCATTACAATATTTCTCTGCTGTTGTGAAAGCTCTCCGTGCAATGCATCGGCATTATACCCGTCCTTCATTAATTGGTCTGCAACTTCCTGGGTCTCAACACGAGTTCTGCAAAATACAATTCCGTAAATCTCCGGGTGAAAATCCACAATCCTTTTTAGTGCAAGGTATCTGTCCTTTGAATGAACGAGGTAGGCAACATGTTCAACATTTTCTGCGCCGGCGTTCCGCTTGCCGATAGTTATCTCGACCGGTTTGCTCATGTACGTGTTGGCAATTGCCAGAACTTCTTTTGGCATGGTGGCGGAGAATAATAGTGTGTTCTTCTGCCTGGGTGTTTCTTGCAGAATTGTTTCAAGGTCGTCGCGGAAGCCCATATTGAGCATCTCATCCGCTTCATCAAGTACAACAGTTTTAACTTTGGAGAGATCAACAATCAATCTATTGATAAGATCAACCAATCTGCCGGGTGTGGCGGAAATAATATGAACGCCTTTTTGAATCTTTTGAATTTGTCTATCGATGCTTGCACCGCCAAACACAGCAGCAATTTTTACATCGGGTTTATACTTGGCGAAACTTGCAAGATCGTCTGTAATCTGGAGGCATAGTTCGCGTGTAGGACTCAATACCAGGTACTGGACTTTATTATAATTTGTGTCAACTTTTTGGATTATCGGGATTCCGAATGCTGCGGTTTTACCGGTACCGGTTTGTGCAAGTCCAACTATGTCTTCCGATTTATCTTTCATCAAGAGGGGTATTACTTTTTCCTGGATCGGCATCGGTGATTCAAATTCAAGTTCTTGAATTGCGCAGATTATATTTTCTTCTACGCCGAGTTCTGCAAATGAAATCATTACTTTTCCTATTTATTATTACTTTAAAGATAACTTTAATTTTGATATGAAGGAGAAGAATTCTTGACCGATTATTTGTGTATCGAGAGACGCGGATTGGCGCCGCTCACTATTTATTTTCGCTTGAGCTGTTAAGAGTAGGAAATTCCAACTCCTTTTTCTCTTTCGATTTGAAGAATGCTGTCAAGAAAAGGATGCCTAAAATAAAATCGATTATTCCGCCGCTTAAAATCATTACCGGTATCCTTTGCTGTGCGAACAAAATAAACAAGGCAATTGCGTAAGAAAACTTTTCTACTATTGCCGGTAAAATTATCATTCTGTAACGAACCGGGTTGATTGCGATAACCAGGAAAAGAATTTGGAAAGCGAGCACAACACCGATAAATCCGTAGAAGTATTCGGGATGGGTAATTGCCGGAGGGTAATCCAAACCGATTTGATATTCGGAAAAATAGAGTGGGGTAACAACAATAATTCCATACACCCCGGCAATTATAAAGACCCATCTTGCAAATTTCATAGCTGCCTATTATTGTGCAGCGCCGCCCGGTGCGGTGTTAAGCGTTTTGCTTCTTTCGATTGACTGCAATGCAAGGTAGCGGTCGCCGAACTTTTCGAGATTTTCTGTTTCGGTATCGTATTGATCGAAATGGCGCTCTTCGTCTGCAACCAAACTTTCAAACAGTTGCTTCGAAACGGAATCTGCATTAACGGAACATTCATTTGCCCACACGTTATATTCTTTGGCGCTTTCATGTTCCATCTGGGCGGCTTTCTTTAGCATCCCTTTTACATCGTGGATTTTTTCAACCGGGTGTGCCGGAACCATTTCTACTTCACCTTTCAAAAATAAAATTCTCTCGGCAAGTCTTTCGATGTGAAGCATCTCTTCGATAGCGGTCTTCTTAAATAAATTGGCGAGCAGATCATAACCCATATCATCGCACAAAAAATGGAAATACATATACTGGTGCACTGCGTGCAGTTCGTCTGCAATGGCTTTGTTCAATAATACTTGACTTTTCTCGTGCATCGTGTTCTCCTTGTAAGAATGTTGAAAAATTTACTGTTCAAAAATATCAAATAAAAATCAATAAGATGTAGTTGGTTTACTTTGGAGTAGAGTAAAAAAGACAACATAACCACAGAGGCACTGAGACACAGAGAGGAAAGTTTGCAGAGGTAAATAAATAGTTTGACAAAAAATTCTGCACGAGTTAAATTCTGTATGGCTTTTTTACAAGCATCGATGAAGATATTACTACAGATACTTCCGCCCTACTTACATGCTGCCTCTCCGGATCCCGGGGCAAACCGTAAAACTGAATAACTTAATTACTGTGCATAAATTTTTAAGTGCATGTATCTAAACGAACTACTATGCTTTACACACATATTATTGAAAACTTGCACGGTGTAAGAAGTCCTTTAGATAAGTCGTGATAAACAACAAAGCGTTTGGAATTTATCTCGAAATTTTTTCGGTTTTTCATCCATATCAGGGAGGAAAGCGATTCTTGATAAATATTATATGCACAATATTGTATCTAGAATTTCTTCATAAATTTGGGTATCTTTGTTCAAGTAATTTTCAAATGGTAAAAATGAATACGAAGCACTTAATAATAAACGGTGATTCCAGATATATGAAAGAACTAAGTGACGAATCTGTTCACTTAGTAATAACTTCGCCACCATACTGGCAATTAAAAGATTATGGAGCTGATGATCAAATTGGTTTTAATGACAGTTATGAGAGTTATATCAATAATCTTAATCTTGTCTGGAAAGAATCTTTTCGAGTCTTGCATAACGGATGTAGGTTGTGTATAAATATCGGCGATCAGTTTGCCCGCTCCGTTTACTATGGCAGATACAAGGTCATTCCCATTCGAACTGAAATAATAAAATTCTGTGAGACAATCGGTTTTGATTATATGGGTGCAATAATTTGGCAAAAGGTTACAACAACGAATACAACCGGCGGCGCAACAATAATGGGTTCATTTCCTTATCCACGAAATGGAATTCTAAAATTAGACTATGAGTTTATACTTATTTTCAAAAAAAATGGAACACCACCGAAAGTATCTAAAGAACAAAAAGAACTTTCAAAATTAACAACAGAGGAATGGAATACATACTTTCAAGGACATTGGAATTTTGGCGGTGCAAAACAAGATAGCCATATTGCAATGTTCCCCGAGGAGCTTCCAAAACGACTTATCAAAATGTTTTCATTTGTAGGAGATACAATTCTTGATCCGTTTCTTGGGAGTGGCACTTCTTCTCTATCTGCAAAAAATTTGAATCGGAATTCTGTTGGATATGAAATTAATGCTGATTTTATCCCCATCATAAAGAAAAAGTTAGCTATCAGTGAAAACAAAATGTTTGAAGAACATTCATATAAATTTGTTAAACAAAAAAATCTTCAAATAGATTTTAAAAAAGAAATTGCCAACCAACCATATATTTTCAAAGATCCTCATAAACTTGATAAAAAAATTGATGTCAAAAAACTTCAATTTGGTTCCAAGCTAGATAATAATGGAAGTCAGAGAGAAGAATATTATTCTGTTAAAGAAATAATTAGTCCAGAATTATTAAAACTCAATAATGATTTGATAGTTAGATTAATTGGTGTAAAAGAAAATGCAGAAGTAAACGGAAAGGCAAAGGAATTCCTTGTTAATAAAACAAAGGGGCAAAAGGTATTTCTGAAATACGACGAAAAAAAATATGATGATAAAGATCGATTGCTATGCTATCTCTATTTACAAAATAAAACTTTTATTAATGCTCATCTTATTAAAGAAAAACTTGCTCTTGTTGATACTGCCATCAATTTCAAATTCAAAAATAAATTCCTACACTTACTTGGGAATAATAATGGCTAAAGAATGGATTTTGAATAGTGTAATGAATCGTTTCCAACTTAATTTCAAGCGCAATGTCGGTCCGACTTCGGAATCAGTTAGAAAATGTGCGCCCAAAACCGTTGAAGAATGGGAAGATTACTATTTCAAACACGTTAAAAGCAAAGAGCACATTACTGAACTTGGTAAAAAAACTTTATGTAAAAATAACCGAAGTTGTTCAAGCTGAACTCGATGATATTACCGAACAAGATTGTATTGAATATATGATTAATCTTGTAATAAGCCGCACTTTTGATGGATATATGACAGAAATCGAAACAATTTATGGACAACTTGAAAAGATTTTAGACATTAAAATAGAACCAGCACCTGATGAATGGGATAGACTTTTCAACGTTGATTTTTATATCAGGATAAATGAAAAATATATTGGTCTCCAAATCAAACCAGTTAACGAAGGTATTCAACTCCCTGAGATTTTTAAGGAAAGAACCATTCAAGAAGAAACCCACCTCAAGTTTACAGAAGTATTCGGCGGAAAAGTATTTTATGTTTTTTCAACAAAAATAAATGGTAAAAAAGATATTGTTAATAAAGAAATTATTGACGAAATCAGAACCGAAGTTGAAAGACTAAAAAAACTTTAAAGTGCATATAACAAACCAATCAAGAGGACGCCTTTTTCGCATTTGGCCTTTGTGTAATTGTCGGCTTTGTCCTTCTGTGTAATGTTACATTGCAAAGTAGTTTAGTTAAATAGATGTATTTAAATTTATTGGTAGTTGTTAGTTAAGCGGCATCACTTTTCTGGGGTATCCGCTTATTGGCGACACCGTTATATTTACAAAAAATATGAAAAGAATAATTTCGGTTTTCCTAATACTGAGTTTCAATTCAATTTATTCTCAAGAAAATAATATTTCTCTTTTATTCAATGTTGGTAGAGCAAGTGATAATGATGCAATTGGAAGTTTTGGTGGCGGTGCCGGACTTCAAGCGTGGGAATTAGGACCAATATTTAGGTTAGGTGCAGAATATAAATTAAATAAATATTTCTCAGCTCAAGGTTTTGTTTCATATTCCTTTTATAAATATGATGGAAGTCGTAGTTATGGAGAAAAATCAAGTGTCGGTTATAATAACATATTAGATTTTATGAGTACCATCAAATGGAATATCGGAATATTCAATTTGAATTTAGGTGTTGGCATTTCTCATCAATTTAACGATGATATCAGATATCTAGAAGAAACACAATATCATAGAGCAACTACTTTTATTAATGCAAAAAGTAAAACTGTTTTTACGGGTCAATTTGGGTTAGGATTCGACATTCACATATATGATAGGTTTTCAGTTCTAGCAGAAGGTGATTTATTTTTTAGAGAGTATCTCGGTTCTGCCTGGTTATTGGGAGTTAAATATTCATTAAACGAAATGTAAATATTCCCCGGCTGCCGGGAGACATTCCCCGACAGAATTTAATGTAAACATATCTTTAAAAATTATTGGGAGGAAAAAATGAAAAAACACCTCTCCATACCGTGCTTACTTTTATTGTTAATTTCTATTAGTTCAATAAATCAAGCTCAAGATACGGTCAATTTAAAAGAAATTGATTTATTAAAGATAGAAGTATTAGTCGAAACGTATGATAGCAAATTCCTTGTCGGTGTTAAGTATAGTGATGACGCTCAAAGGTTCAAGATTAAAAGTGTCTATGACAAAAGCGGAAAGAAATTAGAAGGAAAAGTTGCGGGTTTTGTTAATCCGATAGCAGCTCAATATCAGGATCTTAAAAAATTAAGCGTTGCAACCAACACAAGAGCTGTTTGGAATCTTGAGCAAGATTTGCTGGAAAATTCACAATCAACAAATATCATAAGCCAAAAAGATACCGGGGTGGTGGTACGTTTAGGAAAGACTTATTCTGAAATTCCAGCATCCGGTTATTTTGGATATAGTGATGCAGAAATGAAACAAGTAATAGTGAGATTTTACGTGGATGAAGAAGGTACTTTGATAACATACAACATAATTAAGGAAGATGAAAAACTTTGCTCTGAAGTTGCAATTGTTGAAGTAAACGGGGAAACAATTTTTCTCAAGGAAAGAGAACAAAGAGAAATTCCCGATTACGAAACTCAAAGCGGTGAAAAACATAAAATTCGGGCAATAAGAGATGCAGACGGTAAATTACAGGTTTTATCTAACTACTTCGGGGAATATGAACGGGTTCCGTTTCTAAAAGGTTATAAATTTAGTCTTGAAGAGTTTATGAATTCCAGATGATTAATGAAAATATTGTGGTAAATCCCCGGCTGCCGCATCGGCGGAGCGGGCTCGCCTCGCTTCCCCGTCGCGCCTTCGACTTGCCAAAGCTGGCGTCGGACAAATTGGTTGCTGCTTTACTGTTATACTTCTTATTTTGCATATAGTAGTAAAACAATACATTATAAGCATATGAATATTACACTTTACATCGCTGCTTTTTTAACCACTATTGTGGGTGTTGCACATTCCTATCTTGGTGAACGTTACATTCTTGTTCCACTCTCTCGCCGCAAAGACCTCCCCAAAATCTTTGGAAGCACAGAGTTTACTATCCGCACGCTTCGCTTTGCATGGCATATTACTTCGATCGCTTGGTGGGGATTTGCTGCAGTTTTTGTGCTGCTTGCTAATCCACCGGTAACATCACAAGCTTTGGGCACAGTGGTTGGCATTACGTTTCTAGCTCATTTCGTCTTTGTACTGGTAAGTTCGCGCGGCAAACATCTATCGTGGGTTCTATTTCTAATTATTGGTCTCATTGCTATCTATGCATCGTGCAGCGGAACACTTTAATCTGTCGGAGGCTGAGCGGGGTTGCGGCGAGGAGATTCATTTAAAATTGTATTTTCTCTTTTTTCCTTGCGCCTAATATTATGAGAGTTACAAAAATTAATATTGCAACTGAATCTATTAATGTATCGGTGATGGCACCCACGTTTAATAACAACGTGCTTCCCATAATTACAGTCCACCGGGCAATTATTATTATAGCGATGAACCATGCCGTGAATTTTACTTTAGATTGATTTTTATAGAATGCCATACCAATGAATATAATTCCAAAGAGAAGATTTTCGACTGTAATTATATGCCAGACATAAAATATTATGATTTTTAAAGTTGAATCGATATTACTTGAATCTATTTTGCTTAACACCGTATTCTTACCATTTAGTGCGTGTGTAAAGGAAAATAATATTGAAAGTATTCCAACAATTAAAAAATATGTATTCGTGATCATATGGTTTTATCCTATTTACAAATTTACTTTCGTTTAGATGCCTTACAATACTTAGGCGGTATTAGTTTGTTTGTGCTACTACCTCTACTTCAATTAATACATCTTTTAAGAATAATGATTGCACTCCAGCCAGGCTTGCACTCGGTGGATTTTCTTTATTAAAATATTTTGAACGCATTTCTCTTACGAGCGGCAAATATTCCGGCTTATAGTTTTTTATATAATATGTAACCTTGATTACGTCATTAAATGATGCGTTCACACTTTTCAAGGCAATATCTATATTCTTAAAAACTTGATTAATTTGAACGCCCAGACTATCCTTTCCTACCAGTTCTCCTTTTTCATTAAAGGGAATCTGCCCGGAAATATAAATTGTTTTACCACCCTCGACTGTTACAATTTGAGTATATGCATTGGTTTTAAATAATCCTTCCGGATTTATAAATTGTTTATTCATTGATTCTCTTTTTTCAACTTTCTGTTGACAACCAGTTATTAAAATTGATACAACAAAGAAGATCGAAAATAATTTTCTCACAACAATTAATTCTCCACAATATTATAAAGTGATAATAGTTACTTTATTTTGCATATTTTTTAGTAAAATAATCCCAGACAGCTTTTGCTATATCAGCAATTATTTTTTGATTTGTTTGTTCATCTTCTTTGGAATTGCTTACAAACACACTCAAATAAAAGTAGTTTTTGTCAGGCAGAAAAACTATGCCTATATCATTCATTGCACCGGTAATGCCTTCCTCATTTTTGCCGGAGTGACCGGTTTTATGGGCAACAATTGTATTCGGAGTCAATTCGCCTCTTATACTTTTCTGTCCGACCTTAGTCCCTTTCATAGTTTCCCATAAAAAATTATAACTGTTTTCGGAAAGTAAGTTATTTTTATTTTCATAAAATTTAATAAGAGCCAGGTTTGCTGCTTTCGGTGTTGTCCAATTTTCAAATTGATTTTCCCATTTACTTTGTTGGGTTTTCTCATCGTATCTTATAGCGAAATCATAAACATTATTAGCATTCAGATATTTTTCAACAATTCCGGGACCTCCAATAAGTCTTAACAATAAATCGCAGCCAACATTATCGCTTTCCGAAACAGTATATTTTAAAATTTCAGATAATTTCATAACTGTCCCATCCGGATATTTATCGCGAATTGGGCTGTATAAATCCGGGGTTAAATCTTCTTTACTAATTCTAATATTCTGATCTATACTTAATTTGCCTTTATCAATCTCATTTAGAACTGCCAGTGCAATATGAAATTTAAATACACTTTGCAGAGGGAATTTTTCGTCACCGTTTATTGATAATGTATCTTTTCCATTATAACCTTGAATGGCAATTCCTACAGTAGCTTTTTTACTTTCAATGATTTGGTAAAGTTTTTGCCGCAAAGAATCAGACTTTTGCGCACAAGAAAGCGAGGTTAGAAATATGAAAAGCAGAAAATTCAGTTTAATTAGTTTTTTCATCTACTGCCTCTTTATTTTATAATATTGTTTATAACGACGTGGTTGCTATCCTAAAACATTCAATTTATAAATTCTGAATAAACTTCAATAGCTGATTAATTTAGAAATATATTTTTATTAATCTTCTATCGATTGAGCTTTATTGGATTAGTTTTTTTTGTTTGGTTAACCCCAGGTGTGCAATTGGTAGATGTTTGTTTATCTAACTTGCTTGCACAAAACCTATGTTAAGTTTTGTCTTACTGTATTTCTAAAATCATTGCTGTTTTTCCGGGGACTTCAAGAATGTTTTTTACCTCTATTACTTTATCCGAAATAATATCCTTAGCTTTAAATGTATCCGGTATCATTTCACCGTATCTATTCATGTCAAGGTTAACTTTATCTGTATTTTTATTCAAAACAATCATAACCTTTTCTTTGTCAGTGTATCTGAAATAAGTATAAACGTCGTTATTTTGCGGAGCGTAATGTTTGAATTTCCCATTGTGTATTACATTTTTATTTTTTCTCCAATTGAGCAATTTGGAAAAATAATGCTGCGCTTCTTTTTCTTGATCTGTTAGTCCTATTCCGGTAAAAGCATTTTTCGAATCGTCGCCCCAACCTCCGTAGAAATCTCCCCGTCTTTGACCGTCATTGCCGGATTTTTCGTTGGTCATCAATACTTCTGTTCCGTAATAAAACTGCGGTATTCCCCTCACCGTCATGTATAAGGCAATGCCAAGTTTCCAGTTGTCAAAATTCTTATTCAATCGTGAATAAAATCTGTCTAAGTCATGATTATCCGGGAATACAAGTAAATTATTTGGATGTGGGAAATGATAATCCTGAGCAATGCTTTGGTAGGTATCCCGCCACGAAGAAAACCATGCATTGGTATAAGAAAAACTTTTGACGATATTTTCATTCAAAGCAAAATCCATTAAAGTCGGCAAATAACATTTATATCCATCTCTATTGACCTTATCAATTTGCCAATAGCTTACCCAGTCTGCCAGCCCGGTCATTTCTTCACCAACAATATTGAAGTTGGGATATTCATCTAAAATTGCTTTTGTCCATCTTGCTAAGAAATCTTTATCCGAGTAAGAAAAAGTATCTTCTCTTAATCCTGAAATCCCGGCGTACTCTATCCACCAAATTGTATTTTGTATAAGATACTTTGCCGTTAACGGATACTTTTGATTCAAGTCCGGCATATGTTTATCAAACCAGCCGTCTGCATATTCTTGCTTATCTATTTCTGCAGCGTAGGGATCAAACAAAGTTGATTTTTGAAAATTACACCGGGTTTGAGTGTCGGAAAAATTAATCCATTCCTTTGAGGGCAAGTCTTTAATAAAATAATTTTCAGCACCGCAATGATTTAAAACCACATCCCATATTACGCCGATACTTCTTTTCTTTGCCTCTTGCACTAAATTTTTGAAGTCTTCGTTTGTTCCAAAACGAGGATCAATTTTATAAAAATCGGTTATAGCATAACCGTGGTAAGAATATTCCGGTTGATTATTTTCAATCAGCGGGGTATTCCAGATTTGTGTGAAGCCCAATGATTTAATATAATCTAAGTGATTGATTATACCCTGTATATCTCCGCCATGTCTTTTATATTCAATCGACCGATCGACAACATTTTCAGTCATACTTGGAACGGCATCATTTTTAACATCCCCATTTGAAAATCGATCCGGAACAATTAATAGTATAGCATCTTTGTTGCTAAAGCTGCTTCGGTCTGCACTATTTTTTTCTCTCTCCAGCAATGAAAAATCTTTGGACAAAATAATTTTATTGTTCGATAAAAAATTGATTTTAATGTTCCCGGCTTTTGCGGCTGGGGTAATTTTTATCGTGAAGAATAAATAGTTTTTGTTTTCTGTTTTTTCCGTGCCGATTAGTTCAACACCGGTGTAATTTAAAGACGGTTGCAACTCAGAAATATTATCACCATAAACGAGTAATGTTACACAATCCCACTTCATGTTTACCCACCAGTTAGGGGGTTCTATCCGGGAAATGGTTTGGGAAAAGTATGTTGGGTGAAGTAGTAGAAGCAGTAGTAAGCTGATTATTTTTTTCATTTTAACCTGATTTTTAATTAGTGATAGTTTGTCGATTAATTAAATAAATGAATACAATCAACCATATTAATCGAAACGTAATAATAATAGTTAGATTCTAACATGAAAACAATAAGCTAAGTATCGATGCAATAGAAAAGTAGTCACAATGCTTTTCAACATTGTTTTGACAACTGCTGACAAAATTATGATTATCGAAATAAATACTTTTCTCGTAAGCGGAGCTTTCCTCGCTATTACTAAATATATTTCTTTTTATAATCCGGCGATTTCACTCAAAATCTGTTTTGTTATTTCTTTTCGTCCTTTCAAGAAGTTTGAATTATTGTCTTCCGCTGCTTTTAATAATCTTGTCGCAAAAAAATATACATTGTCTTTGGTTTCCACATAGCCGACCCACCAACCAATATCAATTCCGTTTTTTCTTGTCCAACCGGTTTTGTCTCTAAAGAGGTAGTTATCTGTCTTTTCGGATATCATAATATCTTTCACTTTCTCTATGGTCTGTTTAGAAAACTGAAGATTGTTGTCGTATAGTTTTATTAGAAACTCTATTTGGTTTTGAGGTGTAATGGCAAATTCTCCGTAGTTCCAGAAGTCTGTCCCTTGTTCGGAAAAGTTTCCATTACCATATTCACACTGGCTGAGTGTCTTTTGGTAGCGTTGTCGTCCGATTCGTTTGGCTACTTCTACATAAAACCAAATGGTAGAATTTTTAAAAGCGTTTTTTAAATCTGTATCTTTATTCCAAGAATCCACAACATTTCCCAAATGTAATTTTTGCTCTCCGTCCCATTTGATTATTTCGTTTTCATCCTGAACAGCTTTGCATTCAAGAGCAAGAAGTGAATTTGGAATTTTAAACGTTGATGCCGGTAAAGTTGGTGTTTCTGCGTCTTGATTGTCCGTAAAAATCCATCTTTTATTTTTATAGTCATAAATAGTGGTGCTGCCTTTCAGTCCTAAACTGTCAAAATATTTTTGAAAGTCCGTTTGTCCGTAAGTGTTGACGGCACATACGATCAATATAAGAGTAAGTATTTTTTTCATTTGCTCTCTCTTTTTTACAATAATTTCCGACTCTGTTTTTGTTTCGGCATCTTTTTTCGTTTTAAATTTGAATCTGGTATGCTAAATGAAATATTCTGTGCGGGCAAAGATAATTCAGAACAGGAAAGTAGCGCAAGTGAAAAAATGATTATATAAAGATATCCAGCTTTCATTTATTCACTCACACTATTAATAAAGAAGGTAGAGATTTTCTAAATTGTTTTTTACTTTTTGATTATTATACATTCTGATTGACTTTTGTATTTCATTAATCAACTAATCTGGAATTGTATTCATACTTCAACCAGAATTTACTGCCTTCACTTTTTTGCGCTACACTTTACCAAGGACTCGGCTGAGCTTTACCAGTGGTGATCAGCTTGAATAAATTGCCGTTTACAAGTAAGCCCCAAGCATTAGAGCATTCGTTATAACACTGAGAGTTTGATACCAGACCTTTATGTGTAAAGCAGACTTCTGTTTTGTCGCCTTTTCTGTCAATCTCAAAAACAATGTCTGTGCCTTTCCACTCGCTCTTATCTTTAACGAAACTTAGTGAAGCATCTAATACGTGCCAAACAACTTTTTTGCCGGGAATGAATTCTGTTATTTTCTGTTTGGAATAGTGAATGTCTTGAACTCGATACGTGAATTCGTCACCGCTTTTGTTGGTTTCGCCATTAATTTCTCCGGACCACCATCCGCGGACATTATTAACAGCAGCAAAGACTTCTTCGGGGGATTGGTCAACAGTAAAGGAAGCTGTAAAATTTTTATTACTCATTTCGCGAGCTTTGTTAACAACTTCTTCAATTGGATTTGGGTTACCTTTCCCCTTTGTAATCAGGTCGTGCAGACTACCGGTTATGTACTCTCCCCACGCTTCCGAGCAAACATTGTAGCATTCGTATGAAGGCACAAGTCCAACATGAGTAAAGCGAACCTCTGTCTTGCTGCCTTTCCCGTTGATTTCAAAGACAACATTTGTGCCCTTCCATTCGCTTTTGTCTTTTGTGAAATTGAAATAGTTGTCCACAACATGCCAAGCGACTTTCCTACCGGGCACGAGTTCGGTGATTTTGAATTTGCAGCGGTGAACATCTTTGTAATGGTAGTTGAACTCTGCACCGGGCTTGTCGGTATCACCTTCAATTGCTTCCGACCACCAGCCGCGAACGTTATTTATAGCATCGAAAACTTCTCTCGGAGTCCGGTCAACTAAAATAGTGGTAGTGAAATTTTTATTTGGCATAGCTTTACCTTTCTTGTTATTAATCTTTTGAATTCTTGTAAGTTATGCCGGTAAATCTATTGTCCAAATATTACTTTGTCGAGGTGTAAAATGGACTTTATAACGGGTTGATTTGGACACGGTGATTTTTCTATCTTTGTCAAAACAAATTCTATGAAACATCTTACCATATTAGTCCCTAACGGGCAAAACAACCTTAGCAGTATTGTGGGTGCTTACAAGATATTTACAAGAGCCAATAAGTATTGGAAAGAAGCCGGCAGAAAGGAATTGTTTAAAATCGAATTGGCCGGTACCTCGAAAAAAGTGGAATTCTATGACGGCTTGTTTACGGTAAAACCGCAGAGGAACATTTCGGCAATAACCAAAACCGATCTTATAATTATTCCTTCGTTGAATCATGATTACCAAAATGCCGTAACCGGAAATGGATTGCTGATTAAATGGATCGAGAAACAATATAAGAAAGGTGCAGAAGTTGCGAGTATCTGCACCGGCGCATTCATGCTTGCGTCATCGGGATTGCTGGACGGGAAAAGCTGCTCTACACATTGGGCTGCTGCGGATAATTTTAGAAGTATGTTTCCAAAAGTGAACTTGCAAACCGATAAATTGATTACCGACGAAAATGGAATTTATACGAATGGCGGTGCGTATTCTTTCTTGAACTTGATGATCTACCTTGTGGAGAAATATTACGACAGACAAACAGCAATTTTTTGCTCTAAGGTATTCCAGATCGAAATGGACAGGCAGAGTCAGTCGGCATTCACAATATTTACGGGACAGAAACTGCATGGTGATGAAGTAGTAAAAAAAGCACAAGAATATATTGAAAGTAAATTAACTGAAAAAATATCAGCTGAGTATTTGTCTTCTAAGTTCTCGGTAAGCCGACGAAACTTTGATAGAAGGTTCATCAAAGCGACTGGGAATACACCTTATGAATATTCACAGAGAGTAAAAATTGAATCGGCAAAAAAAGCATTTGAAACCAGCCGCAAAACAATTAATGAAGTAATGTATGAAGTAGGATATTCGGATGAAAAGGCGTTCCGCGAGGTGTTCAGAAAAATTACTGGCATCTCGCCGCTGGAATACAGAAACAGATACAATAAAGAAGCTGTGGTTTGAAAAAATGAAAGCCGGTTAATAGTCTGTCAGTTTGAAGATTGAGCAGTTGCAAATAAACTTACAGTTAGTATCGTTAAAAACAGAGCCAACTTTTTAAATTGGCAATAGATAACCGGTAAACAAACTGTTCTAGAAACGTGATTTCACTCTGAAGCAACCGAGTTAAGGCAGAAAATATTGTTATAAAGGTGCTTGAATGTTTCTGCTGATGTAATTACATTGTAACCACTTATTAATATGAAAGAATAAAAATGAAGACAAAAGTTGTAAAAATTGGTAATTCACGAGGAATACGGATTCCAAAATCAGTAATTCACGAAAGCGGCTTGAGAGATGAAGTCGAACTTGAAATCAATGACGGCAACATAGTTATAAAGCCAGTATCAACAACAAGAGAAAACTGGGACACAGCTTTTAAGAAAATGGCAAAAAAACAAGACGATATACTATTAGATAGCGAAGCCGTGCTCAATCAATCGAAATGGGATAAAGAGGAATGGGAGTGGTAGATGTTTTCTCGTTTTGAAGTCTATTATGTTAATTTGGACCCCACAATAGGAAGTGAAATAAGGAAAACACGGCCATGTGTTATTATCTCGCCCAATGAAATGAATTATAATATTACTACTGTTATTATAGCTCCGTTGACATCTAAGTTACGTAATTATCCCACCCGTGTTCCTTGCAAAATTGAAGGTAAGCAAGGTCAAATTGTATTGGACCAAATCAGAACTGTTGATAAAGCGAGATTAGTAAAAAAAATAGACACACTGAATAAATTAACTCAGGCAAAAGTTCTCAGTGTTTTAAAAGAAATGTTTTCTGAATGAAAGTCTTAAGATTATTCAGCCGATGTAGATAATAAGGAGTTGGAATGAAGTCCCCTTCCGCCGATATCTCGCTCCAGTGAAGCTGTTAAAAAATTATAGTAAAAGATTCATCCCGAAGAAATATTGTCGTCCGGCTTCCGGCAATCCGATTTGTGTATAGTAAAGACGATCCAAAATATTGTTTGCACGGATGAAAAATTCCAGTTCGTATCCGTTGCCG
Organism: Bacteroidota bacterium; assembly: GCA_040755055.1. Lineage (GTDB taxonomy): Bacteria > Bacteroidota > Ignavibacteria > Ignavibacteriales > Melioribacteraceae > DYJK01. The sequence goes on from JBFMBS010000005.1 coordinate 163,398, forward strand.
AAAATGAATTGGTATGATACCCGCACATTTAACAGAAAGTAATCGGGTAATTTTTGAAAGCCGGCGGTTCCTTCTTTTAATCCGAATTCCCAGCCAAGATATTCCAGCTCGGTTAATACATTGAAATTATCTGTTAGTGGGTAATCAATAAACAGAGAGGACGAATATTTCGGCTTGTATTCAAGTGTATCCGTGTAATCACCGTTGCTTTTCGCAAATGAATTTAAATAGGTGAAATTGAAATTGATTGAATAACGATCGTCAGGTTTATATGAGCCGGCAAATTCAACTCCGTATGTTCTTACTTTATCTTTATTTATTCTCTGAAATTTTCTTTCAGGTAGAGTAACACGCACAACTCCGTCACCCAGATATGATAAGAAGAAAGAGGCGTCTCCGGTAAAGAAATAATCTTTATAATTAAAACTTATTTCTCCCGATGCTGCCGATTCGGCTTTCAAATTTGGGTTTGGAACAAAACGACCGAGCGCGCCGGAAAAAGTTTCGCGCAAAGTTGGAAAACGAGTTTTTCTACCCACGTTAAATCTAACGGAAAGATCATCACCTAACTTGTAAACAAATGCTGCGTTGAGCGAGTAATCCGAATTTCCTTCCTTCGATTCTTTATCACCCGTTTTTGGTGTTGTAATCCAATCATAACCTCCACCAAGCGAAAGTACATATTTGTCCTGGATATATTCGTATTCAGCACCCAGACTGATTATGTTTTCAGAATAAGTACTGGAAACGAAATTGCCCGATAGAAATTCTTCCTTGTGAATAGATGATTGATAGTTAAGTGCAATCTTTATCAACGAGTTTGAACTTAGGATATTGGTATAAATTAACCTTCCTCTAAAAGTATCATCCCAATTTTTTTCGGTATCGTCAATATATAAGTATCCCGGATCGGCAAACTGGTTTATCTGCATTTTAAATTGTGTTAATGAAATTGAATAAAAAATGTTTGAGTGAGCTGAATCGAGTTTTAGATTTCCGCTTGCAGCTGCCGTAATATTCTGCCAGAGGGGATATTGCCAGTAGCGCGGATTCTCAATTCCAATTTCAGGTGGTACCCCTTTTTTTGAATCAATGAACGAGATGAAAATATTTCCGTCAATCATATCTGAGTTGTAACCTAATTTACCAAAGATACTTTTTGATTCGAGATAACTGTTCAAGCGGAGCTTCCCCGGATTAGAAGAGTCTTCAAAGTTTTCCGGGAGATCATAACCGTCCGATTTATTATACGAAGCCGAAAGAAGGAGTGAAATGTTATCAAATTTATCTTGCCATGAACCCGATAAGCTCTTTTTATTATTTTCGCTCAAATGGATAGCCAATCTTCCCTCTTCAAATTCAATCCGTTTTGAACTGATATTAATAACGCCGGCAATTGCATTTGGACCAAATATAGAAGGTGGTATTCCTTTTAGAATAGTTACATCTCCCACGGCTGACGAGGGTACCAAACTTAGATCGACCCGGTTATCCCAGGGAATATTCATTGGCACTCCATCAAAAAAAAGAGTAAGCTGCCTTTCACCATTACCCCTAAAGTAGAATAGACTCTCGCCGCGCGAATTGGTTTGTACTTTTAATGACGGAACTTTTCGTCCGAGCTCTGCAACCGAAGCCGCATCCGATTTAATTATTAAGCTTTTGTCTAATAAAATAAAAGATTCGGGCTCTAACTCAAGCATTCCCTTTATTGTAACTTCACCAAGACGATAGGTTTTAATAGAATCTTGATTTTGTGCCGGTAGTTTGTGGGTGATTATAAGAAGTTCCAAAACAATATTTATAAAGAGTCTTAATTTCATAGCAAACTACTATTGGTTTATCAGAACAATTTGTAAAATGTGCTGCTAATTACTATACATTTTCTAATCTTTAATTATAAAACCGTCTAAAAAAGACAGATATAGACTATTAAGGTTTTAAGTATAATTAGCTCTTACTCGGTATTGCAGATCGAAAGTTATAGAAAAATGTTTATACTAACTTTGAGAAAAATGCAAAAATTGTCAAAAAACAATGTCAATATTTTAAATTTAATTTACTCTCTCAAATCTCTATTCGATAATAGAAATTAAATGGGTAAATTTGTGTAGGTAAAATGAAGACAGTAAGTATAAAATATTGTTTCTTAGCCCTAGTCCTGATAATCTTTATCGCCGGTAATCCTAATAGTAAGGCATCGGCGGTAGGTGAAGGATCGGCTTCAATTGAGTTTATCCAGGCAGAAAATACCATGATTTCCGATACTCCCGGTATTTTCAGTTATGATCATCAAATTTTCCATATCGAACCTTTATTTTCTTACGTTCAAATCAACTATTTCTATCCAGGGCAAAGTTTTGCTCTGAGAAAAGAAAGCTTTCGAACCGTACACCGGTTCTCGTCTTATCTTCAAATTTAGGTACTTCATCTTTTTCGCCTAAAGTTTTCTTATTCTCCAACTTAAAAGGTATGTCTAACAAATTACGAGGTAATATTGCGTACGTTAAAAATAATCTTCATTATGCTTTTCTTGGTAGCCAGTGTTGGGTTTGTGGATCTAAGTGACTCAACCGCCACTGAGACAACAGATGCGGATAAAATTACCGTAAGCAAAGATGCTAAGCCGAATCTTGTATCCATTGAATATAATGATATTGGAACTATGGTTGCATCATGGTATGGTCCAAAATTTCATGGGAAGATGACCGCCAACGGTGAAATATATAACCAGATGGCACTAACAGCTGCGCATAAAGAATTGCCATTTGGTACATTTCTTAAAATTACTAATCTAAGGAACGGAAAATCTGCTGTTGTAAGAATTAATGATAGGGGTCCCTTTATCGAAGGTCGGGATTTAGACCTTTCCAAAGGAACAGCACTTGTACTTGGTATGATCCATAAAGGTGTTATTCAAGTTAAAGTAGAGGAGTTAAAAACCTCCGATTTAATTCCGGCATATACTCTTAACTAAAATTAACCCGCCAATTGGCGGGTTTTTTATTTTAGTGATTGATAATTCCACGTTAGTATTGTAAGTTAACATTAAACATTCCTTAATCTAATAAACAATAACAATCACTAATTGAGAGGGTATTAATGAAAAAAATTATACTTGTTTCAATGTTATTTTTAATGGTTGGGGTAACAACAACAAATGCTCAATTTGGATTGGGTATTACCCCCGTAACCGGAATTAATTTCAACATTCATCACGGTTCCGATCTTCAAGAAAGCGGTAATGGCTTCGGCATATTGTTCGGTGCACAAGCAGATATGTCTTTCTCTAATTCAATTGGTTTAGTAGCCGGCCTGGTATTCTACGACAACAGAAGCGGATCTTATTCGGAATCCGGTACCTCGGGAGGAGTTCAATACAATGCAGATGCAGATGTAAGTCTCTCTTATTTTCAACTAGAGGCACTTTTCAAATATAAACTTCCATCAAAAGTATATTTTGTATTTGGACCAGTAATCGGATTTAATGAAGATGCTGAAGTTGAAGTTGAGATAAGCTATCCTCAATACAATCAAACTGAAAAGGCAAAACAAAGTCTTAAAGATACACAAGCACGATTTGAACTCAAGATGGGTGCCGGTTACGAAATACCAGTTACCGGTAACATGGATATCGTACCGCAACTAACTTTTGGTTACGGATTATCCAATGTAATCGAAGATGTTAAATGGAAAATAATTACCTTCCAGGCCCAGGTTGGGGTAAGGTTTACAGTTTTATAAACGTTTTTAGACGAGACTTTTTTTGCATCCTATCGTCTTGCAAGTTAATTAAGAGCCCGTAATACGGGCTCTTATTTTATTGCTAATTCATTTCTCTATTGTTATGTTTTATCACACCGTTATTCCGGTAAAACTAATTTCATATACCATCTGAAAAATACAGTTAGTAAAACATATTTTTAAGTATTGTGTGTGTTTTTTTTGATAAATAATTCTTTTTACGGAAACAATTAGTTCTTTGAAATAGTGTTGTCTGCTTCAGTGAGTAGTTACTATACTCATGTAAGCAGAAATTAAGTAGTCAACGATATCATTCTCCTAATGTTGAAAACAAACGCTGCAAAAGTAAATTCAAATCGATTTCTAGGAAGATCGTAATAACTG
>JBFMBS010000006.1:0-167497 GCA_040755055.1 Bacteroidota bacterium
ATAGCGTTCTTAACAGATTTACTTTTAAGACGCTGTGCAACATTATTAACAATCATGATACCTCCGAAAGAATTAGTTGTAAAATAACTCTTCTTCCTTTAGGTATCATATGAGACTAACTATAAATGACAAAAAAAATCTTCTTATTGATATTTGGATTCTTCTCCGCTGCATCTTCAATTTCAGCCCAGGATGTTACTTATGATAAAATTAAAAAGGAATACGAATCATTCGAGTATGAAAGAGTTATCCAGCTTTCAGGAAATTTTCTGAAACAAACCGGCCTAGAAAGTATAGTAAAAATTGATGTTCATTTTATGAGAGCCATCTCGTTCTATTCGATTGCAGTTGAAGATTCGGCAATATCAAATTTTTTAGAAATATTAAAGATTAATAAAAATTACAACCCCGATCCCCAAAATGTTTCCCCAAAAATCATTTTATTGTTTAACCAGGTAAAGAGTGATTATCTTAAAAGTATAGAGCCGCCGCCGGTTGTAAGCGATTCGCTCCGGCAAATACTAAACTCGCCCGAATATATTAGGGAACAGATGAAGATTTCCATAATTAAAAACATTGCTCTCCCCGGCCTTGGTCAAATTCATAAAGGTGATACTCCAAAGGGCTATATCCTTTCAGCCGCATCCGGCTTAAATCTGGCGGCGATGGTTTATTTCATAATAGACGCAAATAAAAAATCCGATCTCTACCTAAACGAAACCGATGAGAATTTAATCCGGGAAAGGTATGACGATTATAATAGGGCATACAAAACAAGAAATATATTAATTGCATCCTATGCTTTAATTTGGGTTTACAGCCAGCTCGATTTACTGTTGTTCAACAATACGCCGAACGAATCTGAAGCAAGTATTCCCGACGAACTTGCCATGAACTTGCAAAGAAATAATATTTGGCTTAGCTACAAGTTTAGGTTATAACCGCCGAATAATTTTCACTTAACACGAAAAATATTCGTCCTCGTTCGTATCAGTTTAAGTTCTCTATCAAGATTTCTTAGTTTTTTTATCAATTTCAACATCTTGTTGAACATAATTTCAAAAATCAAATGGCATACGAATTGCCTTCTTAATTATACACACACATATGGACTCCGTCCTTAAGATTGGCGAAGGGGAAAAAGTTTTTATGTTCCTTCGCCTTCTTTTTTTTAAACAACCCTGAAAATTTTTGATATTCTGTTTGTGCCGGTAAAAATGTGACGAAGATTCTTAATCAGGGTATAATTATTTGACAAGTTTTTAATTATAACAATAATTTATATATTGACTCACAAGAAAAACGAAATACTGAAGTATATAGATATATGGAGTTTAAGTTAGAAAAATACGAAGACGTGGCTGTAATACACGTCTTTTTAAATAGGGCGACCCTGGCAAAGGCAGTAAAATTCAAAGAGTTTGTAACTGAAGTTATCAACGAAGGTACCAGCAAATTTGTTATTGATTTAAGCATTTGCGAATACCTGGATTCTACGTTTCTTGGTGCAATGGTAGCCCTTCTAAAAAAAGTCAACTCAATGAATGGTGATTTGCGGCTTGTTTATAATAAAGATATGCCTTCGCTCGTGTTTGTGATAACCAGGATGGATAAAGTGTTCAAAATTTTTAACCAATTAGATGAGGCACTTGCAAGCTTTAACATTTCAGGGCAGAAGCCAACCCTTCAGTGGAAGTGATTAATTTTCCGCTTCAATTATTTTGTAAACTTTATCAAACTCTCTAACTCTCTCGCTGCATTCAAATGTAACTTTTGAACCTTTGGAAGCAGATTCAATCTCTTTGTTATCAAGAACCATCTTATTGATATTTAGTTCAACTGTGCCCGTTGTGTTCCCGATGATGTAGATTGAATCGCCATTTATCAATGTGCCGGCATCGATGGATACATAAGCAATTTTATTTTTCCGGTAATAATTTAAAACTTTACCGATATATATTTTTCGTGTTGTAGCTTTGCTGCCGTAAATTTTTGCATAGCTTTCGCTGCCGGGCACACCTAAATAAAATCCCGGTGAAAATCCGCGGTTATAAACTTTGCTTAATTCATCAACCAACTCTGCCTTTATATCGTCAGTAAGTTTATTCTCAAAGTAAAGATCGATTGCTTTTCTATAAGCAGCAACTACTTTCAAAATATATTCGGGACTCCTTTTTCTTCCCTCAATTTTGAATGAATCAATACCGGATTCGATCAGCTTATCAATAAATTCAATTGTGCAAAGGTCCTTTGGAGACATTACATAATCGTCACCCAATATCAAAGAATAGCTTTCATCCTTATCTATTATTTCATATTCTCTACGGCATGGCTGAATGCATTCACCGCGGTTTGCACTTTTGTTGAAGATTTCATGACTCATAAAACATCTTCCGCTTACCGCGATGCACATTGCACCATGTACAAAAGTCTCAATTTCCAATTTTGTTTTTTCTCGTATCTCTCGGATTTTATCTAATGTGCATTCTCGTGCAAGTACAATTCTTTTAGCACCTAGATTTTCAAAAAATTTTGCCGAACCGGAATTTGATATCGATGCTTGTGTGCTGATACAGAAAGGTATAGAATATTCCTTACACTTGTTTATCACTGAAAAATCCCAGCAGATGATCATATCAACGCCGGCATATTTAGCTTGACGTATTATTCGGTCTAAGTCTTCCAGTTCGTTTTCGAAGACAATAGTGTTTAATGTAAGATGAACTTTTACGTTTTTATTTTTGCAATGTGAGACTATTTCGTTCAATTCGTTAATGCTGAAATTATCTGCCATTGCTCGCATATTAAGTTTTTCAACACCAAGATATACTGCGTTTGCACCGGCATTTATTGCAGAGTTCAGCATACTCCAATCACCGGCTGGAGCTAATAGTTCTGGTTTTTTTATTTTTGTTTTCATCGAGTTCAATAATAATATTGCAAACTTATCGATTATAATTCATTTCTGTATAACACAATTTAAAGTATTTGTGGAAAAGACCGTTAGTGAAGTATTTTTACCGGGTAATTACGGAAAAATATGCCCAGGAATTTTTACCTAGCACTCATTGGAGTTAGTATAGGCGGTGTCGGTTTCGGATTAATCACGCCGGTAACAGTACTTCTTTTAGAACAAAATAATGTTTCAAGTTATATCAACGGGCTGCTTACATTTTCTAACTGCCTCGGGGTTTTTCTATTCTCTAAGTTTGCCGGAAGATTAATTGATAAATACAATGTAAAGAAAATATTGCTGGCCGGGCTATTTATCTGGATGCTTGGTGCGTATGGTCATATCTTTTGGTATAACTACTTCCTTTTATTCCCTATAAAATTTTTTATGGGCACCGGCGGAACGTTTGTTTTTGTTTCAACAGAAGTGATGATTAATTATTACAGCGATGAAACAAACCGCGGAAAAAATATTGGTTTATATGTGGTCTTGCTATCGGTTGGTATTGCCGTAGGAACATTATTAATCTGGACAATTGAAATTGCAAATTGGATCCCATTTGTTATCGGCGGTTCTATTATGCTCATAGTTTTTTCGATTCAATCATTATTCCTGGAAGAAGTTAAAATTTCACACAACGGTCAACTTCCCAATAAAATGCCGATTAATAAAATGCCGTTGATTAGTTTACTGTCGGCTGCATTTTACGGATTGCTGGAATCTTCAATTGTAGTTGCGCTCCCGTTGTACGGCTTGCGAAACGGTTTTACTTCAAACGAAGTTTCTTTTATGCTGGCTTCATTTGTAATTGGCGGTATTGTTCTTTTATATATCATCGGAACGATCTCGGATAAATATGATCGCTATAAATTGTTATTGGCTATATCGCTTTTACTCGGTTTTATGCTTTTGATACCGGCATTAATTATAAGATTTGATTTGCTGGTGGCAATATTCTTTTTGATGGGAGGGATTGTGCCGGCATTTTATACGATCGGGTTGAATTACACTGTTGAAAAAGTTGACAAAGAGTTTATGGCACAAGCTAATGGTTATTATTTGATGATGTACGGTGCCGGTACATTAGCCGGACCGATTGCCGGTTCGTTTTTAATCGAAGTGGATAAACAATTGGGATACTGGCTTGCGGTTTCTTTGTTATCCGTTCTATTTTTCATGGTATTCCATATTAATAATAGAAAGTAAATAAGAAAGTCCGGTTATATATTTACTCGATTGAATTTCTTATTTTAATATTAGTATTCTATTGAGTAATGATTCCTTTTATGAATGAAAGATTTGAAAAATTATTGGTAGATATCTCTGCTTTCTGCAAAAGCGATTCGGGTTATATATTTTCTAAAAACGGAAAGGAGATATTTATAATCTATAAATACGGAAATATTGATGCTTCATTAAAAGAATTAAAATTGATTAATTCACTTATTACTTCTCCAAATAATACACTTACCGAGATAAAAAAATCAAAAGCATTTACCGAGCTATCGAAAAAATATGGTTACTCCTCGTTTTACCGGCAAGAATTGACCGGGAAAGAGAAAATCAAATATTACCTGGTTTTATTTTCTACCGGAAAACTTCCCGATAGTAAAACTTTAAATTCCAAATTACAATCGTTACTCAAATCAACTGCTGCGGATAAAGTTGCTGAAAAGGAAGATAGTTCTAAAAATAGAATTGAGGATTTGTTAAATCTAAATTTACCAATCCTTATTTCAGATAAAACTTTGAACTTTGTAAAACCGAACCGGAAATTTGCCGAGTTGCTGGGAGTAAATAAAAACGAATTTACATCGGGCTTTCTTAAAGAATGCAAGTTTTTCGACAAACAGAATAATCAGCTGCAACCGGAAAAGTTTCCCTTTGTTGTATCGGCATCACAAAAAGAAGTTGTTAATAATTTCAAGCTGAAATACCCGGTTGGTAAGAACGATAAATGGTTTACGGTTAATTCGGTACCAATTGAAGATAACGGGAAAGAGCTCGCATTAAGTTTTTTCTGCGATATAACAAAAGAAGTAGAATCTGAATTCGCATTCAAAGAGACCGTGGGCAACATTTCTTCAGTTCTCTACTCAACTAATTCCGATGGCTCGGAATATTATTTTGTTACCGATGCAGTACGCAACTTGTTTGGTTACTCACCGGAAGAAGTTTACAGTAATAAATTTTTACTGCTGCGTACAATAGAAGATGCGGATTTCAAAAAGTTTCGGGATTTCATAAATAAACTACGCGAAGGGGAATCTTCGTTTGTAGATTATAAAATGCGTGACCGATTTGGCAAAGAACATTGGGTAAGACATTCGGGAATACCTATTATCCGCAACAACGAAGTTGTCCGCGTTGTGGGTATGATAAATGAAATTACCGATGAAAAAGTGATCCAGTTAAAATTGCAGACATCGGAAGAACGTTTTAGAATGCTGATTGATACAGCCGATGACCTAATTTTTATTTTAAATGGGTTCGGTTATTTCAGTTTGGTTAATGTAAACGGTGCAAAAGCTTTAGGTTATACCCCGGATGAGATGATCGGGAAACATTTTCTTGAATTCATCGATAAAGAAGATGAACCGAAAATTGCAGAAGCGTTCAGTAAAATATTAAGCTCAAACCAGGTTACAACCTTTGAAGCATCTTTTCTTGATAGATTTGATAAAGGAGTTACATTTGAAATACACGCCAAACCGCTCGTAAGCGATGGCGATGTTTCAGGTATGATTAGTATCGGCCGCAATATAACCGATAGAAAGTTAGACGAACAAAAAATACGCGATCTTAACACGAAGCTTGTTGAAGCCAACAGAATTATTTCGATAGAACGCGAACGAGCAAGACACAAAATTTCTGTGCTGGAAGAATTGAACAAATTGAAGAATGATTTTATCTCGAATATATCGCATGAACTCCGTACGCCGCTTGCATCCGTCGTTGGATTTGCCGAGACAATTGCATCGGATCCCGATTTACCGAAAGATACCGTGAAAGAATTCAGTGAAATAATTCTGAGCGAGGGAAAACGGCTTGCGAAATTAATAAATGATATCTTAGAATTTTCGAAACTGGAATCAGGCGAAGAAGAATTAAAAAAAGAAACCGTTCTTCTGCTGCACCTAATAAACGAAGTACTCGAAACTTTTTCAATTCAGTTCAATGAAAAGCAGCTGCATATTTCCAGGGAATTCCCCGAAGACGAAATAGTAATTAACGGTGATAAGGAGCGGCTCGGACAAGTGTTTAATAACCTGATATCAAATGCAGTCAAGTTTACGAATAAGGGCGGCAGAATTTCCGTTATGGTTCATGATTACGGCAAAGAAGTTGAAATAACCGTTACTGATACCGGCATTGGTATTCCGGAAAAAGAGGTTCCAAAACTGTTTCAAAAGTTTAGTAAAATTTATAGGCCCGGCGCACCGGTCACCGGCGCCGGCTTGGGTTTGGCACGTGTAAAACAGATAGTTGAACTCCACAAAGGCGTTGTTCGTGTTAAGAGCGAAGAAGATAAGGGTTCAACTTTTATTGTCCGTTTACCAAAATAAAGGGGTAGCATTGGAAAAAACATTATTCATTATTGATGACGAAGAATCAATACTTAAAATGCTGACGCATTGGTGCCGTAATCAATGGAGTTATAATGTAAAAACATTTACCAACGGGAACGATGCGTTAAATTCTTTATCGGATAACCCGGATCTCATTTTGCTCGATATAATGCTGCCGGATATTAATGGTAACGATGTGTTAAGATCAATTAAAATTAAAAATCCCCAGCTCCCGGTTATAATGCTTTCGGCACAAGGCAGTGTAGAAGTTGCATTGGAATCGATACGACTTGGAGCGTTCGATTATTTCCCGAAGCCGATCGATAAAAACCGGCTTGAACCGGCAATACGTAATGCCATTAAGAACTATGATCTTGAAAGAGAACTTGAAAAATTAAAAGAGAATCTTCAAAAAGAATTCAGCTTCGAGAATATAATTTCTGCCGATAAAAAAATGCAAGATGCTTTCCGGATGATATCAAAAGTTTTAGACAATGATATTACCGTTCTTATTCAAGGGGAAAGCGGAACCGGTAAGGAACTTGTTGCACGAGCTATTCATTACAATGGCAAAAGGAAAAGTGCACCGTTTGTTGTTGTTAATTGTGCCTCGATACCAAGAGAACTTTTGGAAAGCGAACTCTTCGGTCACGAAAAAGGATCATTCACCGGTGCACACCAGAGAAAAATCGGGAAGTTCGAACTTGCAAAAGGAGGCACAATTTTCTTGGATGAAATAGGTGAGATGGAAATGTCCCTCCAGGCAAAAATTTTAAGAGTTATCCAGTCGAAAGAATTTGAACGGATCGGCGGAAACGAAGTTATTAAAAGCGATGTGAGAATAATTTCTGCTACTAACCGCGATTTGAAAACTGCGGTTGAAAACAAACAGTTCCGCGAGGACCTATATTACAGATTAAGTTCATTCCCGATTTATATTCCCTCATTGCGCGAAAGGAAAGGCGATATAGTTGTTTTGATCGATCATTTTCTTAAGCAGTTTAACACCAAACTGGGCAAGAATATTAAGGGACTTACCAAGCAAGCACTTAAAATTATTTATGATTACGAATGGCCCGGGAATGTTCGTGAATTGGAAAATACTCTGGAAAGGTGCATAATTCTTTCCGATGGCGATTATGTAGAAGTGGATGTACTTCCTCCGAATATCGGCAATCAATTCAGCGGAACCTCTGCTTCTGTCAACGGTAAATTATTCGAGGATGATTCGCCGATAATACCGTTTGAAAGATTAAAAGAAGAAGCGATTAAGCACGCATTAAAATCTACCGAAGGAAATATTGTAGAGGCGGCACGTAAATTAAAAATTGGTCGGGCTACCCTTTACCGGTTGATGGATAAATACAAGATCGAATCAGATAAAAAATAATTTGTTAAGAATAAAATGGAGATGATGCAATGGGAATAATTGAAGAAGTGATAGACGATATTATAGTTGAAATTGTGAATATTGATAGAGCCACTTTAAGAGAAGCAGATCAATTAAAAAGTTCGATTAACGACAAAATTGATGCCGGCTACCGTAAGGTAATTATTGATTTATCGTCTGTAGATTTTATCGATTCAACATTTCTTGGTGTTATAGTTAATACATTGAAAAAAGTTGCGGCACTTCGCGGTGATCTTAAACTTGTCGGCTTCCGACCGGCAGTACGCTCGATGTTTGAACTAACACGTCTTTTCCGTGTGTTCGAATCATTCGGCGATCTTCAAGATGCCATTAAAAGTTTTAATAAAAATTAAATATCCGGATTTTAAGTGACAGCAAACGAAAATAAATCATCGAGCACCATTTTGTTAGTTGAAGATGAACCGAACATCGCCAAACTTTTTATGTTCAATTTGGGCAAAGCCGGCTTCACATGCGAACATGCAATTAACGGTATTGAAGGTCTGGATAAAGCACACAAGCTTAAACCCGATTTGATTATCAGCGATATTATGATGCCCGAAATGGACGGACTGGAATTCCGGAAACAATTGCTGCTTGATACGGAATTGAAAGCAATACCGTTTGTTTTTCTTACAGCAAAAGGTTCCGAAGATGATATACTTCAAGGATTTGAGCTGGAAGTTGAGGATTACATAATAAAAACATCGAGCCCGAAAATTGTAATTGCAAAAGTTTCGGCAATTCTAAAAAGCTTGGAAAAAGAAAGAGTTAAAGTTGTTGATGAGGTTCAAAAAGCAGCAGATACAATGGGCGCCAAGGTTGTGCCGGATGAGGCACCTTCGTTTGAAGGATTTAAAATTAAACATTGGCATCTCCCGTTTAAAAATGTTCCGGGCGGCGATTTTATTGATTACTTTAAAATCGATGACGATAATCTGGTTATTGTTTTCGGCGATGTAATGGGCAAACGCTGGGGTGCGTGGTATTTTGCCGTTGCATATGCCGGTTACGTACGCAGTGCAACGAGGTTTGTCCTTGAATCCGGCAAAGGTTACAGTCCAAGTGAAATTCTCCATAAGGTTAATGAATCTGTTTATAAAGATGAAAGAATCTCTGAAGTTTTTATTACGCTTTCCGTTATCACTCTAAATGGAAAAGATAAAGTAGCAAAGTATTCCGGCGCCGGTGATCTGCCGATTATTTATAAATCCGATAAGACCGAGTACATAAATTCAAAAGGACTGCTGCTTGGATTCAGCAAATCGGGTGAATACGAAGACCATGAAATTAAATTGAACGGCGGCGATGAAATTTTTTTGGTTACCGACGGTATCACCGAATCACGCAACAAATCGGGCGAATTGTACGGGCAAGAAAATCTGCTTGCTTTAATTAACCGCTTGAATCCAAACGAGGATTCTATCGAGCAGATTCAAAAAGAGATATTTGATTATACCGGCGGCGAACTTGAAGATGATGTGAGCATTATTTCCGTGAAAGTACTTTGATTACTAACCCGGTTTAGTAAGCTTCCAACAATTTCTTTTTAATATATTCCGCGTATTCCTTTGTAAAAGAAACCTGTTTATAAATATCGGCAGCGTCTTCTTTTGTTATTTTGTTAAAGTCTTCCTCATCAGGACAGATTATCAATCCCCCCATATCAACTGCTGCCGGACTGATTAAAAGTTTTCGGTCGTCATTCAGAAAGAACTGGTTCGGTCTGTGTTTATACCGGGGGAAAATAAAAACCCGCCAATCCTTTTCTGCTCTTGTACAGATTATATTCAGCATTGGTTCGTTTTCTTCCGGGAAAATATTTCTTAAAGCTTTCAATAATATTTTGAAAGCATAAAGCAATTCACCCTTATTTCCGGATTCGAACACAACAGCGTACCGGCTGTAATTCTCAGCTAAATAAATTTCTATTTTCTGATCGGAAATTATCCTAGCGAAATTTTTTTGTTTAAGGTTGTCAAACTCAATCTCTATCGGGATTACGTTTTTAGTTACCGCTTGAAAGTGCATATGGTCGGGTGCAGAAGCGCCGCATTTTGGACCGTTATAAACAACCGAGTAATATTTGCCGAGGTCCCCACCCAGATCCAAAAGTTCATCAAAACTATTTGTTATTGATTGCGGAGTATGTTTTACCGTGGGGATTGTGAAATGTTCATCGAGAATAGGGTATGGATTACAAAGAATAATATATTTCTTATCGTAAGCCAGCGCTGTTTGTTCTTCGGGTAAGTTCTCTCTGCACAAAAAACATTTACGGTTATTAATTGCTTCATCGGAAACGTCTGCGCCGGTTGATATAATTCGTGCCGGGTTGAATTGGATTTTAACTTCGTAATTACCAAAATGGAAACTTTTAATTCTTACCGAATCCAATTTTTCGTAATTCTCTTTCAGCAATACCCAGTTAAACTTCTGTTCGTCGAGAAGTTTTTTCGCTTTCTCTGCTAGCGATTCGTTGTTTATACTTTTCGAAGGTTTGTTATTGATTATCATTTCATGTTATCGTCTAATTCTTTTCTTGTTTTGACGTGCAATTATCTCAAAAGTACGTAGCCGGTCCTTGTAAAAATTATTTGTATTTAACTTTTGGATATCGAGAGCGGAATCAGTATTCCCTTCCCATCTTCTGCAATAATAGAGAGGTTCGTAAATTCTGCCGATTCTATATTCGCGCGATATTGTAATTCCAAGAAAATAATCTTCGCCATAACTTACGTTTGGAATTTTAATCTTGCGCAGAATTGGAGTATAAAAAGCACGCGGTGCGCCAAAACCGTTTATTCGCAATGCATTATTTGGACCGTTATTGTCTGTCCATTCTTTATGGTCAACTAAACCGGGCGGTATTTCGTTTAGTTCAAAATCCGTGAGTATGTAAGAACCGATAACCATCGCACATTTGTCGGCGTAAAATTTATCAACAATCTTTTGGAGAGTATTTTCATCTTTGTAAAGATCATCGCTATCCAATTGTACCGCAAATCTTCCGCACATGGGATGGTGAACAGCTTCGTTCCAGCATCCACCGATAAGGAGATCCTTTCTTGTCGGAATAATATGAATTAAATTTTTGTGCCCTTCGAGCATCGATAGAAGAATTTCCGTCGTAGCGTCGGTCGAGTGGTTATCAACCACTATAATATTGTATTTGAAATTTGTTTTTTGATTTAATGCGGAACTAACTGCATCCCTGATAGTTGTTTCTCTATTTTTAACCGGGATAATTACAGACGCCTCGTATTCAAATTTATCTTTTTTAAGATTAACTCTTTTGAAAGGCGGCGTTACAAACGCACCGATTCTCTTCAAATGTTTCGTAGCAGTTTTTTCCATTTCAATTTGTACGGAGCGATTCTTTGGATTAACATAATCGAATTGCTTCTCGTCCGATTTACGGGTATCGTGTTCTTCGTCGGTATATAAAAATTCCGGTATCCGCTGAATAGAATTGTTTACGGAAAGTTTCAACCGGGCGTTATAAAAACCGGCATGCTCATAATTTTCTTTTGTATGCGTAACGGCTTTTTTTAATGCGGCAGTATTAATTAGCAGCACCGGGCCAAAATCGAAATCATCGCGGATGCTGCCATACTGGTAATCAATTAAAAGGTGCGGTTGTAAAACGCTCTCTTTAATTTCAAGGTAATCTGAAAAAGTAATCCCGGCATTTACAGCTCCGGCAATTTGTATAAATCTTTCAATAGAAAACTGTCCGAAATTTATTTTAACCGGCCTGGTTATTAAAAGAATGTAATCCGTTTTAGCATTTTCAACGATCTTCTTAATAGTTGAAGTGTTTAGAATATTATCTGTAACGATTGAACCGGTTTTACTTATCTGATTCGTTTTATCCGGTGTTAGAATAAAAATTTTATTTATCAATTCATTCTGTCTGAATTGAACTACTAACGCTGACGTATCTTCCTTATTTGTGAAAGGAATATAAGCGGTAATTTTCTTCATTAAGGAGTACCGAATTGTTCATTTCGAAATTATGAAAAAGTGAGTTCAGTGCAAAGGGATTACTTTGCAGATGTTTTACTTAAACCCATCAACATAAAGACAATATTACAAAAAGATACTTTTGAAAAAATTGATTTTCTCCTGAAAATAATGATTGCATTTTATCAATAAATTAATAGTATTGTAGTTGCATTTTAGTATTTTATAAAAATTATACTCGTCAATAGTTATCCATTTAAAAACAGATTTACTTTATTGTAGTGAGCGGTAATTACATTGAAAAAATTTCTATACTTGTTTCTAATAGCTAACCTCGTAATACTCAAAGTAAATACCGTTGCCCAAACGCCGGTTGATAGCTTGGATATTTTAGATCCGTTTACCCAGCATGACCAAATAAGAAAAATTATCAACACACACTTTTCAATTTGGGACGACGGAAGCGAGATTCTGATCAAAAAGTATAACGAGCAAATTGCCGGCGCGCGTAAATTCAATTCCTTAAAAGACGAGAATGATGCATTGATAAAATCCGGCGACCTTTATTTCAGAGCCGGGCTCTATAACTCCGCACTAAAAAATTATTTCCTTGCGTTAAAAAATTTTGAAAGCTCACACGATTCTATGAACGCCGCATTCGTGCAGATAAAAATCGGGCGCACATATTATTTTTCCGATCTCGGTCCGGCAGAAGCTTATATTCAACGCGGTGCCAACGTTTTAAAGAATTCCGCCGATCCCGAACTTTTGTCGTACTCATATTATGCACAATCAACAGTTGAAAAAGAACCGGCAAAAAAAAATCTGCTTGCACAAAAAGCTCTCGATATTCAACGCAAAGTAATCGAGAAGAAACCGGATGATTACACCGCCAATGAAAATCTTTCAAGATACCTAAACGCTAATGAACAATACGAAGAAGCGCTTGCCGTTGCCGAAAAAATCGGCGATGAATGGCTCGAAGTTCTTTACCTGAATAATCTCGGCTTCAAAATGGTTCGGGAAGGAATGCACCGCGAATCTCTAAGAATATTTTTCAAATCATTGCGTATCTGTAAAGAAGCCCGGTTAAAAACATTTTTAAGAAACACCTACGAAAACATCGCGCGTGCGTACCGTTTGCTCGGCAATTGGGAAAAATCCGCATACTACCTTCAGTTGATGCATTTTGTGGAAGAAAGTTTGTACACGGAGCAGTTCACAATACAAGCATCAGAGTTCAACGTTAAATATGAAACGGAAAAAAAAGAACTTGAAAATGCTTACTTGAAAAAAGAGAAAGAGATTCTTGCCGAAAACATCCGCGTCGGAAAATTTCAAAATATACTGCTCATTATTTCCGTTCTGTTCGTTTCCATAATTTCATTCTTGATTTTTTTGAGCAGAAGAAAAATTAAAGCCGCCAACACTCTGCTTGATAACCAGAAAGCAGAACTGGAAAACTTAAACAGCGAATTGAAACGCAGCGAGGAAAATTTGAAGATAGCACAATCAACTGCGCACCTTGCAAACTGGGAATGGAATTATAACTCGGACGAACTAACATTTTCGGACGAGCTTCCCCAAATTTACGGCGTCGATGCCGGAGAATTAAAATCGAACTTCAGAAAAATTATTACCGAAAAAATTTATCCGGCAGACCGCGCACAATTTAATAATTACTTCAATAGAGATTTTCAAGAGATTGGAAGCGAAGAAAGAGAATACAGAATATTAAAAGAGGGAAACATTCGCTGGGTGAGGGCAAAACGGGTGGCTTTGAAAAACGATGAAGGAACTTTGATAAAAATTTTTGGTACGGTTCAGGATATCACCGCAAGCAAAGAAGACGAAGAAATAAAAATTAAAATTGCTGCACAGCAGTCGTTCACAAAGCAATTGATTGAATCGCAAGAGGAAGAGAGAAAAAGAATAGCCGGTGAACTTCACGATAGTATCGGTCAGGATATTTTATTAATCAAGAACAGAGCTCTGCTCGGCTTGCAGACGGAAATTAAAGATGAATTTTTACTCGAACAATTGAATGCAATTAACAATGCGGCTTCAGACATGATACATGTTATCCGCGAAACTGCATTTGATTTACGCCCGGCACATCTCGAGCGGCTCGGTTTAACCGAAACAATTAATTCGGTTCTTCAAAAAATAAAAGAGACTACAAAAATTAACATCAATTACAATATCGAGAACATTGACAACATCTTTCCGGCGGAAAAAGAAATTTATCTCTTCCGCATTATTCAAGAAGGAATAAACAATATCATTAAACATTCGGAAGCCGCAAATGCTGTTATTGAAATATCGAGAATGAATGATTCGCTGCTGCTCAATATTATTGATGACGGGAAAGGATTTGAATTGAACGCCGGAGTAGAAACATCGGGCGGATTTGGTTTGAACAATATTTTAAACCGCATAAAAATATTAAACGGTAATTTCGAAATAACTTCCGCGCCGGCGAAAGGAACAAGATTACAAATAACCATCCCGGTAGAAAGTAATGGCTGAAAAACTAAGAATAATTTTAGCGGACGATCATCCGCTGCTGATTCAGGGATTAGCACAAGTACTAAGTAAGAAAGAGAATCTTCAGATTGTCGGTCAAGCCGTTGACGGAGAAAGTGCGCTCGGCTTAATTAGGAATCTCAAACCCGATATTGCAATACTTGATGTTCAGATGCCGCAGCCCGACGGTTTTGAAATTGCAAAAATTATATCGCGCGAAAAACTTCCGACAAAAATTATCTTTCTAACAATGTTCAAAGAAGAAGCATTCATAAAAAAAGTCATTGAACTTGGAGTGAAAGGATATATCTTAAAAGAAAGCGCCGTAACAGATATTGCTAAATGTATTGATGCGGTTGCTGAAGACAAATTTTTCTTAAGTCCTCAAGTTTCGAATGTTCTTCTCAGTCAATCAAGCAAAACCAAAAAGCAGAGTGAAAATAAATTAACGCCGGCAGAGACAAAAATTCTTTCTTTGATCGGCAAAGGGAAAAGCAGTAAAGAAATTGCCGGCGAACTATTTATCAGTATCAAAACAGTTGAGAATCATCGCACAAACATCTGCAAGAAGCTCGGTATAACCGGTAACTCGGCACTTCTGAAGTACGCACTTAAACACAATCCTTCGTAATAATTCTCCGAGCAAATTTGTACCGAGATTTGTAAAAAATTATCCGCAACACAAATCACCTATAGCACACAGACACGTCATTAAGATTGCCGGGCAAGTTAAACAGATCAAACGGATTCAAACTGATTTTTTAAATCTGTCCCAATCAGTTTAATCAGTTCGATCAGTGTGCTATTATTAAAAAATTACATTCGAGACCAGCTCATTTTTTGATACACAAAATTGTTTCTAGGGGGCAGCCCCCAGAGCATCAAATAAATAAGAGCCGACCTCTATTTATAATCTTTGTCGTTCCTTTTACGTTTGAACAGCACATGGAAAAATTCTCAAACAATGAAGGAGGACAAATGAAACACATTAAACTGCTTATACTAATTTTATTTATTTCCTTAAATATAAGTTGCGAGCTGCTGGCTCAAGCGCTCAGTTTTCAAAATAATTCTTACGTTGAAGTACCTGATAACCCGGCTTTGAGAATCACAAACAATTTGACTATCGAAGCAATGGTTTATCTTGATGATTTATCAAACAACACTATTGTTGACAAAGGTAACTACAACTATTTGTTCCAAACAAATCCATGGGACATTCCCGGTATTGGTTTTTACAATCCGAATACCGGCTGGATTTGGAGCGCCGGATCGGTACCGGTTCATCAATGGGTGCACATCGCAGTTACAATCCAAAGCGGAACAAACGGGGTAAAATTTTATTTGAACGGAAATCTTTTGAGTCAGCACACTATGAATGCGCCGGCGTTACATTCCGATAGCGGTCCGGTCAATATCGGCAGACAAGATCCTTCTGCTTGCCGCTGCAACTTTTTCCACGGCGATATGGATGAATTACGAATCTGGAATAGGGTCCGCACACAAGCAGAGATTCAAGCCAACATGAACGCAAGTTTAAATCCGGCTGCAGAATCGAACCTTGTTGCGTACTACAAATTCGATAATGTTTCCAACTGCACGGTTATCGATTCAAAGAACGGTTTCAACGGAACGATAATGGGCACAAACGGAAACTGCACAACAATTCCTTCGCCAATCAGTTCTGTCGATATTCAACAAGTTACTCTTACATCCAACAGCCAGATATTAAATGACGGTCGTTTAATTTCTTCATCGAATTATGGGTTTAATGCGCCGTTTGCAAAAGTTAACGGGGTTTGTTTCGAACCGAACACATCAAATTCGGGACTGTCAAATTTCGTTACCAGCGGAAGCAACGGGTTTGATGTCAATCCGGTTTCTCCCGAATTACATGCTGTGCTGCAAGGACTTGTTTTCCAGCCGAACGGCGGCGCTTCCACTTTAACAATTAACGGATTAACACCCGGTCATCGTCATAGACTTCAATTATTATTTTCAAACGATATTAATTCAACCGGCAACAACGTGAACATTACAATTGAGGGAAGAACTTATAATTTAACTTCGTGGATACCTTCATCAGTAAATTTAGTTGCAGAATTTACGCCCTCGGCCACTAGCACTGTGGTAACATTCGGAAGTAACAGCGGTGCAGAACCGAATCGTGCCGTATTTAACGCGTATGCAATACATGATTTGGATCTGTCATCGGTTCCGTGCGGCAACACAGCACCGGTTGCAAATGCCGGTTCAGATCAAACAATAAATTGTGCACCTCCGGATGGAAGCAGTGTAACATTGGACGGTAGCGGTTCAATAGATGACGACGGCGATGCGTTAACATATAGCTGGTCGCTTAACGGAAATGCTGTTTCTACAAGCGCTTCGTTCACAACAACACTTGCCGGAGGAACTTATACTTTTACTTTAACCATATCTGATGGTCAATCAAGTTCAAGCGATGATGTTACCGTTACCGTAAATGTTGATAATACAGCCCCGGTATTATCGGTTCCTCAAAACATAAGCGTAAATAATGATGAAGGGGAATGCGGTGCGGTAGTAAACTTTGAAGTAACTGCATCGGATGAATGTGGCAGTGTAACCGTTTCATCAATACCGGCATCAGGCAGCTTATTCCCAACCGGAGTAACAACAGTAACATGTACTGCGGTTGATAATGCCGGCAATACCGCAACACAAACTTTTACAGTAACCGTTATTGATAACGAAGCCCCGGTAATTACGCTTAACGGCGCCAACCCGGTCGAGGTTGTTAGATTCAGTCAATATAATGAAGACGGTGTTACAATTACCGATAACTGCAGTTCAAATCTTACAGCTGTAATTTCGGGAAGTGTAAACGTAAACTTACCGGGTGTTTATACAATCACTTATTCAACCGGGGATGCTTCAGGCAACACTGCATCAACAATTCGAACAGTAAGAGTAATCAACGATCCGTCAGCTTTAGCAACTCCGTATTTACTTCTTGCAGATAAAGAGATTAAGAGCGATAAAAATGTAAACGCTAACGGTAAAATTCATTCGAACAGAAAAATTACTCTCGATAAAGGACCGGCAAATTACGTTTCTGATATCACTTCTGTAAATAAAATAGAAATTAAGAAAGATGTTACCGTTAACGGAAATGTTACAAGCGGAAATAAAGTCAGTCTCGATAAAAATGTAGTCGTAACCGGGTTTGTAACTCAATTCGGACTTGTAAACACAGTACCGCTGCCATCATTAACTTATTCTGCGCCGCCATCAACAGATGATGATAACGATGATGACGATGATTGTAATTTGGGTGAAGATATAAAAGTTGGACGAAATCAAACGCTTGCGTTATCTCCCGGGACATACAATAAAGTAGAAGTGAAGAAAGGCGGCACGTTAACATTAACCGCCGGTGAATATTTAATCTGCAAAATAAAATTAGAAGACGGTTCTACTTTAATAGCCGATGTTTCTGCCGGGGAAATATCAATCAACACAATAAGGGATGTTCATTTCGAAGCAAATGTTACAACAACCTTGCTTCCCCTGGGTGAATCCGACAGCCGTTATTTTGCGATCAACACATTAAAAAATATTCATGTTGGAAAAGACTCGAAGGTTATCGGGTCGCTTACCGCACCGTATGGAAATGTTCACATCGATAAAAACGTATATTTCAAAGGATCGATAATCGGTAAAGATATTCACGTAGATCAAAAGAGCGTTCTGAACTATCACGATACGAACACCGGAATACTTGCCAAAGTAACTTCCGATTTTACGTCAGAAAATTTCCTTGACGAAAGTGTTGCTGTTGAAAACGAATCTTTGCCGGAAAACTTTTCGTTGAAACAGAATTATCCGAATCCTTTCAATCCGGCAACTACAATTAGTTTTCAACTTCCCGAATCCGGATTTGTTACGTTGAAAGTTTACGACATACTCGGCAATGAAATAAAGACTTTGATAAATAATGATCTCGGCGCCGGTTATTACAATGTGGATTTTGACGGCAGTAATCTTGCAAGCGGTATTTATATTTACAGATTAACCGCCGGCAAATTTACACACAGCAATAAAATGATATTAAGCAAGTAACAGAAGTTATTATGATGAGTCCCGCAATTTTTTGGCGGGACTCTTTTTATGATTCACTCGCATCATATTGTTTTTTAATCGTGCACAAATAAAAGAAGCTCCACATGACCGTTCTTGTTGTTGACGACAATTTTCAAATGCGTCTCTTTATAAAGAACATTGTAAAGAGTCTGGGGCATAATGTGATTGAAGCGGATGACGGAACGACCGGTGTTAAATCTTTTTTGGAAAACAATCCCGACGTTGTGTTAATGGATATACGAATGAACACGATGGACGGTATTGAAGCAGCAAAAATTATCAGGCAGCATTCTCCCGATGTAAAAATAATTATGGTTACGGATTACAATGATAAATCTATGCGCGACAAAGCAAAATCTGCCGGTGCAAATGATTATGTGTTGAAAGAGAATCTTCTTGTTTTGAAAGCAATACTGGGTGAATAGTCCAAATATTTTTAGTAGAGACGTACCGATCTTTAAAAAAGAGACGCATGCGATGCGTCTCTACATTAAATTGCACAGAATATTTTCCCGGCTGTTGGTATTCATTTACAAGTGTTGTTATTTCTCTTCCCAATGCTTCATAGATAACGCCTCTTTCTAATCCGGGCAGATGCGGCTTTGTGTTCTTGAAGTCGAATGGAATTGTCTGGTCACTTCTGCCGGTAAATGTTTTGGTAACATCAAAATGCAGATGCGGAATGTAACCGCTGCCGGAGTTTCCGCTCAATCCCACGGTATCGCCCGGCGCCACAAGTTGATTTCTTTCGACGAGAGCTCCATTGGTTGTCAAGTGAGCGTAACGTGCATAAGTAGAATCCTCGTGCATTACGATAACAACATTTTCATGTCCGGGTGTCGGGTCGTTATCTGAATTATTTTCGACAATATAAACAACGCGACCGGCACGAGCCGCGGTAACAATTGTTCCGGTGGACATCTGGAAATCTACAGAGTAACTGAAAGTACCGTAGTGAGAGTATGGTGAATTGAATCCTTGCAAACAAAGATATGCCTTTCCGACCGGATAGGGCAAAGCGTAGCTTGCTGCTGTGGAGTCATTTTCAGCTTCATTAGAATTGTGAACGCACGAAAGAAAAAATGAACAGCACATTATGAAAATTATTGTTGTTTTCATAAAACACGGGATTATCAATGTATATCATTTACTAGTTTGTCCATTCATAAATTTCAAGCAAACCAAGTTTAGCTAATGGTACGGTAAGCAACCGGCGCCCGTTTGATTGACCGGTTAGCTGCAATTCTATTTATTATCAATATTCATATTTAACTATATAAGGTAATGAAGAACTGCAAATGCAAAGTTCATCTACTTTTTCCAATATCAACTTCCCAAATTCATTGTAACTATAAATTATTCTTCGTTTTGCTTCTTTGCCAAAAGAGTAATAAACTACTTCAGCTAAGGCATTATTATTATATCTATATTCTTTGGACTCAGTGATGCTATTGTCTTTATGATAATTTATTTCCCGGTGTATTTTATTGTGCTCATACTCGTAAATAATATAAGAATCCAATTCCTCATTACGGTATTTCGATTTTTTTATAAGATACTTATCCCTATACTCATAGTTGTATTTCACATAATATTCACCGGCCGGATGAATTTTCTTTTCGGTAACAAGTAAATTATTGGAATAAAAGTAAACTGTTGAATCTAAAAGAATAAATCCCGTTGGAGAATTAATGTTGTTATGATAATTCAGTTTATATGAAAGTTTTCCATCACCACCATAATTAAATAGTTCATAGTGAAAAATCATCGTTCTATTTTCACTATAATAAATCTTTTTATGTAATAGACCATCCTTATACTCAAAATCTTCTATGCTCAAAATCTGGCTCGATTCAAGAGATGGATAGTAGGTTTTACTTTTTACACCAATTGTAGCTTCATCAATCAGGAATATGGTGGGATTAATTATTTGTTCATCTGAACAAGATAAAAACAGTAGAGAGGTTAACAATAAAACGACACATAGTTTCATATTACCTCAGCTTTAATTTGGTGCGCTAACGATGTTGCTGCTAACCGGCAGCTCAGAACAAGAATACCGAATAGTGCGACAACTTTTTATTTATAAAAATGTTTTTTGGACAAACCACCTTAAAGAATTACTTGTTTTTGCAAACACACTTCATAATTACACAAATATCGCCTTGAAAACGCTGTCCGTGTTGAGCGGCGGGTTATAGTGCTATTCAGCAGAAATAATTTTATCCATTTCTTCTCTTGATTTCTTTTTTACAAACTCCATTTCTTTCTTTAAAATATCTAACTCAGCAATCAGCTTTTTCTCAAAACCACGGGAATATAATTTTGGTCTAGAAGAGAATATTCTTTTTAATAATGATTTTTCTCGTAGGAGTAAAACACGGCTTTTAGCAAGAATAATTTCTGTTTTCTCCATCGTATCAACACAAAACTTTTTATAAACATTTAGGTTCTTACCTAGACGATTCATATTTTCGACATAATTTTCAGGTGTAATCTTGCCTCCTAATTTTGCCATCTTCATTGATTCGTGGAATTGATTTATTGAATCAATATCATTGTTATGTTTCTCAAGTGTTACAATGTATGAAAAATAATCGTTAAGGAAATCAGAATTATCAATATCAAGTAGGACATCCCTTTCAATTGATAATTTATCTAGTCTATTTGCCGAAAAAGGTAATTGCTTTTTTTCTTCCGCATCCTTTATGACTTTTAATATCCAATCAATAACAAAAAGTGAATCACTTAAAACTCCATAGTTAATATTACATATGAACTGAATTTTACCAAGTGCACGGCAGTCTTTTATTTTCCGATCTCTTCTATCTTTTAACCAAGCCGCAAGACGTATAAATAAAAACGCGAAAAATGCACCAGCAAATGCTGAAGCAATATCATTGATCATATTATTACTTCCTTGACACATATTTAAGCACTATAACATATATTTATCAAGAATTCCTTCCATCACTGATGTTGACGAAAAGTCGAAAATTTTTCGTGATAAAATCCAAATGCACTGTTGTTTATCACGACTTAATTATTTGAAATACTTTTTAAAACAAAGAAAACTTTCCTGATAACATACATTCTTAACTACTTTTATTACGATTTATTTCCCTGATAAAAATTCAATTTATCGGACTTTTAACTCCGGGTCCTCAATTTATTACATTTTTATTAATCATCGTTGTTCGTTAAGATGTATGTACTAGAAATTTATTTACAGAAATTAAATCATCCAGTAATAAGGTTTGCCCCGGGTCTTGAGAGAGAGTATGTAGGTAGGGCTTATGTTTCAGCAGCACAACATTCATCGATGTTCGTAAAAAAGTTGAGTAGAAATTAAACTTTAGGAAATTTTTTGTCAACCTATTTATTTTGACATTAGCTTTTTGAAAGCCGTTCTATACTTGGTATAGATATCATCGTTAACCGGCAGAGCGCCTTCTATGCCGCAGATATCGGCGGCAAATTCATTGGCAAGTTTATTTATTTCATTAACGGGCATATTAAATAAGTAACCAATACAGAGGAGAGCCGCAAAAGCATCGCCGGCGCCAAGTGTATCAATTATTTCTCTCCCGGATGTTTTGTACCAGCTGAAATTATTCCCGTCATAAAGTAGAGCGCCGTTTTCACCAAATGTAACAGCGATTAATTCGATATTAAAAGCATTGCTTAATTGTTCTATTGCCTTGCCGTTGTCCTCGCTTAACATAAAAAATCTTTTAAGTTTATCAAGTTCGTGGTCATTAACTTTTAATACGTGCGAAATGCGGAGTGCAGCTTCGATCATTTCATTTGTAAAGAAATCGTGTCGTAAGTTCAAATCGCAGAAGAATTTCTTTTGCATCCCGAACAAATTTTGTATTGTACTTCGCGTGACATTATTCCGCTGGGAAAGCGTGCCGAAGTAGATAAGATCGGATTCTTCAAGAGCATGTAAAGAAGATTGATTCAAGGTTATGTAATCATAACTCGATTCCGCCGAGATTGTAAAGTGCGGATTTTTGTTCCCGTCTATAATTACTTTAACGTACCCGGTCGGGTGTTTTTCGTCTATAGAAATGTACCTAATATCAAAACCAATTTTATCGAGGTAATCTAAAATTTCGGAACCGTAAAGATCGTTCCCGACACTCGAAATAAAATTTCCTTTGCCAAGCAGCTTCCAGGCATGATAAATAAAATTGAACGGCGCGCCGCCAAGTCGCTTTTTACCAGGATAAATATCCCAAAGAATTTCTCCGATCGATGTTATAACCGGCGTAATCATTTAACAGATTTTTTCTGTTTTCTTTTTCTCATTAACTGCCGTGCAAATTCATAAGCAGTAGGCAAACCGGGAATAATTACTATGGCAAGAACAATTACCGAAAAATTATTCTTAACAAAATCTAAATTGCCGAAGAAGTATCCCACGTAAATAAATATGGCGCACCATAAAACTCCGCCGATAACATTATAGCTGATAAATTTTGAATAGGTCATTTTGCCTACACCGGCAACAAAGGGTGCAAATGTTCTGATAATCGGGAAGAAGCGCGCAAGTATAATCGTTTTGCCGCCGTGTTTTTCGTAGAACCGGTGAGTCCGATCTAAATATTCTTTCTTGAGTAAACGCGGATACTTATCAAAAATTTTTAGACCAATAAAATGCCCGATCCAGTAATTAATAGTATCGCCAATCACCGCCGCCAATGAAAGGATTATGAAAAGAAGAGTTACATCGAACGAACCTTTGGCTGCAAAAGTACCGGCAGCAAACAATAATGAATCGCCGGGTAAAAACGGTGTGAATACAAAACCGGTCTCTGCAAAGATCACGACAAATAGTATTGCATATGTAAAAGTACCGTATTGCAAAATTAATTCATGAAGATGTTCATCAAGGTTCAGGAATAGATCGATAAGGTAGTTCAAGAATTCCATTTAGTTCCTTTTGTGAATAGTAGGATTTTCAACAAGCAAAGATAAGATAAAGTTGCTTTTAGATTTATGCAGAATAATTATTTCTTTTTCATTTGAACAAAGAGCGCTCCAACTACTGCAATCAACATACCGATGATTTCTTTAATGTCGATCGGCTCATCGATAAAAACCCATGCGAGTATTGCAATTTGAATCAGCATGGTTCCGTTAATAATGCTTGATTCCATCGCAGTAAGATTGCGGAGAGTTAAATTCCACAATGTAAATGCAAAGGCAGTGTTAACAACAGCAAGCCAGAGAAGCAGTAAAAAAGTTTTTAGACTAATAGCCGGTAAACCTTGAATCATTAACCCGGCAGCAAGCATTATAACCGAACCGACTCCCATACTGATAACGGTAACAATCAAAGGACTAAATTTGCCGCTTCTGTTTACACTTCTGCCGAGAACCGATGACGATGCATTTGCAATTACACCAATTATCATTACCCCGATGCCCACCATTTTATCTGCCGGCAGATTGACCGGATAGAAATATGTTAGTATGCCTACAATGAATAACGTAGTACCGGTCCACTGAAGCATAGAAGGTTTTTCCGAAAGAAGGAAAATTCCCATTACGGCAACTACTATCGGTGTGAAATTTAAAAGTAAGCTTACTGTAACAGCCGGTAAAAGCGATAAGCCGAGAAATTGTGTCCCTTGAGTAAAAGTATAAAATAGAATACCGAGAAAGATAAGTTTAATCCAGTCATTCTTTTTGAGTGATTTAATTTCAGCGGTATATTTTTTTGTTAGTGCAAAGGGTAGAAGACAGATGAATGCTAAAATGTATCGAAGACCGGCGTATGTAAGCGGCGGTATTTCGCTCAATCCCCATTTGATTATTATGAACGAAGTTGACCAAAGGAAAGTAACAAGCAACGCTAATAAAACAGCCGCCGTATGCGAAATAGATTTGGAAAAAATAATTTCTCCTTTATCGGTTTGTAATAATTTCTTATTTCTCTAAAAATAGTTTTACTGAATAGAGCAAAAGGAATACTGCAAATATTTTTTTTAGAATGTTTTCCGGTAAATTAACTACGAAAGCCGATGATAGGTAGCTGCCGATAACAAAAGTCACAACCATTAACCCTACGGCTTTAACATTGACAAAACCGGCTTTGTAATAATTCAGAACAGCGAGAATGCCGATCGGCAGCAATAACAATCCAAGCGAAGTACCTTGAGCACTCTTCTGTGTGTAGCCGAGTAATCCAACCAGCATCGGGATAATAATTAAGCCGCCGCCGATTCCGAGTAAACCGCTTACAAGTCCGGCAGATAAGCCGATAAGTAAAAGTATTAATGTTTCGTTCATAATGTATTCCTGGAAAATATTTCTTGTTTTATTTTAATCCCGTATAGTTTATTTGATCCATTAGAATCCATTCTTCGGGATCGATAATAAACTCTGCATTTTGAGGAAGCGGAATTTCTCCGCTGCCGTTGTGCATTTCAACTTTTATTATTTTACCGCCAATCTTAACCGGAACCGGCAATTCAAAGTTTATGTCGTTTTCGGTTGTCCATTTCATTTCAACTTTGTTCGTCTTGTAATGAACATTAAGCACCGGCAATTTAGCGGTGCGGAGATAAACTTCAAAAAACCAGTTTAACTCTTTGCCCGAATTATCTTCTGCAATTTGAATCATCTCGTCAGTTGTCGCTAATCGGCATTGTCTTCCATCTGTAACTTTTTCTAATTCTTTAGTCGGGTAAGCCCATCGTCTTAGCACCTTGAAAAACAGATCATCCCCTAGATAAAAACGGAGCGTGTGTAAAATCCACGCGCCTTTGTAATAAACATCGAGCGAGTAGGTCTCGCCGGCGGTCTTTTCTCCGCGTGGTGCAACCGGTAATTTATTTGAAAAATGTTTTAAGCTTTTTAAGTAAGCAGAATATTTTTCTTTGCCAAACATTCTTTCGAGATAGAGCGGCTGCATGTAAGTGCCGAGTCCCTCATGAATCCAGAAATCGCTCCAATCTTTATTTGTTACAAGGTTGCCCCACCACTCGTGGGAAAACTCGTGATGATGAAGCCAATCGAATGCAAAGTCTTTGTGATTTTTCCATCCGAATCCGTATGCAATGGCTGTTTGATGTTCCATGCCCAAATAGGGCGACTCAACAACGGCATATTTGTCTGCGCGGAACGGGTATGGTCCAATCAACTCTTCCATTATTTTCATGTGATCTAAAAATTGAGATGAGTGCATCAAAGCTCTATCATAATTTTCCGGCAAAGCCCAAACAGTGAATGGAATAGTTTCTCCCGTTACGCTTATGTAATTGTATTCGATCTTCTTGTAAGGACCAAGATAGAAAGTAATATTGTAATTGTTGATCGGTGTGGATACAAACCATTTCCAGATTTTATTTGATGAATCATAATTATTAGAACTTATCAATTTGCCGTTTGATATACATACAACATCATTTGGTACTATTAGATTAATAGAAACCGAATCGGGTTCATCGGAAGGATGATCTTTGCACGGCAGCCATATATCTGCGCCGCCGCCCTGGCATGTTACGCTTGCCCAGGTTTTTCCGAACAAATTTTTCTTCCAGACAAACCCATCATCCCATGGCGGCTTTTTGGCAATACGGGGCGAGCCCGAATAAACAATTTTTATTTTTATCAAATTTCCTTTTTCAATTTTATCGGAAAAATCAATTGCAATTTTTCCGTTTGAGTGAATGAATTCAAGATTTGTCTCTTTGCTGTTTAACAGCAAAACGGATTTTACCCGGTAAACAGTATCGAGATCGACAATTATTTTATCAAAATCAGTTACCGCTTCTATGTTCATAGTTACATATCCGCCGATTGTATGTTTGGCAGTATCAATTGCGAGATTGATATCGTAATATTTTACATCGTAACATGCTTGTTCAAGTATTAATTTTCCGCCTGAATCTTGCGAGCCGAATTGTGCAATTAAATTTAGCGAGGTAATTAGAAAGAAAATTAGGATTGGTTTTTTCATATAAAGTATGTTTAAGTAAATGTCGTTCGAAAAATAGAATTCTCTTGGCGGGGATTCAACTTTAAAAAAGTATGATAAACCTTGAAGGTCTTTAATCAACCTTCAAGGTTGCAGTAAGTAACAAAAGCGGGAATCAAATTTTTTTCGTCAGTTTCAAAAATTCTTTGTACGGTATTGCCGTCCAGCTTTCGGCATGGAATGCACCGTTAGAAAGACTAATCATAGAAACTTTTG
Source organism: Bacteroidota bacterium (assembly GCA_040755055.1). Classification (GTDB taxonomy): domain Bacteria; phylum Bacteroidota; class Ignavibacteria; order Ignavibacteriales; family Melioribacteraceae; genus DYJK01. The sequence goes on from JBFMBS010000006.1 coordinate 26,757, forward strand.
CGGCAGTTTCGGCATCAGGAGCTTCGTAGATATCCATAAAATCATAAGTGCCGAGGAGCGCATAATGAGAAATAAATTTTACTTTGGGGCACTTCTTCTTAACCTGGTCGAGCCACGCTCTGCCCAGTTTGGCGCGCTGTTTTAATTGTTTGGAAATTTCAGGGGAAAGTTTTGTCATTAAAATGTAGGTCTGCATAAATCACCTCGTATTAGTTTGAAACTTATTTTTTGTCTCGAGGCGGAAATGTCTGCATGAAATTTAATTTATGTGAAGATGAAAGGAAAGGAATTATTTTAACGAGACTTCCGAAAAATTATGAATAGCACACTGATGATCTTTCGCAAGCTCATGATCATACACAGATTTAGCTGATTTATGCAGATTAAAATCCGAGAAAACCTGACTGCCGTCAGGCAAGTTCTGTCAACTCTGCATTATCTGTGTTCTATTACTATTCTCCAAGACTTTCAAAATGATTTTTCAGAAGTTTCTTAGTGTTACTTAGTGATTTACTTTGCACCGGTAATGTAAATTGAAATAGAAATGCAAAATCATTATGTTGAAAAAAGAAACATTAAGGGAATAAATGAAAACAACAAATTATTACAATACATTTATCGAGGTTGCGGAAGACTGTCCCATTGATGCAGCAGAAATACCGCCTATAAAAGATAAAGAAAAGACCGCTGCCAATATTCAATTCGAGATGATTAAAAATAATCCATACAAATTCACTTCGGATGACGTGATCTTTAGTGTTTATGTCGTTAAGAACAATGTTGGCAAAAAGGAGCTCGAAAAAGAAAGGGAAAAGTTCTTCTCTAAAGGACAAGCTTGTATGAGGTCATCGCCATTAACTAAAAGATACGGGTGGGGAATACATAGTAACAATGAAGGAAAAGTTGCTGTCTATGCATTTGGTTCAAAAGAGTATAAGAAATTTCTTAACGATAAAACTTTGAAACACGTAAAGGCTATGCGCTCAAAACGAGCATGAAATTGTATAGCTAAAACCGCTCAACGTAAAATCCACGCCCGGATTATATTCTTTGTGTAACTCAAAGATCAAAAATTACATGGAGATCCGCAGAGAAGTCACTGAGAACCACGAAGAAAAGGCAGCATTGTATTTTATAAACCATTATGAACAACTGCAGTTTTATTTTGATTGGGTAAGAGCGGATAGATCATGTAATTTGATCTAAAATTTTCCGGTACATCACCGGGTCGGTATCGCCCTCGGTAGAGATTAACAAAACTTTAGATGCACTGTTTAATTTTAATTCTTCGCTAAGCGGCGCAAATTTTTTATCACTGAGGAGATAATATAAAAGTCCGGTTGTAACTGCACCTGATTCACCAGAAATTATTTTTGGGTCTCCGAATTCTTGTCTGCCGAGTATCTGCATCCCCTTAATTGTCACTTCATCGGGACATTTAATAAAAAAGTCGGTATGGGCAGATAGAATATCGAACGCCGATTTACTTGGGGTACCGCAAGCGAGTCCGGCCATAATAGTTTTCATTTCGTTTTTTAGCGTGATCATTGATGATAACCTGGCAGATTCGAGCATGCAAGCGGCATCATCGGGTTCTACAACAACAAAAACCGGCTTCTTCTCTTTTAGAAAGTTTACAAGGAAAGCAGCAACAGCCGCCGGCAGTGAACCGACACCGCATTGAACAAAAACATGCGTAGGTATTTCACCTTTCAGCAGATCAAATATTTCTTTCATAATAGTAAGATAGCCTTGCATAATCATCAGTGGAATTTTTTCATAACCATTCCATGACGAATCTTGAACCAACAGCCAGCCGTACCGTTTGGAATTTTCTTTTGCTAATTGTACTGCGGCATCATAGCTGCCATCGATTATGGTAACATCGGCACCTAATGACTTTATATTTTCAAATCTGCTTTGTGTTGTGCCTTTAGGCATATAGATTACAGACCGACAGCCAATTTGTTGCGCCGTCCATGCAACACCTCTTCCATGATTGCCGTCGGTTGCAGTTACAAGTGTTAAACTCTCTATTTTATTTTCTATTTTTTTATCGTTAGGAAATGAAAAGGAAAGTGGTTTATTATCCATCCCCATGTATTCATATAAATAGTTGATTACAGCATAACCGGCACCCAGTACCTTGAAAGCGTTCAAACCGAAACGATGTGATTCATCTTTTATCCAAATCTTGTTTAAGCCAAGATGATTGGATAATCCTTTTAGCTCAACCAATGGTGTTGGTTTGTATCCCGGGAAGGTAGAGTGGAGAGCTAAAACTTTTTTAGCCGTATCAAGATCGAAGTGATTTGTTAATTCACTTTGCCGGCTTGCTATGTTTTTATTTTTGAGAAGCGATATCATGTTAGCAATCGTCCGTAGTTTTTAACTCCGTACATTAAAAATATTTACTTGTCCTTATAATTACACGACAAATTTTTTTAAGCAGATGTAAAAAGTTATCTTTGCTGAAAAGAAATTAAAGGACAACATGAAAAAAGCAATAAAACAGAAAAAACAAAAGAAAGATATTCCCTCATTCTTTCACCCGTGGCATTATGTAAGCTATGGTAAAGATGTTCCGGAGATTGTGAATGCTATAATCGAAATACCGAACGGTTCGAAGGCAAAATATGAACTCGATAAAGAAAGCGGATTGTTAAAATTAGATCGTGTACTCTTCTCGTCTGTTCATTATCCGGCTAACTACGGATTTATACCGCGCACGCTTACCGATGATAACGATCCCCTTGATATTCTTGTCCTTTCATCGATAGAAGTTGACCCGTTATGTATAATTGAAGCAAGGGTTATCGGGTTTATGAGGATGGTTGACGATAACGAAAAGGACGACAAAATTATAGCCATTGCAAAAAATGATATTTCCTACAATTATATAGATGATCTTGAACACCTTCCGCCGCATACTACCGTGCAGCTGCAAAGATTCTTTGAGGATTATAAAAAATTAGAACATAAGCACGTGATCGTTGAAAAGATCTATAATAAGAAAGATGCTTACAAAATTATCAACGACTCAATTAAAAGGTACGAATCCGAGTTTAAGCAGAACAAAAAAATCTAAACGGAATTGTTCTTTTTGTTGTCTCGGTATTTCCAATAAAAATAAAATGGAAGTCCGGTCAATACAAGTATCAACCCCATCATCGCATTTTCTGTATCCGATATAATAGTATTCATAAGGAATAGAAATGCAAATACCACAAAGAGAGCCGGGGTGTAAGGGTAGCCCCAAACTTTGTATGGTCTATGTTGATCCGGCATTTTCTTGCGCAGTACAAACACACCGAATGCGCCGAGCATATAAAACATCCATGATGCAAAGATTACGTAATCTGTTATTGTATCGAACGAACCGGAAAGTACAAGCACGCATGACCATAATCCCTGGATCAGTAACGATACATACGGTGTGCCGAACCTTGGATGTACCTTACCGAGTGAGTTGAAAAAGATTTTTGCACGCGCCATCGCAAACGGAACTCTTGCTGTTGCAAGTATACTTCCGTTGAGTGCCCCGAATGTTGATATAATAACAGCGATAGAAATAATTGCCCCGCCATCGGTACCGAATATTTTTTCTGCGGCACTTGCGGCTACCAGCGGCGATTTTGCCATTTCATTTATTGGGAGTACATATAAGAACGCGATGTTTATTAAAACATAAACGCCAATTACAATCAGGGTTCCGTAAAGCAAACCAAGAGGAACGTTGCGTTGAGGGTTTTTGACTTCGCCGGAAACAAAAGTTATGTTGTTCCATGCATCGTATGCCCAGAATGCCCCAGCAAATGCAAGTCCCACCAAGCTGATAAAGTTAGCCATAGTATGTTCCGGGATAGAAAAACCGGTGTACACATTTGAAATGCTTCCGTTACCGATCGTTAATAGCAGAATAGTAATTAATAGAATGGAAAATATTTTAATATATGTTACAACCGTTTGAACAACTCCGCCGAAAATTACACCAACATAGTTAACACCGGTTAAGAAAATAATACATAAGATTGCAACGAGTTTTGTTCCGAAGTCGGCTAAGGGATAAATGTTTCCTACAAGCGGCATGTAAACAGAAAATTGCTGTAGGTTTTCGGGAAGTTGTGGGTATTTAACAAAGTAGCCGATATACTCTGCAAATACATAAGCAATTGCCGCCTGGCTGCCGGTTTGTATTACCGAAAGAATCGACCAGCCGTAAATGTAAGCTGTAAAATCACCGTACATTTTTCTAAAGTAAACGTACTGGCCACCGGTTGAATCGATCATGCCTGACATTTCGGAATTAACCATCACGCCGATTAAAGTTACCAAACCGGCTACAATCCAAACTATGATCAATAATTCAGGTGAACCGAGCTGCTCTGCCATGACAGATGGTTTGCGGAAAATACCGGAACCGATCATTGAACCGGCAACAATCATTACGGCAGCGGTTAAACTTAATCCTCTTACGAGTTCTGTTTTGCGAGTTTTATCGGGCATCTTCTCTCTTTAAAATTTCCGGGCAAAATAAGAATTGATTTCGATTTCTCAAACCATTTTTTCTTTAATTTTTATTGGATTTTGTAACGTATTCTAAATGCTTTAATATTTTCTCAACATTTTGCCAAATAATGTTTTTTAAATAAGGGGAGTATCGTTATCTTTTTAAAAATGATATTTTCTTTTTTGTAAAATCTTCCTTCATAAATTACTTACTAACGATTTTGTGAATTAACATTCGGGAAATAGTGCGTGGAAACCTATCTTTTTTTTATAATTATTTTATTCATCCTTGCTACATCGGACCTTGTAGTGGGAGTTGCAAATGATGCCGTTAATTTTTTGAATTCTGCGATTGGATCTAAAGTTGCACCCAGACACATAATCCTTGTTGTTGCAAGTCTTGGTGTTTTAGCCGGAACATTATTTTCCAGCGGTATGATGGAGGTTGCACGGTCCGGATTCTTCAACCCGGAATTATTCAGGATAAATGAATTGATGGTTCTATTCCTCGCTGTTATGTTCACCGATGTTTTACTTTTGGACTTTTACAACACGTTTGGTCTGCCTACTTCAACAACAGTGTCGTTAGTCTCTTCTTTATTTGCCGGCAGTGTTGCTTTAGCTGTAATTAAAATTAACCAAACCGGGCAAGGTATTGAAGCGGTAGGGCAGTACATAAATTCTGCACGCGCACTTGGAATCTTCTCGGCAATATTAATCTCAGTAGTTATTTCGTTTGTGGCCGGTGCCGTTGTACAATATATATCGCGTTTAATTTTCACTTTTGATTTTCAAAGTAAAATGAAACGGTACGGTGCACTTTGGGGAGCTCTTGCGCTAACGTCAATTACTTACTTTATTGTTATCAAAGGTGCAAAAGGAACTTCATTCTTGACTGAAGAAAATGTAGTATGGATTAAGAATCATACGATGGAAGTTCTTGCGATTAACTTTGCATTTTGGGCGGTGATACTTCAGCTGTTTTTGTGGTTTACTAAGGTTAATGTGTTCAAACCGATAGTTTTGATTGGTACTTTTTCTTTAGCATTGGCGTTTGCTGCAAACGATCTTGTTAATTTTATAGGTGTACCGCTTGCCGGATTAAGTTCTTTCCAGATTGCATCCAGCAGTAATGATCCGCTGGGTATTACATTAGATGCCTTGAGAGAACCGGAGAGAACAAATTCCTTCATATTAACTCTTGCCGGTGTTGTAATGATTCTTACTTTATGGTTCAATAGGAAAGCAAGAACCGTAACGAGAACAGAAATTAATTTGGGGAGACAATTCGAAGGTTATGAAAAATTTGATTCATCAACTTTAGCACGGTCGATAGTTAGAATTTCAATATCACTCGGCGAAACCTTCAAAAGAATTTTACCAAAAGGACTAAACGATAGCATCCAGGGTCGATTCAACACAGCTAAAATAGATTATTCTAAATTTGATAAGAAAGATAGGCCTTCGTTTGATTACGTACGCGCTATCGTAAACTTGATGGTTTCAAGCAGTTTGATCTCGCTTGGTACAGCATACAAACTTCCCCTCTCTACAACTTACGTAACATTTATTGTTGCAATGTCCACTTCATTTGCCGATAAAGCATGGGGAAGAGAGAGCGCAGTTTACAGAGTAAGCGGTGTGCTTACCGTTGTGGCCGGTTGGTTCTTTACCGCCTTCTTAGCATTTGTTAGTACTACTATCCTTACAACCGCGATGTTTTTCGGCGGACTGCCGGTTATTTTAATTATTGCTGCCGGAACTATATTCCTGATTGTAAGATCAAATATTTTACATAGGCACGAAGAGAAAAAATCTGCCAAGAAAATTCAGGCATCAATAGTTGCTGAAGAAAAATCGGTTCTCCTTGATTCGATTGTAGAAGATGTTAAAGGATATTTAAGCGTGGCGCATAAAATTTATGATGATGTTTATTCCGGGTTAACCAATGAGAACCGTAAAAAGTTAAAGAAGGCATATAAGGAAACAAAAGAACTTGAAGACCAGGGCGATACAATCATCACAAAGATTTTGCAAGGCGCTCAATTTCTTGATGAAAAAGAAATGAAGGAAGACTTTAATTTCGGCAAAGCTATTTCTTCGCTTAGAGAAATTTCAGATTCAATTAAGGGGATGGCAAAATTATCTTTTGATCATATTGATAATAACCATGCCGGTCTTGCAAAGGAACAGAAGGATGATTTCAAGGACTTAAAATCACTTGTTACTTCCCAGCTTGATCTCGTTTCAAATAAAATTTCTAAAAAGGATTTAGGCAAATTAGAAGATTTGCAAGAAAAAGTTAACGATATGAAAAAGTCGATCAAGAAATTAGATAAGAACCAGATCGGGTATATTAAGAAAGGAACCTCTAAAGCCAGGACAAATTTATTGTTCTTGAATATTCTGTTTAAGTCGGAAAATATTTCGAACAATGTTATCGAGATCATCAAGTTCAACAAGGAATTGCTGAACATAAAACAATAAAGCCGGTCGTTTCTGCTGTTAATTTGTTCCATTTTGAAGATTTATAGGTTATTTGAATCTTTTTTTTGTCCGGCTAATCTTCAATAATTATAAATCTTTTCCTTATTTTTCACCCCGTAATAAAAATACTATAAGGTAAAAATGGAAACTTCTAATCAGAAAAAAGGCTTGAATGACTTTTCGTTTTTCTTATTGATGTTTATTCTTGGTGCAAGCATTGTTACAATTTTAGGTTATTTATTCTATTCAATAATCTTCGGTTAAAATTAACTACAATATAAGCACACAATAAAATGACCACCCAACAGTCTTCACGGTTTTCAATCAGTGAAGTTTTAAAAGCAATGGGACTTGTATTCGGGGATATCGGGACCAGCCCGATTTATACCCTGAGCGTAATCTTTCTATTAACTCCTCCCACACCGGAAAATGTTCTTGGTATTCTATCATTAGTTTTCTGGACGTTGATAATTCTTGTTACGGTGGAATATACATTCCTTGCTATGAGTTTGAGTTCCAAGGGCGAGGGCGGCATAATTGTTCTAAAAGAAATTTTAACAAGTAGTTTGAAATCGGGAAGATCGATTGCATTTGCAACATTTCTCGGTTACCTCGGTGTTTCCCTTTTGATGGGCGATGGCGTTATAACGCCGGCAATCAGTATCCTATCTGCAGTTGAGGGATTGGAATTAATACCTGGACTTGGTCATATCGATACAAATACAATCATAATAATTACTATTGCTATAACCATTCTGCTTTTTTCTGTACAATATAGAGGAACCGATAAAGTAGCTGCCAGCTTTGGGCCGATTATGGTTCTCTGGTTTGGTGCTCTGTTTCTTTCGGGATTTGTTTCCATTGTTAATACACCCGGAATTTTAGGCGCAATCAGTCCGCATCATGCAATTGAGTTTTTCATGAACAATGGATTAACCGGTTTCTTTGTTCTATCGGAAGTTATCCTTTGTGCAACCGGTGGTGAAGCAATCTATGCCGATATGGGCCACCTTGGCCGCGATCCCATAAGACAAGCGTGGTATTTTGTATTCGTTGCGCTGGTCATGAATTACTTCGGGCAAGGAGCATATGTTCTTCGTCTTGGCGAAAGTCATGATGAAAAATTGAATATCCTTTTCTCTATGGTTAAATCGCAAGCTGAGTTTCTTTATATCCCGTTTCTAATACTAACATTGCTTGCAACTATAATTGCATCGCAAGCGATGATCAGCGCAGTTTTTTCGCTGGTGTACCAGGGTATCCGTACATATATTTTTCCGTTGATGCGCGTTAAATACACATCAAGCCATCTTAAATCGCAAATCTATATTGGTGCGGTTAATTGGGGTCTATTGCTTGCAGTGATTTTTATGATATTATTATTTAAGGAATCTCAAAACCTGGCGGCTGCTTATGGTTTGGCTGTTACCGCGACAATGACAATCAGCACGTTCTTTATGATCTGGATTTTTTCCAAACATTCCGACCTTGTGAAATCAATTGCATCGGTTTTGGTGATTATAGTCAACGTGGCTTTCTTATTGGCGGTGTTCAGTAAAATTCCGCACGGAGGTTACTGGTCGATTATAATAGCCCTTGTTCCGTTCATAACAATAAAGATATGGTCAATGGGAAACAAAGCAGTACATCGTTCGTTTAGATCGTTGCCGATTGATACTTATCTTGAAAGTTTTAATCAAATTTATGATACCGGCAAGCAGCTCCCGGGCACAGCTCTTTTCTTTGCAAAAGATTTACATATGATTCCGCCTTATATGGTTCATTGTACTATAAGGGGCAGCATCATATACGAACAGAATATTTTAATTTCGGTAGCAACGATGGATAAACCGTTTGGTGTTCAGAAATTATTTGTACCGGAAATTACCGATGGATTATCGGGACTCGAGATACAAGTAGGTTACATGGAGCGCCTTGATATTCCGCAAGTTCTTAAAGAAGTTGATATCGATGCAAAGGTAATGTTCTACGGTGTTGATGATATACAAACAAAGAAACCCTTCCTAAAACTGTTTTCATTTATCAAAAAAATCTCATCTAACTTTGTTCAGTTTCTTGAACTGCCGTATCAAAAGCTGCACGGTGTTATTACTAAAATTGAGATTTAAAGCTGCATTGAAGATATCTTAAAATTATTGTAAGATTCATGTGACAATTGCCGGTCTTTTTCTTCAATAAAGGTGGAGTAAATGACTTGGCCGGAAAAATATTTCAATCCTCATTTCTTCTTTTTTAAACGCGCCGGTAAAGAGCAGCAGAATATTTTATATCATTTACAACGCTCATCAGGTTTATCTTTTATAAAAAATAATCTACGGAGTGAAACATGAAAAGAATAATATTGATTCTTGTTTCGTCTCTCTGTTTTTTCCTCTTATATGATAACGTTTATACACAGCAAATGAAATACTGTAAGATGGTAGGTAAGAGCGTAAACGAAGTAATAAAAAATTTCGGCAAACCGGTTCACCAGGATTTAAGTAACCCTTCTATGAAATGTGTTTTTTACCAGACTAAAAGTTCACGTGCAGCTTTCATCGCCGATGAAAACGGCGTATATCAAATCCAGGTTGATCTATCGTACAATTCCGAGCGAGAAGCGAAAAAATCGATTGATGAATTTCTGGGTGATTGCGGATCACAAAGCTATGGTATCGATACTGTTGAAGTTGGTAATTATTCGATAAGAGCTCCGGGCGTAAAAATGGAACTTACACTCTTCGAAAACACATACTCAAAAAAGTACGAGGTGAAATTCAAAGCGGATCGGTCGGAGAATAAATAATTATAACCCGACCATTGTTTCCGATAGTTCCCAGAACTTTTTAGTTAAGTTTTTATCATCTGCGATTTTGCTGTAACGAGTAATCTGCTTATCAACAAAATATGCTCCGCTTCTATTTTTAACATCATCGGAAACAGCAAGATACACGGGAGTTTCGGCACCATTTTTAACAGAAGCTCCTTCAATATTAAAACCGGCTTTCAGCAATTTTGTATTTATTACTCCCGGATGAAGTGCGTTTACCGTTACATCCGTGCCGGGTAATCTGTACGAAAGTTCTTTAGTAAAAAGTAAGTTGGCTAATTTGGAAAGTGAATAGGCGCCGTATGGATCAAAATATTTTTTGCCATTTAAATTTTCGAAATCAAAATTTGCGCGTGTATGTGCAATCGAACTTACATTTATTATTCTGCCCTCATCACTTTTCTTGATTAAATCCAAAAGAAGATTTGTTAAAAGAAAATGTGCAAGGTGGTTAACGGCAAATGTTGTTTCAAAACCATCTTCAGTCAACACATACTTTTTCATGTAAATGCCGGCGTTGTTAATCAGCACATCCAGCCGGTCGAATTTGGATTTAATTTCTTCAGCTAATTTTCTTACGGCTTTCAAAGAAGCGAGATCGCACACTAAGGCTGATAATTGATGGTTGTTAGTTGTGAGTTGAATCTCATTTAATGTTTGTTGAACACGCTCTTTATTTCTTCCGTGAATTATAACATGATGACCAATTTGGGCAAGTTCCAAAGCGGTTTGTCTGCCAATACCATCAGTAGCACCAGTGATTAAAACGACCTTACCGTTCATATTTTTATTGCCAATCCTTCTTTATTGGATGCGCCTCTGTACTGAAAACATATTTCGATAAATCCAAAGTTTCCTCCGGTGCAAAGATCAGGTAAAGATATTTTAGTGTTTCGGCAAAGAAGAAACTTTCCATCGGGTCTCTTTTCTTTTTTGATAGAACGCTTTTTAACGATGCATATCCTTCATCAAGTTTGCAATACTTAACAAGACCTTCGTAAAATGTTTTTCCCATTCCCAAATATTTTGGATTCTTGGTATAACGGTAAAGATAGAATGCAGATTCAATAATTTCGGGACGCAGAACATAATCAGCATAGTTCACTTCGAAAGTTTCGTAGTTCATCTCCTCCGGTTCTATGCCGAAGTGAGTCCACATTCTGTAACAGCTTTCTTGTAATTTCTCAGCACGTTCTACATCACCGCCAAGAGCAATCATTGCCGGCATGAATGCATCGAGTGCGCCGAATGTTTTGCTTACCGTTTCGCCGGTGTTCATATCAACGCGTTTATACCAATAACCGGTTTCAGTCGAATCCCACAAATATTTGTTAACGGCATCAATACTTTCATAATACATTTTTTTGAAATCTTCATCATCAAACAAAAGCCATCCTTTAAGCATGTATTCGTAGTAAGAGTCAATCATTCCGCTAATGTGACTTTCTGGGTTTGTCCATTCACCGGTTTCAACATTAATTTGTGTTCCGACCAAACCGATTTTTGATCTTCTGTTGTAAACTTCCACAAAAGCTTTCTTGGCGGTTTCGTAATAAATATCATCGTCGGTGATTTTACTCAACGCACCAAATTCAATCATCAATGTGCCGATCTCTGCCGGGTTGTTAATTTTATCTTTAACCTCGCCCGTTTTTAGATTAACAAACCGGTATGGCATCCCGGTTTTAGAATCAAATCCTTTTAAGAATCTATTTCCTAAATCTTCCGCCAGATCAAGAAATCTTTCGTCGCCGTCCAATTGATATGCGGAGATTAATCCGCCGAGCAGACGAATTGTGAATTCAAAAATTTGAACTGGTACATCTTTGTCAAAAGAAAGATTTTCGAGTATAAGCTGTTTAGCTTCTTCTGCTTCGGTTTGCAGATTCATCAGCTTCATTGTCGTGAACGCATCGACCGGGGTAAGTAAAAATGATTCGTTATACCAGTTGCGTCCTGATTTTTTCATGGGTTGCAATTGATCTTTGCCCCAAGCGTATTTCTTGTATGCATTCCAGGCGTGCAAAAATTCTTGTTTTACTTTTTCGGCATATTCATTTTTATTTATTGTTGTCGGATCAATCTGTTTTGTTGCTGAGGGTGGGCATGCATTATACGATGTCCAGAGATTTTTATTCGGCAAGCCGTCCATTTCAAATTCAAACGTACCGCCATTCATTAAATCGTTATGCGTTATAAAGCTTTTTGTAAGTTCGGCACCATTCAGCTTTGCACTTTGTACATAAATATTTTCTTTAGATAAATTGTTCGAGATTAATTTGAAAGTTTTTCCGTTGCCGGGATCAATTTCAACCTCATCGAATAAAGGTGTGCCGATAACATAGTTTTGATCAGCCGGGTTAACCGGGTAAAATCCAAGTGCGCTGAAAACATACCATGCCGACATTTGTCCGCAATCTTCATTGCCGCACAATCCATCGTAATTATGGTTGTATTGTGAAGTTAAAATTTTGTTAACGTAATATTGGGTTTTCCATGTTTCGCCGGCATAATTGAACATGTAGGCGATATTATGACTCGGTTCGTTGCCGTGCGCATATTGACCGATCATGCCGGAAATATCGGGACTGACTTTATCACCTTCGAGTCTTGATGAAGTTCTGAAAAGCGAATCCAATTTGCTTGCAAAACTTTCATTGCTTTTGAACAGATTGATAAAACCTTGAATGTCATGCGGAACAAACCATGAATATTGCCATGCGTTACCTTCCGTATATTCATTTGCTCGGTGATCAACAAGACGCGGATTGAAGAGCTCTTTCCAGCGGCCGTCGTTTTTTTTAGCACGCATGAATTCCGAAGCCGGGTCAAATAAATTTCTGTAATACTGTGCACGCGCGGAAAAATATTTGTAATCTTCTTCGTTGCCGAGATATTTTGCAACTGCTGCAATACACCAATCATCATAAGCATATTCAAGTGTCTTAGAAACCGATTCAACTTCTTTATCGGATGGAACAAACCCCAATTCTTTGTAATACTTTAATCCAAGATGATCTTCCATTGCAGATTTTTTCATAGCTGTATAAGCTTTGTTGTAATCAAATCCTTTGAAACCTTTCAGCATTGCATCTGCAATTACCGGTATTGCGTGATAGCCGATCATTGTCCCGGTTTCGTTGCCGAGCAGTTCCCACACCGGTAGAAGCCCATACTCATCATAATGTGATAACATCGAATTAATCATATCGCTCACACGTTCTTGCTGTGTGATGGTGTAGAGAGGATGCGCCGCACGGAATGTATCCCACAAAGAGAAGATGCTGTACTTTGTGTAATTCTCTGCTTTGTGAATTTTACCATCGGCACCTTTGTAGTTTCCGTTCACATCGTTGAAGACAACCGGTGCAAGCATTGTTCTGTATAATGCTGTGTAAAATGTTGTTAATAAATTTTTGTCGTCTGATTTTACTTTTATCTTACTTAGCTCTTTATTCCAGAGTATATCCGCATTTGCTGCTGTTTGATCAAACTCCCATTCTTTAATATCATTCTCAAGATTTAGCTTTGCACCTTCAATGTCAACGGAGGAAATTCCGACCTTTACTAAAACTTGTTCACCTTTTTTAAGTTTGAATTCAAAAATACCTTTAGAATTTTTTCCAGCAGCGTGCTTGGTCTCTGGCGTGTAAATGCTGTCGGCAATTAAATACGATTTGGAAATTGGCTTCGAAAATTTTGCATAGAAATAGACCCGCTGATCTTTAGCCCAGCCGGTTGATAATCTAAACCCGGCAATGGTTTGTTTATCAATAATTTGAATAAATGTGTTTGTCGGCTTATCCCAGTTAACAGCATAACCGAGATCAAGAATGATGAAATGTTTTCCTTTTTTATTGAACGTGTGTCTCTGCATACCGGAACGTAGTGCCGCGGTTAATTCTGATTTGATATTGTAATCATCAAGTTGTAGTGAATAGTAACCCGGTTTCGCAGATTCGCTATTGTGTGAAAATTTAGATTTGTAATTGTGTGATATAATTTCCTTTGCGTTCGCTTTACCCGGTAAAATTGCCGGCATAAAAAGTATATCGCAAAGATCGCCAATTCCGGTTCCGCTCAAATGTGTGTGGCTGAAACCAACAATAATGCTGTCCGAATAATGATAGCCCGAACACCAATCCCAGCCGCCACGACCGTTGTCGGGACTTAGCTGCACCATCCCAAATGGAACGGTGGCACCCGGGTATGTATGCCCATGCAGTCCGGTGCCGAGAAAAGGATTTACGTATTGTGTGTAATTGTTATTCGTTGGTTGTGCATTTGTGATATTGATCGATAATAAAAGTATGAATAGAATAAATTTTGTTTTCATAGTAGTAAATATGTTGTTCTTAATTTTTGTTGTTTAAAGATATTTAAAAGATTAGATGCCACGTCCGTTAAGTTTACCCGCTTTTTTATTGCTGGAAACCGCAGAGGTTATGATTTTAACTCACCTTATGCAGATTTTATTTCTCTGCGGTCTTAGCGTAAAACTTTGCGCCCTTTGCGTGAAAGAAGAAAGGCATTTCACGCGGAGATCGCAAAGAAGACGCCGAGACCGCAAAGGTTATTGTTGCCAATGCGTAAGGTGACATTTTAATATTTGCCTTTTAATAAGTGTGGTCTTTCGTTAAAAATTTTTAGAATAAACTCCCCGAACAAAGTATTTGCCCATGCAAACCATGAGCGTGTGTATTTGTTTGCATCATCTTTGTTAAATGATTCATGCATGAAACCGGTATTTGCATGTGTGCTTTTTAATAAATGCAGACATTCTCTAATTTCATTTTCATCGATGCTTGTTAAGCCGCGCATTAAAATTGAAAGATGCCAGATCATTCCAAGTCCGGCGTGCGGACCGCCAATCCCTTTACCGGCTAAACCTTCAAAGTAATACGGATTGTAATTGCTGAATAAAAATTTTCTTGTGTTTTTGTAAACCGGGTTGTTAGCATCAATTGCACCGAGATAAGGAAGCGACAACAGACTTGGAACATTTGCATCGTCCATAAATAATTGATTACCGAATCCGTCAACTTCGTATGCAAATATTTTGCCAAAGTGAAGATGTTCAGTAACTGCGTATTTGTTCAATGCTTGTTCTACTTCATAGGCAAGCAAATCAAATTGTCTTGCAAGTGAGCGATCATATTTTCCTTGAATGAAAATTCTGTTTAGCTGTTTAAGCGATACAATAGCAAAATAATTTGACGGAACAAGAAACGGAAATATTGTCGAATCATCGCTCGGACGGAAGGTTGAGCAGATCAATCCAGCCGGGTTAACCGGGTTGCCGTAACCGCCGAGTACAACACCATCGGTTGCCCATGCAGTCGTTCGCATGAAGGAGTATGGACTGCTTCCATCTTTTCTCTGCTGCTCACGGAATGTTTGTAAAATTAATTTTGCTGCTTCTTTAAATTGTTCATTGAAGATTGATTTATCGCCGGTTGTTCTCCAGTAATTGTATGCAAGACGTACCGGATAGCAGAGCGAATCGATTTCCCATTTGCGTTCGTGGAGTTCCGGCTTCATTTCGGTAATATCGCTTTTCCATGGACTTTCGCCCGGTCCATCATTAAACGCATTTGCATACGGATCGATCAAAATATTTTTTACCTGGCGGTTGATAACACCAACGATCAAGTCTCTTAATTTTTCATCTTTACGAACCAATGGTAAATAAGGCCAGACTTGCGCGGTTGAATCGCGAAGCCACATTGCATGTATATCACCGGTGATTACAAATGTATCCGGTTTTCCATCTATATATTTAAAAGTTACGGTTGTATCGAGTGTGTTCGGAAAACAATTTTCAAATAACCATGCAAGCTCTTCATCTTTAATTTCTTTTTTCATCTCATCAATTTTTGCTTCAACCGCATGACTTACAAATTTTCTTTCGGAAACATTTGGTCGTTTTGATTGGAATGGTAAAAGTTGGGAGTTGTTATTAAAACTTTCAACACCGGCGAATAATTTATTTGATAATGCCAAACCGGCTAAAGTCAATCCGCCGGTTTTTAGAAAATTTCTTCTTGAAGTCATGGTACCTCGGATTATTTTTTTGATACAACAGCTGCCCATCCGCCGCCCGGTGCAAGGTGAATGTTCATCTTTGTTTCGTTGGAGATTGTCTGCGATATTTTTTTATAATCATTCGCATTCCGATCGGCGTTGATTCCGTCTTGCCAAATATCAATTTTATATTCACCTTTAGGCAGAAAAGAAAAATCAATTTTAAGATCGCGCGGTATCCAGTTTGTCATTCCGCCAATGTACCATTTGTCACCGTTACGTCTTGCTGTTAACAAATACTCACTTACCATTGCATCGAGAACTTTTGTATCGTTCCATGTCGTAGGAACTTGCGATAAAAATTCCATACACTCAGCTTCTTTGTAATAGTGGGTCGGGCTATCGGCGAGCATCTGGAGCGGACTTTCAAAATTAATATACATTGCAAGTTGGTGACAGCGCGTACCCTGACTCATTGGCGTTTCCCATACATAACGGAAAGCATTCTTTGTCGCGTTAATCATTGCACCGGGAGTGTAATCCATTGGCCCGGCAAGCATGCGGATGAAGGGAAGTGTAACAGCCATCCATGGATTTGCATCCTCACTCCATTTGCTGTTTTCCAGACCTTTAACTCCTTCGTTCGTAATTACATTCGGGTAGGTTCTGTATAACCCGGTCGGTTTATATGCGCCGTGAAAATCGACGAGTAATTTTCTTTTTGCAGCTTCATCAGCAATCTTATAATAATATTGAACTACCGGCTGGTCGTCACGCTGCATAAAATCCACTTTAATTCCGGCAGCACCCCACTTTACGAATTGATCCAAAGCTTCGGTTAGTTGATCGTCAAGGGTTTTCCAGATTACCCATAAAATTATTCCAACATTTTTTTCTTTGCCGTACCTGATAATTTCTTCAACATTCATTTCGGGATTGAGATCGAGAAGGTTGCCGAGTTTATACCAGCCCTCATCGAGTATTACATATTCAATTCCGTATTTAGAAGCGAAGTCGATATAATATTTATAAGTAGCCGTGTTTACACCGGCTCTAAAATCCACACCGTAAATGTTGTTGAAGTTCCACCAGTCCCACGCAACTTTTCCCGGCTTAACCCACGAGAAATCAGTTTTAGAATCTTGCGGCTTTGCAAGTTTATAGATCATTGTGCTTGTAATTAAATCACCGTCCTTTTCGGATAGAACAATCACGCGCCACGGAAAATTTCTTGTGCCGTTCGTTTTTGCAATGTAATCTTTTCTTTCGACAACATAGATGTCTCTATCATTTCTTGCAGTGTCTCTCGCCGGGTAAAAAGGAAATAGTCCGGTTAAACTTTTTGAATTTTTATCGGTGCCGGTTAGATACATGCCGGCATAATCTTCAAGATCTGCTTCGGTGATAAGTACTTTCTTTCCGTCATTTAAGTCGATCAATGCCGGCAGAGAGCAAAATCTTTTCGATG
The DNA here is from genome assembly GCA_040755055.1 of Bacteroidota bacterium. Taxonomy (GTDB): domain Bacteria; phylum Bacteroidota; class Ignavibacteria; order Ignavibacteriales; family Melioribacteraceae; genus DYJK01. Next base: position 44,075 of record JBFMBS010000006.1, read on the forward strand.
TAACCTCGCTTAATTTTATGGGGAGATACAATCTTTCGGAATGCGACATAAAACTTTTTTCTTCCGGGAAGAAGATTTTGTAATCATCGTTAAAATTAAACTCCGCTTGTTCGCCATAAATAGTTATTTCTTTTTCGTAATTGGTTTTGAACCGGTAGGCAATCCCGTCATTGTAGGCGCGGAATATCACGGAAAAATTTTCAAAGAATAACTCGAGCTCGTTGTAATTATCTATTACACTTTCAAATTTCTGCTTTACCACGGGCTTAAGAATTTGGTTTACAGTATGTTTCTCGGACTTCAACAATTGCGAATTTTGTCCAAGTATAGGTTCACCCAAATCAAGAGAGATCTGCGAGCTTGTTATTATTTCTTTACCTTCATGTTGAACAGAGTAAGCCAATGTTTCATTTACGGTAATCCTAACTTCAATTTTGTTGTTGGGAGAAAGAACTTTAATGTCTTGCGCACTTGTCGAAGATGGTGCGGTAAAAATGATTAAGAGGATACCAATTTTTAGTAACTTCATTTTGTACCTCGTATGAAATTAATTGCTCAGGAAAAAATTGCCGGCCGGAATTGTTTGTCGTGAGATACCCGGACCCTTAAATTCGACGGTAAGATTTTGACCGCCGCGTTTTTCAAAATAAAAGACTCTAAACGGGTATCTTCCGTTTTCCAATTCTACTTTCCCTGAAGCTTCCTGGTTTGCATGTTGCCCATCGTTGTTTACAACTATCTTGTTATCTATATATAAGTTGCTTCCGTCATCGGATGTCAGGTAAAAAGTGTAAAGACCGTCTTCCTCAATTTCGATAAAGCCGTAAAAGTCGATCCCGAAATTGTCATCGCTGGTTTTTATTTCATTCAAATTAAGTTTATAGATTTTTCCTTTTCTTTCAGGCCGCAATTCCCAAAACTTTGGAATGCTGTCCCACTCGCCTTCATAATATTTATAGTACAAACCGTTCTCTGTCGTATCAATAATACTGAATTGTATGGTTGATGTTACGCTGCTCTTTCCGTTAAGAAGAAAAGTTTTTGCTTTAAGCAGAGTTGGTTTGTTGAAAACAAAGGGCTCGCTGTAAAGCGATGAACTAGTCGTCGGTTCGGATCCGTCAAGTGTGTAATATATTTTTGAATTGCTTGTTGGTTTATTTAGCGGAAAAACTTCGCTTTCGTTGAGTAGATGTTCACCGCCTGAATTTGTCGGTGTAGGTATCCGGTAGTTAATATTTTTTGCCGTCAGCAGATCATAATGGTAAGACATACGGTTCAAAAAGTCATTAATGCTTTTCGATTCTTTAGGCGACCAAACAACTTCACTCAAGGCACATAAACGGGGTAGAAGCATATATTCAACATGATCGGTGGTTTCGTAATATTCCGACCACATATTTGCTTGTGCGCCCATTATATATTGTGCCTCTTCTTCGTTTAAAACGTCGGGTACCGGCTCGTACGAATAAACTTTTTCAAGTGAAGTAAAACCGCCGATAGCTTTCGGTTCGCCGCTTAATCCCTGGTAGTGGTCGAAATAGCAATGAGTGCCGGGCGACATAACTACATTGTGTTTCATCTTTGCTGCGGCAATTCCGCCCTCTGTTCCGCGCCAGCTCATAACCGCTGCATTTGGCGCGAGTCCGCCTTCAAGTATTTCATCCCAGCCGATAATCTTTCTTCCTTTAGAGTTAACAAATTTTTCGATCCGCTGGATAAAATAACTTTGCAGCTCGTGTTCATCTTTCAAATTTTCCGATTTCATTCTTGATTGGCATTTATCGCAATTTTGCCATCTTGTTTTCGGAACTTCGTCTCCGCCAATGTGAATATATTCACTTGGGAAAAGGTCCATGACTTCGGTTAAAATATCCTGGAGAAAATAAAAAGTACTGTCATTGCCGGCGCAGTAAACATCTTCAAACACACCCCAGGTTGTTGCAACATCAAAAGGTCCGCCGGTACAAGAAAATTCAGGATAAGCCGCAAGCGCAGCCACGGCATGCCCCGGCATTTCAATTTCGGGCACAACGGTAATGTACTTTGATTTTGCATATTCAACAACTTCGCGTATTTGATCCTGTGTATAAAAGCCGCTGTGTGGCTTGCCATCTCCCATTGTTTCTTTTCGCGATGAACCAATTTGGGTAAGCTTCGGATATTTTTTTATTTCGATTCTCCATCCCTGGTCCTCGGTTAAATGCCAGTGGAAAGTGTTGATCTTATACATTGCGAGTATATCAATGTATTTTTTCACAAACTCGATCGGAAAGAAATGGCGGCATACATCTAAGTGAGTACCACGCCATTTGAAGCGCGGTGAATCTTCTATCGTTAGACAAGGCACCGATAAATTATTTCTTGCTGCAACCGGGAATAGCTGCATCAATGACTGAATTCCAAAAAATATCCCGGCACCGTTTCCGGCGGTAATTTTAATTTCATCCGGTTTAATTGATAATGAGTAAGCTTCCTTATTTTGATAAGTCGAATCGATCGTTATCCATACAACACTTGCCGGTATTTCGCGTGTCGCTTCTGATGTAGGACTTAGGTTTAACCCGGTTAATGTATTAACCGACTGTGCAATTACATTGCCGAGTTTTTCCATTTCGATTGTATTGGGAATCCAAATTTTAGTTTGTGCGCTGAAGGTGAATACTCCTTCCGACAATTCCAATTTTACCGGCTTTGGTATGATTGAAATGTTTTGAGCTGCTGTCTGGCTGATTATAAAAAATAAAGCGAGGATAGAAAAGATGGAAATAAACTTTTTCATTTTGAATTCCGGTTTATTAATGTGATTGGTTTATTTAATACCGAAATATTTGGTTGTTAAAAATCTGGAAAATTCTTTTCAGACAAAAGAAGATTTACCCGTTTTGATAAATAATTTGAGTAATTCATGAATCGATCACTCAAATTGGATTGGATGTAGTTAAATTGAACCTTTTCAGATTAATCCAAACTGCTGTAAATGGTGTGTAAAATGTTTGTTGTGGAATACAATCCACTCGTCTCTATTTAAATCTCCGAAAGTTGGATTTGTTAATACGGCTTGCGGATTATTCTCGAAGTATAAAATGTAATCATTAATCTCTAACTTTAAATTGCTTATTGCCTCTGGTAAATTTTTGTACTCAAGCGGAAGCAAGTCGGGTCCGATAACCGGGTTTATAAATTCTTTCGGGTAGGGTCTGGAACTCATTAAAAATCTTTTCAGCGTAGGGATTTTCTCAGGCGGATTGAAACACTCGATCTTTAGTTTACCGTTACTTATCCGCACAGCCAGAATTAAATGTTCTACCATGTGCTGCGGAGTCATTTTACCCCATAACGGTTTCATATCCTCGTTTAATTTGTCAACGTATTGTAAGAAGTTAAGTATTTCGGTTCTCATATTATGTTGTTTGGATTATTGATGTTGCAATTTAGTTCTTGCGGTATTATTCAATCAATATTTTTCTTGAAGTAAACGAATATTATTTATATCATATTGTATAAATTAATACCTAATTTTCCGGCAAGAATGTTTACCAATTAAAGGATCAATAATATGGGTTCACAACAATTATTATTAATAGCAGTTGGTGTGATAATTATTGGACTTATGGTAATAAGCGGCATAACATTGTTCATAGGTTATTATGAATCTGCGAACCGTGACCAACTAATTAGTACTGTTTACGATTTATGTAACCTTGCCCAAATACATTATAAAAAGCCGAAAGAGCAAGGCGGAGGAGGAAAAACCTACACGGGGTGGGTAATACCGAGGCAATTCCGTAATACAGCAGCCGGTAGATTTACTGCTACGGTTAGACCGACGAGGGTAGATTTTACAGCACTCGGCAACCAAATTGGACGTAACGGAAGAACTAATGTGCGTGTTACTGCCAGAGCCGACGCAAACGGTAATAGAATTACTATTACTAATTAGCATAGAGTCTAACTATGTCGATAGAAAACACACAATATGTTTCTTACCTTGTTGAACTTGCAAAGCAAGGGAGAAGAAATGCTTATTTCGATCTTTGCAATATTAATCAGAGGAATGTATTTACTGTTGTATATAGATTACTTACCGATTACGAACTGAGTAAAAAAATTACTGTAGCCGTATTTCTTGTTGCATGGGATAATATTAAATCATACAACCCGAAAATTTCGTTTGCACTATGGATTAAAGATTTGGCTGTTAAATATTCAGTTAGGGAATTGGAGAAAAGAGGTGAAATAAAACTTAATGATGCTTCAGCAAGCATAGATCTGCCCAGACTTGAGCGCATTATAATGACATTATCAAATGAAGAGAGGATAATTTTTGTGCTTCACGATCTTGAAGGATATAATTATTACGAGATAACTACTTTTCTTACACACTTATCAATTGACGAAGTAAAAACTAAATTAATTTCTACGCGCGAAAGTTTAATCAAGCAGCTTGAACCATGACATGTGAAGAGACTAAAATAAGTCTGCATGATTATGTTGATGAACTTCTTGATGCCAGGATGCAGAAAGAAGTTGAGAACCATTTAAGAACTTGCGAAGCATGTTTTTTTGAATACCAGAAACTGAAAAAATTCTTTGAAGACCTTCAGAACCTTCCCTATACTATTAACCCCCCGGATGATATCATTACTTTAATCTCTTCGGAATTAATGAAGAGGAGCGCCGCTGTCTCCGAGGAAGAACCGGTAATCCCGGCCGTAAAAATACGTAAGATTAAAAAAGAGCAGTTAAAACAAGAAAAGAGATTAAGAAACACCCGGGGACCAAGAAGAAAAAGTTTGGCAACAAAATCATTAGGTGCTACACAGCTTTCCAAAAAAATTGCTACACCCGGAAAACTCGATTTCAGGAAAACAGTTCTAACATTATTGCCTCTCGCTATAATTGCTCTCGGTTACTACATCTATGATTTTACAAAAATTAACTCGCCATGGAAAGTAAGATTGATACAAGGTACTATTTACATCAACGGTAGAATTGATGAAACCGGTAAATGGGAAGAAGGAACAAGTCTATATACCGAAAGTTACTCCAGGGCAGTTGTAAGTATTCCAAATACCGGCCGGCTTGAAGCGGAAGACAATACTTTTTTAATGCTTGTTAAAGCTAAGGATGGTAATAATATTGTTAGAATGGAAAGAGGGAAAATCAAAATTGAAAATACCGAACAGATGCCGGATTTTTCCATTGAAATCAATAGGAAAACCGTTAGGGACCGTGGCGGAGTTTTTAGTCTGGAAGTTGATGATGCCAAAAATGCAAAAATAAAAGTGGAACTTGGTTATATAGAAATTAATCGTTTCGGCAAAAATTTTTATATTGATGAAGGTTATGAATGTAACATGCCTAATGATAAAGATGTCGGTACACCGTATCTTTCTACAACACCGGATTCGCTTAAAAAACTAATTTATGCGGTTGATTACCAGGACGGCGGAGACGATGTTATAGGAAAAATTGTTGAGGTTGCAACAGATAGTGATTTATTAACACTTCTTGCGTTAATACCAAAGGCATCGGAATCTTACCGTACTGTACTATATAATAAGATAGCAAGAGTTTATCCGCCGCCGCAAAGTGTTACTATGGAAGGCATTATTAAGTTAAACGAGTATATGCTTGAAGACTGGTGGTTCGAAATTGAATGGCAGATTTGATCGATCTATATTAATCGTAACTGAACATAGGAACACTAAACGCTCTGTAGATTTTCCATCCCTCATTTTTTACATGTCTTAAAATTCTTATGCATCTTTCTGAATATTGGGGTGCTTCGCCTTCAACCGGGTCCGGCACCATAAAGGAACCTTGTGTAATAATGTAAGCAAGACTGTTTTGCACAGAAACTTCTTCAATTACAATTTCCCATTTACCTTCCGGGTACTGCTTGCGGAAATTATATAATTCGTCTTCAAGCATAGAAGTTCCGGCTACATCATCGGCTTCGGCGGCAATTCCTTTGTAATCGCTATCGCAAAATGAAATGGCGGTTACGATATCGTTGTTATTATACGCACTGTAGAATTTATCTACCACTTCGCGAACCTGGTTTTCTTCTACTGATTTTGAAATGTTCTTTTCGGCTTCAGGGACTTCCTTTGTGCAAGATATAAGTATTAGTAGAAAGAGAAGGGAGAATAATTTTTTCATAGCATCATCTCAAGAAATTTGCCGATACAATTATAATTATTCTAACGAATAAAAAGAAGGAATGGTTTGATAATGATGTTTTAAGAATGTTCTTGAGTTTTTAACATGAGCCGGTTATACAATTTTTAATGAAACATTTTCTTCGCTCAAATTACCGACAGTTGTTTCTTGATCATCGAGAGAGGGTAAAATTGAAATAATTATCAACCCGATTGGCCCGGCAACAAATCCGGCTAAGAACCAGTTTTTTGCATAACGGTTTTTCTTCTTTGCGTATATTGAACAAAGAGCACCGAATATTAAACCGCCGATTGATAATAATAATTTTTCCATGCTAATCCTAAATTTTTCTATCGTAATATTAATTCTATTGTAATAAAGACGGGTTATGGAATTATTAAGTGATTGCTAAGAAATTATTAAGAAGAATATCTGTCCCAAACTTTTTTTGGCATTAAAATTATGTCTTTGAAGGGTTACGGTTATACTAAAGAAAAATTTTTGAAGGTATAATTTACACGATAGAATAGATATTTAAAAAGAACGGGTTTTATAAGTCTTTTACTAATCGCAATAAAGTTTGGGACAGTAATGTTAAGAAGTTGAAAAATCATTGATTTTTCGGATGGCATAAAATGGGAGTACCTAAATTTTTGGATTTCAATTCCGGATAAAACTTACGAAAATTGAAACGGTCACTGCGGGGGTTCTCTTTTTAAGAGAAGACCTTGGGCAAAATTAATTCACAAGAAAGGGTTAATAGCCCCGGCCTCCGTTGGGAGTACGGAGGCTGCAGTGACGTTTTACTTTAGCAGATACATCATTGCAAACTCCAACGCCCATATCACTTCCTTTGGAACACCCAATAATTCATCGATCCCTTTAACATGATACCACCAGCGTTCTTCGTAATCGGCAGATAGAATTTTCATCAATGTTTCTTTATTTTTTTTGTATGCATGAAGCTGATCCCGTGAAAGTCCGCTCATTCTTTCTTCTAAAGTGAATTGAACATCTTCGGCATGTATCGAAAGGAAATGTTTTGAAAAAATGTTTACCGGCGGCAATTCATATTTTAGTTTTAAAATTGGAAATTGACCCGGTTTAATAACGGAACTATCTGTTTCAAGTGAGGGAATTACAAGACTATCCGACAAGGGTCGTTTTATTGTTTCTTTGATTTGTCCGTACGATACCGAAAAGAAGAATATTATAATTGATATGAATATTTTCATTATATGAATTGATCGACATAAGTTTTAATCCGTAAACTCTTACTTTGTTCCGTTACTTTGGTTTGGCACTGTTTAAGTTTAGTAATTTAGAGTAAGCATTACAAATAAAGAGGGTGAACAAATGAAAACATCCGACTTTACCGGAAATGACGAGGTTCAAAAAATCCTCGATCAATTAAAGAGAGAAATTAAGACGAAACATTTTTCCGATGTAGTTGATAATGAAGGTCATGAATATGTTGATCTTGTCCAGGAAGGCGGCGGCGTGCTGGGGATTGCATTACTTGGATACACGTATATCCTCGAGCAAATGGGGATAAGATTTTTCAGTCTTGCCGGAACATCTGCCGGCGCTATCAACACGCTTATACTTTCTGCGGTTGGAAATGTTGAAGATGCAAAGAGTGAAAAGATTCTGCAAATACTTGCGAACAAAAATTTGTTTGATCTTGTTGATGGACCATTCCGTACAAAGCAATTAATCAAATCTTTCGTTAATGATTCACCTTTTGTTTGTAAAATGTTTTGGGGTGTGTCGATCATTTTCTATCTATTAAAAAATAAAGGTTTAAATCCCGGCAATAATTTTGTTAAATGGATTTCAGAAATAATTACGGATGATAAAATAAGGACAACACAAAATCTGCTAGAAAGAAGGATAAAGCCGCAGACTTTGAAGCTCCGAGGTAATGTTGTAGGAAGTGTTGACGATTTAATTCCGAAATTGAAAATTATTGCCGCCGATATTACAACAGAGTCGCGTATAATATTTCCCGAGATGAATAAATTATTCTGGAACGAACCGGGTGAAGTTAACCCGGCTTACTATTTACGTGCGTCGATGTCGATCCCGGGATTTTTTCATCCTTTTGAAATTAAGATTGGTGACAAAGTTGAAAAGAAAGATTGGGAAGAGATTGTAAAGTATAAAGGTAAACGCCCGGACAAAGTATATTTTGTTGATGGTGGAATCATGTCCAATTTTCCGATAGATGTTTTTCATAACAGAAGCCGTGTGCCTCGTCTGCCCACATTTGGCGTTAAGCTTGGAGATGACCGCGATGAAGAAAACCGGTCCGGCAATATGACGCAATTCTTGATGGCAATCTTTAACAGTGCACGCCACGTTTTGGATTACCAATTCCTTTTGAAGAACGAAGATTATGAAAAGCTGATAACCAAAATTGATGTTGGTAAACATAACTGGCTTAACTTTTCAATCAGAGATGAAGATAAAATCGATCTCTTCATCCGCGGCGCAAAAGCCGCATCCGACTTCTTAACAAAATTTGATTGGGAAGGATACAAAGCGATAAGAAGGAAGATGTTAACTACATAAATCGGTAGATGAACAAAAAGATAGAATTTTAAATACAATTTATATTAATTTATAAGCACCAAATCGGGGTGTCTCGAGAACGGCCTATCAGTAATTGCGATCCAAGTAGTCCCCCAGACCAACATGCGAAGTAAAGTTTAGAATTACAAGCTGAACAAACTAACTTTCATTTAAGAAATATAAATAATCCTAAGGATGGTAAGGTAACATGAGTATAATTCATTATTTGGTGACAAAAGATTTTTCAATTGAGTTCGATGAGACTAATAATAAACTATTCATTGATGGAAAAGAGCCTGATAAGTTTTCGAATGAAACTTCTGGAAAGCAATTAAATCCCGATGAGAAAAAAGAACATGCAAATACTCTCAAAGTAAGCTTTTATAAAAAGAAACTAGAGAAACAATATGAGAATGTAATTATTCTCTCAGGCTCTGGAACTTCGGTTGGAGTTGGAAAAGAGGGCAAAGTTGGAAAGACGATGAAAGAAGTGTGGAATAAAGTAGCTCAAGATAAAGAAATAAAACTTGAAGATTTTTGCAAAAGTATTTCATATGAAGATTTTGAAAAAGAGAATCTCGAAAGGTTGTTGTCATATGCTAAACGGGCAGAAGAATTCTCAGATAAATTTAATGATGTTGATATAAAAGGTACTATCAAAAAAATAGAGGAGTTAATCAAAACGGACTGCACTCTATTATTGCCAGAAAATTCACCACATGAGATACTATTAAATAAACTTGCCAAAAGAAAAACGAAATATCCAAGAGCGAAAATTTTTACGCTTAATTATGATACTCTGTTTGAACAAGCAGCAGCATCGGGAAAATTCATTATAATCGATGGGTTTTCATATTCTATACCTAGGGAATTTAATGGAGGAAATTTTAAAATAGATTTTGTGTTAAGAGAAAACAGTAGAATTACCGCTGAAGAAAATTATCTTCCCAAAATTTTTCATTTATATAAAATACATGGTTCTGTTAATTGGACGAAAAAGGGTAATGTAATTCAAATAGAAGAAGACGCTAAAGCGCCGCATATGATATTCCCGAATGATACAAAATATGAGCACTCATACGAACAACCCTTTTTTGAAATGATGTCAAGGTTTCAGAGCGAGCTGAGAAAAGAAAATGTATTATTAATTTGTATAGGATTTAGTTTTAATGATAAACATATTACAACAGTTATAAAAGAAGCGGTTATTCAAAATCCAAGTTTTGAATTAATGGTGATAGATAAGGAATTAAAACAAAATGATGGAATGAAATGGTTACAAGAAAAAGCGATGTTGGATTCAAGGCTTTGTTTAATTAAAGAAACATTCGAAGAGTTTTCAAAAAATTTTCCTGAAATAAATACAGTAACTAAAGAAGATATTCTTCAACAAATTTATCAGGAACCGAATGAATGAGTTCTTAATAAATCCTTTTGATAATAATCATTTCATTGGCTACGTAAGTTTTGTTTCTCCAGGACTAGTCAAAGTCCATTTTCCTTCATCTATATTATTGAAAATGTTTAATTATGGTGGTGAACAAAATAGTCCCGGTATGGTTGGTAGCTATGTAGCGATTGAGGGTGATAATTTTGGATTCTTGGGAAAAATAATGGAGGTGTCTCTGCCTGAAAAAGAGAGACTTGAATTGAATGAAAATTCTTTTCATACCGAGGAGTTTCACCCTATCGGTCAAGTAGAAATCCTCCTTTGTTTTGATTTTTATAATAGGCAAGTAAAAAAAGGAATTAATCAATTACCAACCGTTGGCGCTAAAGTTTTTATTTGTTCGGGGCAGACGTTCGCTGATTTTTTTAAGAATGTCGGAGTAAAAGAAAATGAAAAAAATATACCAGCTTTATTTAATATGGGTAAACTTAACTTAGATAATGTTACAGAGGTTAAAGTATCCTCTCAATCTATCTTTGCGCGGCATTGTGCAGTTATTGGAACTACTGGTGGCGGAAAAAGCTATACTATTGCTAGAATAATTGAAGAGTTTTTAAATCATAATGGGAAAGCAATTCTAATAGATGCTTCTGGTGAATACAATAAATTTGATAATAACCTCACCATACAAACTAGTACAATAACTTTAGACTCATTTTTCCATTTTTCTAATCTTACCATAGGCGATTACTTTATTTTGCTTAGGCCGTCCGCACAATCTCAAAAGCCCAAGTTGCTGGAAGCAATGAAAAGCTTGAAATTAATCAGATGTCTGGATGAGAACGAAATGAAAACTGTTAAGGTAGATAATGGAGTATTGATAAAAGAGAAGATGAGTGATGCAATAAAAAATAATTTTAAGCAATTATGTGAGAAGTACGTTGCTACAATTGAGTCTATTGACGCCAATTTCGATATAGAAAAATTATCTTCTCAGATTGAAGCTGAATGTATTAATACCTATGGTAACAAAGATGATAAAACACTCGAATTTTGTTCTAGTTTAATAATTCGTATTAATGGTCTATTATCGAATGAAAATTTTAAAAAAGTATTGGGCTTCAATAAAGACAAGACAGATGTTCTAGAATTAAGAAATCAGATTGAAAATTTTATTAACGATCCTGAGAAAAAATTACTCAGGATAAACCTCGAGTATGTTTATGGAGAATTTCAATTGAGAGAAATACTTGTTAATGCTCTTGGTAAGTATCTTTTGGAAAAAGCGCGCAAAAAATCATTTAAAGAAAAACCTCTTGTGCTATTTCTTGATGAAGCACATCAATTCTTAAATAAAAGTGTAAAGGATGAATTCTTTGATTTCGTTTCTCTCGATTCTTTTGACCTAATTGCTAAGGAATGTAGAAAGTATGGCTTGTTTCTTGTTTTAGCTACACAAATGCCAAGAGATATTCCTTTGGGCACGTTAAGTCAACTGGGGACTTTTATTGTTCACCGCTTAATAAATGATAGGGATAAGGAAGTTGTTGCTAATGCATGTCAAGAAGCAAATAAGTCAGTGCTATCATTTCTACCAATACTATCTGAAGGGGAAGCAATTATAATGGGTGTAGATATCCCAATGCCAATAATTATTAAAATTAATAAACCAGCATTTGAGCCTGACTCCGAAACACCGATCGCAGTCAGAAATTAATTTCACACACCCCTTTCCGTTTCCCCTCTGTAGAGGGGAAAATAGCCACTGCATTTTTAAAATTCCCCTCTTGAGAGGGGAATACAAGGGGTGTGTCAAACAACGTAATTTATGAGAAGAAAAATCCTTCCATATAATCCAACTCTAAAAGAGAAAGCGAGGGAACTCCGTAATAACTCAACCACATCAGAAATAAAACTTTGGAAATTTCTTAAAGGTAGGCAAATGTACGGGTATGATTTTCACCGCCAAAAACCATTGGATGAATATATCGTTGATTTCTTCTGCTATGAATTAATGTTGGCTATTGAGATTGATGGATTAAGTCATGAAGGACAAGAAGAATACGATAAACAGAGACAAGAAAAATTAGAGAGTATGGGTATAAAATTTCTACGCTTCGATGACGATGATGTATTTTATAATATTGAAAAAGTACTTGATTCAATTGAACGATGGATTAAAAGAAATGAATGATATAACTAACCTTTTAAAGCTATATACACTTCATTTAACATTCATCATTTTTTGTAGAGAGATCCTTCTCCGAAGAAGTCCTTTGGACACTTCGTTCAGGATGACTCTTCGAGTCATTTCACGTATTTCGCAATAAACTCTTCAACTTCAGGCAGACCGCCTTGATAAATTAAATATCCATTGCTCGGTTCGCGTTCTGTAATTTCTCCGGCTATCGGTGTTAGCATAATCTCTTTTACTTTCAGCGGATCTTTCGTTTGTCCCAATGCCCAGCACAATTTCATGTAAGCAACTTCGGGCAGCATGTTGGCAGCCGGGATTACACCGAGCTCCATCATGTCGCGACCGGTATCGTAAACATACATTTGTACAAAACCCCAGAGGGTTTGCACAGTCATGTAAATTGCAATCCCTTTTTCATGCGCACGTTTGAGCGCCGGGTACAAAGGTTTGTTAACATGTCCAAGACCGGTTCCGGCAATAACAATTCCTTTGTAATCGTTATCGATAAGTGATTCGATAATATCAGGTTTCATGTTTGGGTAGTAATAAACGATGCTTACTTTTTCTTCGAATGAAGTGTTGATCTTAACATTGTGGTCTTTACGCCGGCGTTTATAATCTTGTCTTAGCGGAGTGATTTCATCACGACTGACTTTTGCAATCGGAATATCGCCAATTGTTCTAAACGTTGAGCGGTAGCTTGAGTGCATTTTGCGTACACGGGTTCCGCGGTGAAGCAAACCATAGTAATCGGAAGTCGGACCGAACATACAAACCATCACTTCGGCAATATCACTTTCTGCAGCAGTCTTTACGCTGTGCATTAGATTAAGAGCGGCATCGGATGAAGGACGGTCGCTCGATCTCTGCGAGCCAACCATTACAATCGGTATAGGTGAATTCTGCACCATGAACGAGAGAACTGCCGCAGTATGGTGCATGGTATCTGTTCCGTGCCCGATAACAATTCCGTCAACACCTTTTTCGATTTCGCGACCGATTGCTTGTGCAGTACCGATCCATTGTTCGGGACCCATATTCTCGCTGAAGACGCCGTATAATTTTTCTGTTTCAAGATTGCAGAAGTTAGCAAGTTCGGGAACCGAGCCGTAGAGTTCACCGGGAGAAAATGCCGGTATTACAGCCCCGGTTCTATAATCGAGACGCGAAGCGATTGTGCCGCCGGTGCCGAGTAGTTTTACATTCGGCTTGGATGGATCGCGAGGAAAATCTTTTTCCGGAATTTTATAATGTGCCTCTTTGCGTCCCTCGATTTTTATGTCGGTTACTGAATCCGCAGCTATACCTATGTTGTAGCCGACACGGAGTTTAATTACTATATGCAACGGATCGGCAGTTTCCGAGCGAGGAAGAATTATTCCTTTATAATTTCCTTTGGTAGTTTTGATTTCAACATCGCTCCAAACTTGCGCACCGAAATTTTTTAATGTGCTCAGAGCTTTGCCGCGGTAACCTTTGTAATTCTCGTTCATCTGTTTTCCTTTGCGATCTTTGCAAAATCCTCTGCGGTCTTTGCGTGGTATGTTTTAAAGATTTTCACGCAAAGGGCGCCAAGTTTACCCGCTGTTTTATAGCGGGAAAACGCAGAGTACGCTAAGATTTATTTAAAAATTTATTAGCAATCATTTTTCCTTCTACGTTCATTCTAACTTTATTCATGATCACGGCAAACAAAACTTTATTTCTATCTTCCTCATCAATAAGCTTTACACTACTCATTTCCACTTTTGTAGATTCGATAATTTCATCAAGCTCTTTAGCTGTAACCGGTTTTGGTAACAATTCGGGATAAAACTTTCCTTTCTTGATTGATTTCTGCATTGCAATGAAAATTCCGTTACGTGATAGCAACCCATCTTTATATGCGCACAATATCTCTTCCATCATTTCGACAGTAATAAGTGAAGTATCAAGTTTATTCTTTTTCAATCGTTTAGGAAATTGAATAAGTGCGACGGCGGTCAGCACCGGGTCAATCTTCCATTCCTTTACAACTTTCTTAAACAGTTTTGCAAACTTTGAAATTGATAACTCGTGGATTGTATCCTTTGGAATCCCAAGTTGGTTATACCATTCTTCGCTGATCCAGAATTTTTCAGGTAAATCTATTTTAATTTTTTCCAAACGGTTATCTGTAATTCTCGTTGGGGGAAGATCGGTATCCGGGTACATCCTATCCGGGCCGGGGAGAATTCTTTCAAATCCGTTTGTGCCATCACGCAATGCTTGCCGTGTTTCTGAAGGAACGCCAATGGTTGCTTCCTTCGCGCGAATCATAATTTCCTTAATTGCGGTATCTGTATCGATTTCATTTCCCCAAACAAGGACCATCGTATCGTCATCGGTTGCACCAACTGCATGTTTAATGTTTCTCCATTCAGCCGATGTAATGTTCTCACCTTTGCTGTCGCTGTGGATAATATTAGGGATATTGGTTAAGCACGCAATAACACGCACGCGGTCGGAGATTTCTTTGGAGAAATAAGTATCGGTCTGTGTTTGCCAGTGTAATAATCCGCCGAATTTTTTTAGAACTACACATTTAATTTTTAAACCTTGCTCAATGGCATTTGCAATCGGTTGGTAGTGAGCGCGTTTAACGATGCGAGTAATGTCATCTGATTTTGCTTCGAATGTATCTTTTGTAATTCCGCGTTTGTGAAGTTCTTCACGGAGACGCAGAAGATTCCATTGGCGCATTGCTTCGTTGTAAGTAAGCAGCGGAATTCTTCCGATCTTCGGAACACCTTTTATTTCCACACGTGTTCCACCGTCAACGCTAACGTTAACATCTTCGCGTGCAGAACCGATTCCGCGTCGGACTTTATTCGTGCTTCTTACAACATTGGCACAAATTTCAGCAACTTCAGCAACTTCAAACGGAGTACGCATATTAGGACCGGTTACTGTTTCGATCAGCGGCATACCCAGACGATCGGTTAGGTAAACGCGTGTGTGTCCGTAATCGGAAACTTCGCGGCACGAATCTTCTTCGATCGACATTTGCACAATATCGATAGTTCTATTCTTGTATGGAATTTTTCCGTCGAGCGCAAAAATTGCCGTGCGTTGAAATCCGGTTGGTATGCTTCCATCCAAATATTGTTTGCGTGCTATGTGCAGCTCATCAACTATCGAACAATCAAAAAGTAATCCGCATTCGAGTGCTATATCAAGAGCTTCGTCATTTATTAGAAATGGAGGGGTATCGTCCATTTCGTAAGTGCAGACTGTATCGCGATTGATGCGATAAATGATATCTTTTTTTGTTTTGAATTCCATAAGAGCAGTGCCGTCGTATTCGCCAAGTTCGGAGAGCGTAGGACGCATATGGCGTAAGATTTCAGCATCATATTTTTCGCTGTATTTACCGGCCGGACAGCGGCAGAATAATTTTTTGGAAGTTAATAACTGTTGATGAATTTCGAGTCCGGATTTGAAACCAATCGTTTCATAATCCTTATCGGTCATTTCTTCAAATGGTTTGAATAGGAAGTCTTTCATATTTTTTTACTCAGTGTCTCTCAGTGAATACTCCGTGTTTCTCTGTGTAACCACTTCTTTCACTGAGCTCCACGAAGAAGTCGCAGAGAGACACAGAGGTTAAAGGATAAATCTTCTAATTCCGTTTTTTAGAACTGTTACATTGAAATTTATTAGTAAACCAACTTTTCTATTTGCAAATCGTAAATATGTGAGTATCTGTGCTTCATGAACCGGGAGAATAACATCCTGAGCTTTAAGTTCAACTATTATTTCATTCTCTACAATCATGTCAGCCCTATAACCGCAATCAAGTTTTATTTCTTTGTAAATTACGGGTACCGGTTTTTGTCTTTCAAATTTTAAACCCTTTAATGACAATTCATAACAGAGACATTCTTCATAAGCAGATTCGAGCATTCCTGGGCCAAGCTGTTTATGAACCTCTATTGCAGCTCCAATAATCTCTTGAGTAATTTCATTTATTTCCATTTATCCTCAGTGTAACTCTGTGATCCGCCGCGGCGGACTCCGTGTTTCTCTGTGTAACCACTTCTTTCACTGAGCTCCACGAAGAAGTCGCAGAGAAAAAATTATTTATTGATGAGTAATAATTATTGAGCGAGATAGAAATGAAATGATTGGGATTCGGCATAAACAAAAAATATTTTTTTCCTACAGAAAACTTAGAGAGAGCCGCCTAAAGAAGCAAACTTAAAAAACAGTGCAGAACGTAGAACGCAGAGTTACAGTAAATTACTTGCTAATTCTGCCAATTCAGATCGCTCACCTTTTTCAAGATTAATATGCGCGTAAAGTTTTTGTCCCTTGAAATGTTCAATCAAATACGAAAGTCCGTTTGATTGCGCATCTAGGTATGGATGATCAATCTGATAGATATCCCCGGTTAGCACAATCTTTGCACCTTCACCGGCACGTGTGATAATCGTTTTAATTTCATGTGGAGTTAAATTCTGTGCTTCATCAACAATAAAGTAGATTCTTTGTAAACTTCTTCCGCGAATATAACTCAACGGTTCGATTACAAGTTTTTCTTCTTTTATCATGTTGTTAATAAGCTGGAAATTTTTATCTGTCTCCGGGAATTGATCTTGAATCACTTTTAAATTATCCCACAACGGCTGCATATAAGGCGCAAGTTTACTTTCAACATCGCCGGGCAGATAACCGATATCCTTGTTGCTTAGCGGTACTACCGGGCGAGCAACATAAATCTGTCTATAATTTTTTCTTACTTGTAATGCCGAAGCAAGTGCCAACAAAGTTTTGCCGGTCCCGGCTTTGCCCGTCATAGATACAAGCGGAATATCCTGGTTTGCAAGTGCATCAACTGCAAATGTTTGTTCTGCGTTACGCGGTTTTATACCGTACATTATCTGCTTATCTATTCGCTTAACCTTTTCCAACTCTTTATCTACATAAGCAAGAGCTGAGCGGCTTGTATTACGAAGGATGAAATATTTATTTGGTACAATTTCATCTTTGATCTTCCTGGTGAATTTTTTTGTTGTTACTTCATTGGCAGCGTAGAGTTCTTGTAAAATGTTATCGTCAAAGTTTTCGACAATGGATTTTCCGCTGTAAAGCTCTTCCACATTCGTTACGCGGTCGGTAGTGTAATCCTCTGCCGGGATGCCGAGTGCCTTGGCTTTCATCCTAAGATTTACATCTTTACTTACGAGTATAATTTTAAATTTATTTTTGCTGCTGCTCGCAGCTTCATAAGCAGCACTTAGAACACGATGATCTACATTATCTTCGCGGAATACATCGTGGATTTCTTTTGTCAATCCTTTAGTGATAACAATTCTAACTTTTCCTTTACCGCGTCCAAGAGAAACACCGCCGTTAAAAATTTCGTTGCCGGTAATCGAATCAAGAGTGCGTGCAAATTCACGTGCGTTAAGATTTATTACCTGATTGCCGCGTTTGAAGTGGTCGAGTTCTTCAATCACGGAAAGAGGTATAATTATATTGTTCTCTTCAAAATGATTTATACATGTTGGGTCGTGTAGAATTACGTTGGTGTCAAGAACGAATGTCTTGGGTTGGGATTTTTTCATAAAGAACTTTCGCTGTATTTCATTAAAGGATTAACCGAATTTCACTTCTAACATAATAAAAAAAATAATTAAGCTGAATACCGTAAGCACGTTAACAAAAAAATAATTTAGATTCTTTACCATCTACTTTATTTATTTTTAGGTATAATTAATTTGTGTTCACCCTAAACGGAGCTGAATTATGCCGATACAAACAATTAATCCGGCAACCGGAAAAGTAGGAAGGGCATTTCAAGAAAATTCTCTCGATGAAATTTACGAAGCAGTTGAAAAAGGAGATGCCGCTTTCAAAGTATGGAAAGAAAGATCATTTGCAGAACGAAGCCACTTGATGAAAAATGCCGCAAATATTTTGCGCGAAAAGAAAAACGATTACGGCAAAATTTTAACACTCGAAATGGGAAAGCCGCTTGTGCAAGCAATTGCCGAAGTTGAAAAGTGCGCGTGGGTTTGTGATTATTATGCAGACAAAACAGAAAAAATTTTAGCGGAAGAGATTGTACCGACCGATGCATCGCAATGTTTTGTCCGTTTCGATCCGATTGGAATTGTACTTGCGGTTATGCCGTGGAATTTTCCGTTCTGGCAAGTGTTCCGTTTTGCCGCCCCGGCTTTGATGGCTGGCAATGTTGGAATTCTAAAACACGCATCAAATGTACCGATAAGTGCACTTGCTATCGAAGAAATATTTTTGCAAGCCGGTTTTCCTCAAAATGTTTTTAAAACGTTGTTGATCGGTTCAAACGTTGTTGAGAATTTAATCAATCACCCGAAAGTAAAAGCCGTTACTTTAACCGGGAGTGAACCGGCTGGCAAAAAAGTTGCGGAAGCAAGCGGCAAGGTTTTGAAGAAAACAGTTATGGAACTCGGCGGCAGTGATCCATTCATCGTTCTCGAAGATGCGGATATTGATGCCGCGGCAAAAACTGCAGTGACTGCACGGTTGATTAACAACGGGCAAAGCTGTATTGCAGCAAAGCGGTTTATTGTTGTGGAAAAAATTTACGCTGAGTTCGAAAAGAAATTTGTTGAGTTGATGAACAAAGCGATAATCGGCGATCCGATGGAATTACAAACAGAACTTGGACCAATCGCGCGCGAAGACCTTTTGCTTGAACTCGATCAACAGGTGAAGCAATCTGTAGAAAAAGGTGCGCAAATTTTGTGCGGAGGAAAAAGATTGAACCGCGAAGGTTTTTATTATGCGCCGACTATTCTTGCAAATCTTAAAAAAGGAATGCCGGCATACGATGACGAAATTTTTGGTCCGGTTGCTTCGCTTATAAAAGTAAAAGATGAAGCCGAAGCAATTGCTGTTGCAAATGATTCTGCATTTGGTCTCGGCGCCTCGCTGTGGACAAGCAACATAGAAAAAGCAAAACTGCTTGCAAGCAAAGTTGAGAGCGGCTCGGTTTTCATTAACGGAATGGTGAAATCCGATCCGCGTCTTCCGTTTGGCGGAATAAAAAATTCCGGCTACGGGCGCGAGCTTTCGCATTACGGAATTAAAGAGTTTGTGAATATTAAAACTGTCTGGATAAAATGATTCTGGATTCTTGTCCGAAGACCCCCTCGGTGATACTTGATACTGGATACTTGTCCGAAATATTCCTTCGGAGATACTTGATGCTGGATTCTGGATAAAAAAGATGAAACAAAATTGAAGATAGGAAGGATGGGCAATTGAATAGAACCGACCGCTTGCTTGCAATTGTGTTGGAATTACAAAGCAGAGGAAAACTTCGCGCGGAAGACCTTGCCGAAATTTTTGGCGTTACCAAACGGACAATCTACCGCGATATTCTTGCGCTCTGCGGTGCCGGTGTTGCAATCGATTCGATACCGGGCAAAGGTTACACAATTTTGGACGGATATTTTTTGCCGCCTCTTTCTTTTACGCAAGATGAAGCAACTATGTTAATTCTTGGCAGCGATTTTGTTGCACAGAATTTTGATTCACAGTACAACAATGCGGCATCTTCTGCGAGCAAAAAAATTGAAGCGGTTCTTTCCAACCAATTGAGGGATGAAGTTGATTATCTTAAAAAGAGTATCCGCTTTGTTTCGATGATGCAAAACAATAATGAAGAATTGATGAATTCACTTCGATTGATCCGGCGTGCAATCATCGAAAAGAAAGTGATAAAGTTCCGTTACTACAAAAGAACATTGGAGGAAACAAAACCAACTTTGCGCGAAGTGAATCCGCTTGCACTTGTTCATCTTAACGGCAATTGGCTTATGAGCGGTTATTGTCATTTGCGTAAAGAGATCAGGTCTTTTCGGTTAAACAGATTGGAATCACTTGTAGTTACCGGCAAAACTTTTATTCGTCCGCCGGATTTTAAAATGGAACAACTGGAAGAAGACGACGCACCAAAAATCCAAGTTAAGCTGCTTGCAGATAAAAGTATTATTAGATGGATAAATGAATTCAAGCCGTACCGTTTTGTGAATCAGAAAAAAAATAAAAACGGCTTTGTGCTCACTTTTGAAGTCGATAATGAATCACAAATTCTCCCATGGATTTTGAGCTGGGGAAGTAAAATAAAAGTTGTATCGCCCCTCTCTCTCAAAAATCTTCACAAACAAGAAGCGGAAAGATTGTTGAAAGGATACAACTGAAGTATTTTCAACACGCTCAAATTTGCACGCGCAGAAAAATTTTTCAATACCCTCTGCTGTTGACATAAGGTTGTCACAAGCCAATTTTATATTTGTTAAAGGCGTTATGAAAAAACAACAAAGCGTTGAAGAATATCTTGAACAATTTCCGCAGCATATCAGGGAATGTGCGGAAGAATTACGCTCGCTCATCGGCGAAGTAATTCCCGATTACGAAGAAAAAGTTTATACCGGCTGGAAGTTGATAGGTTACCGTGCAAAGAAAGGAAACAAAAGTTTCTACTTCGCGTTTATTTATCCGGCAGAAGATAAAGTTGTGCTTGGATTTGAGTACGGTATCCTTTTGAACGATCCGCACAATTTATTGAGTGGCAGCGGAAGTCAAGTAAGGCAAATTACCTTCTATAAAAAAAGTGAAATAAATCAAAAACGGATTGCACCTTTAATTTGGGAAGCGGCAATGATTGCAATTGAAAGACGATTAAAAAAATAAGAGGAAGTAAATGAAAACACCTTCGGAAAATTTTTCTAAATTTGAACCGCTCGTTCGGCACTGGCAGAACGAACTTAACAAATACACTGAGGAGCAATTTCTGCGGAAGCCGAAAGAAGACGAATGGTCAATCGGGCAAGTTTATATGCATCTTTTTCAATCGGCAAAATTTCTTCACATCAAAAAAATTGAAGAATGTGCGTCGCAAAACGGAAATGCAAAGACCAGTGGCAAAACAAAACGCGGTAAAATTATTTATGCACTTGGAATGCTTTTGCCGGTGAGGGTTAAGGTTCCGCCTTCGCCGCAGTACACGCCGGCTCAGCCGAAAAACAAAGAAGAAGCTTTTGAGAAGTTGAATCAAATAATTGTTGAGATGAAAAATATTATACCAATAACAGAATGTGCACCGCTTGAAAGCAGAACAACTCATCCGGCTCTCGGTTATTTGAATGCGCGCGAATGGTATCAATTAATTAGAATGCATTATCAGCATCACTTACGCCAAAAATCACGGCTCGATAAATTTCTCGGAGTTCAAAAATGAAAAAAGAAAAATCCAACAATATTAATCCAGCATCCAGTATCGAGTACCCAGCATCCGGTATCCAGCATCCAGTATCGAGTACCCAGCATCCAGTATCCAGATGCCAGTGGACAACCAGCGACCCTCTTTATCTAAAATATCATGATGAAGAATGGGGAGTGCCGGTTCATGACGACCGCAAACTTTTTGAGATGTTGATTCTCGAAGGAGCGCAAGCCGGATTAAGCTGGATTACAATTCTCCGTAAGCGTGAAAACTATCTCAAAGCATTAGATAATTTTGATGCGAAAAAAATTGCAAAGTACGATTCAAAAAAAGTTGCGCAGCTTTTACAAAACGAGGGAATAATCCGCAACAAATTGAAAATCAACGCGGCTATTCAAAATGCAAAACTTTTTCTTGAGGTACAGAAAGAGTTCGGCTCGTTCGATAAATATATCTGGCAGTTTACCGGCGGAAAGCCAATAAAGAATAAATGGAAAACGATAAAAGAGGTTCCGCCAAAGACGAGCGAATCCGATGCAATGAGTAAAGATTTACAAAAGCGCGGATTCAAGTTTGTCGGCTCGACAATCTGCTACGCTTTCATGCAAGCTGTCGGAATGGTGAATGACCACACGGTGGATTGCTTTAGACATAAATAGTGGATAATGCAGAATAAGCAGTTAAAGGATTGGGTAAAATTTATTTGAAGTATAAACTGGACTGATCAACTAATTTCAAAGCCCAAGGAAACTCCCTCTCTAATAAGCCAACCATGTCATTTATTCGATAGTATTTTATTGATTATAGATATTCTCCTAATTAAATTAAGATAGAAGGTGTTATTTATTTGCCATCCTAATACTTTCAAGGATCTTAGTTATAAACTATATTAACTAAAAGAGGGTGTATGAAAAAAACTTATATAATTTCTGTTGCTGTGGTTCTTTTATTCTTTTTGACCTCACAGATTTATTCCCAAGCCGGAAGTATCGATTGGAGTTTCGGAGTTAATGGAATTGCAAAAACAATAACCGGTAACAGCGAAGATTTTTCTACCGGTGTTGCGTTATATAGCGATGGGAAAATTGTAGTATGCGGTACAAGTAGAAAAGCCACCGGGAATTATGATGCAGCTATTATCCGGTTGAATTCCGATGGAACAATTGACCAATCATTTGGAACAGATGGAATTGTTTTTACCGATAATATTTCAGGTATGCTAAATATACCGTACGATATTAAAATTCAAAATGACGATAAAATTGTTATAGCCGGTGTACTGCATTCCGAGTCCAACACGGAAATTTTTGTCAATCGTTATAATTATGATGGAAGTCTTGACAATACGTTTGGTACAAATGGTAAAGTAAGATTTGCATTAAGCGCGCCGATAATTTGCGAAGCACTTGATATCCAAGCTGATGGAAAAATTGTTGTGCTGGCATATAGTAATACAAATCTAGTTACAGTTCTTGTTAGATTTAATTATGATGGTACAATAGACAATTCATTCGACGGTGATGGATATGCTTTGATTTTATTAGAAGGTTATGCAACATTTGGCCACGCTATGAAGATTTTAAATGACGGGAGAATAGTTGTAGCTGGTGAAGTTACTTATAATTTTACCTCGAACATTGGGGTGGGGGTACTCAACAGCGACGGCAGCTACGATACTTCATTCAGCGGCGATGGACAGGTTGTTTTTGAAGCAATCCCCGGCGAAACAAATAATGCAAACACAATACTTATACAGCCGGATTCTAAGATAATAGTTTTAGGTTCGTTCGATTATGATATATCACCCGATTATCAAGGTGTAACCATTATCCGGTTTAATGCAGATGGAACTTTTGATGACAGCTTTAGCGGCGATGGTTTTGTAATTACGGATTTAGCATTAGGGTTAGTTAAACTAAAAAAAGGATATTTACAAAACGATGGTAAAATTATCGCCGTAGGTGCAGCATCCTCAAATGGTGTTGACCTCTATATTACAGTACGGTTCAACAGTGATGGCAGTCTTGACAACAGTTTTGGGTTAGATGGAATATGGTATTTTAATGTTAGTGGTTACTTTGAATCTATACAGACTATTACCGTTCAGCCCGATAACAAAATAATAACCGCCGGAGCCGTAATAAATTCCAATAATACTACGGATATATTAATTGCAAGGCAAGATGAATCCGGATCGGTGGATGGTACTTTTGGCGGTGTGGGTTTTGTTGAAATGAATTTGGTAAGGGGTTCCGGTTATCCGACAAATGTTAGTCAGCAATCGGACGGAAAATTTCTGATCGGAGGCACTGCATTTATTGATGGGGAAAAATTCAGTCTTGTCAGGTTCAACCAGAATGGCTCAATTGATCCCACACTCGATTACGACGGGGTTGCATATGATAGGACAGATCTCAACACATTTAATTACTCCACTTCTATGGCTATTCAAAGTGATAATAAAATTATTGTAGGCGGTTATTCAAAAATAAATATTTATACATACGATTTTATGCTTACACGGTTTAATACTGATGGAAGCATAGATAATACATTTGGAAATAACGGGATAGTAACTACAGATATTAATTCAAGAAATGATTATCTCGAAGATATCAAACTTCAAAGTGATCATAAAATAGTTGGGGTAGGATACAGCAATACAGGAACCACTACACCAAATTTGATTTTAGCCAGATATAATTCGAATGGAAGTATTGATAATTCGTTCGGCATAAACGGTATTGTTGAGTATAATTATCCCGGTTATAATTTGTATGGGGTAAGTCTCTCATTGTTGAATGACGGAAAGGTTGTAGTATCAGGTGATTACATTGGCTCCGGTGTAAGGGGAGTATTCATTGCAAGATTTAACCAGGACGGCAGTTTTGATTATACATTTGATTCGGATGGGATTCTTTTTACCGAATTGCCCAGTGTTTATATATCTGAAACTCACGGATTAAAAGTTACCGGCAATGGCAAAATTTTGGTCTGCGGAAGAGCTGTTTTTACAGAGGAACAAGGATTTGTTATACGATATAACGAAGATGGGTCATTGGACCAAAGTTTTGGAACAAACGGAATTCTATATTTAAATATAGGTGGTGTTCTAACTTCTTTAACAAATATAGAAGTACAAAATGATGGTAAGATAATTGTTTGTGGTTATCATAATTATGATGCTGGTACTAAGAGCGATTTGATGTTAATTCGTTTGAATGTAGATGGCAGTTATGATACTTCTTTTAATTCGAGCGGAATTGTCTTTACTGATATTAATTCAAACAGCTTTGATATTGCAACTGGTCTGTTACTATCTGGAGATAATTCAATATATGTGGTTGGCTATACCACCGTAGGAAACGATTATTACACGGCATTAATAAAATATACCGGTGATGGTACATCTTCAGTTATCTCTAACGGAATAATTCCGGACAAGTTTGAGCTAAAACAAAATTATCCCAACCCATTCAATCCCACTACAACTATTAGCTACAAGCTTCAAGAAGCAAGTCATGTAACTTTAAAAGTTTATGACCTCTTGGGCAAAGAAGTAGCAACTTTAGTCGATGAATATGAGCAAGCCGGAACCTATAACGCTCAATTCTCAACCCACCAGACTAATGGCGGACAAGTTCTTAATTCTCAATTATCATCCGGAGTTTATTTTTATACGATTAAAACGGATAATTTTACTGAAACAAGGAAGATGACCCTGATAAAGTAAACCGGGATTATTTGAAAATGATATTACAAAAATTTAACGGAGGGTTTTTGAAAAGAGTAATTGTGCACTATATAATTATGGTTTTATTGATGTTATCGGTTGCGGTCAATAGTCAAACAAAAACAAATGAGTTTAGTTTTAAATTGAACGGGAAAAAAATAAAAGGAACCGTTACCGATTTACTTGCTCATCCTCATTCATATGGTTTTGCGGCATTGGATAAAAACCTTTTCACATATGAAGTTACTGATGCTCAGACCGGTATTACGAATATTGTTTATCCCCCTCTTAAAGGTTTGCGGAAAAATGAAAAAGCCGAGTTCGGACTTGATAAATATTCCGAAACAGAAACCTTAACTTTGAGTGTCGTTGGCGAAGGAACGGATGAAAAAAAGAATAGATGGATTATAAGAATCAGTATAGAGTTACCCGGTAAGAAGTCTTTAGCTAAATTACCGATTAAAACCGAAGCGAAAGAATCTGATTGGAAAGAGTTTGATAAAAAGAAACCGCGTTTATCAATAACATTAACAAGCGGTGCTAAGGCATATAATTTCTTTAATGCCAAAGCGGAATTTACTTCGTTGGATCCAAAAAACGGAAGTGCAAGCGGCACATTTGAATTCATTGCTAAAAATGAAATTACTAAGGAGGAGTTAAAAATTACAGAGGGAAGTTTTGTGATAAAATAGAAATGTTTTCTTTCTAATGTGATCGGTAAATACTTTTCATTCTACAATACTGATTTTAAAAAAAGCGCAGATTATGGCATAGCCATCACTATGTGAAAAATCTGCGCTACTTTTTTTATTCTTGTTCGTAAGCAATCTCGCCGTGCAAAGAGCTGTCCAACCCGGCTTCTTCTTCTGCCTTAGTAACTTTCACCGGTGTTATCAAATTAATTGCTTTCAGCATAACAAAAGTAAATAGGAAACAGTACGCGCTGACGGCAAGCACCGAGATCAATTGTTTCATAAAAAATTCCGAAGAGCCGCCGACAAAAAATCCTTCAACTTGCACCATCGGGTTAACTGCTTTTGATGCAAACAATCCGAGCATAATTATACCGATAGTTCCGCCGACTCCGTGAACGCCCCACACATCGAGTGCGTCATCCCATTTCAATTTATTTTTCATCGCTACTGCAAAGTAGCAAACGATGCCCGAAACAATTCCGATAATTACAGCGTGACCGATTGTTACAAATCCGGCTGCCGGAGTAATTGTTGCAAGCCCGGCAACAGAACCGGTGAGCAAGCCGACAAACTTTGGTTTCTTTTCGAGAATCCATGCAAGCACAAGCCATGTTATTGCGGCGAATGATGCTGCAACGTCGGTATTCAAAAATGCAGTAACTGTAATCGGGTCAACCATTAATTCGCTTCCGGCATTAAAGCCGTACCATCCGAACCAAAGTAACCCGGTTCCCAAAGCAACAAGTGGAATGCTGTGCGGACCTCTTTCAAAAGAATTTCTTTTTCCTACATAAAAAACAGATGCGAGTGCAGCCATTCCGGCGCTTGCATGAACAACTATGCCGCCGGCAAAATCGAGCACGCCCCATTTTGCGAGAAGACCTCCGCCCCAAACCATGTGAACAAGCGGAAAGTAAACGCAGATCAACCACAACGTTAAGAATAAAAGATACGCGGGAAAGCGGACTCTGTTTGCAAATGCGCCGGTTATTAATGCCGGTGTAATAATTGCAAACATCATTTGATAAGCGACAAAAACATACAACGGAATAACATTGTTGCCGGGGAAGACTGAGTTTAAACTTGTTCCGGCAAGAAATGCCATATCAAGATTTCCGATTATTCCTCCTTCGCCGCCGCTGAAGCAAAGTGAATAACCGAATGCGAACCAAATAACTGTAGTCCATCCGAGAGAAACAAAACTTTGAATCATAATTGCGAGAACATTTTTTCTTCCAACAAGTCCGCCGTAAAAGAATGCGAGTCCGGGTGTCATCAACATAACAAGACTGGTTGCAACCAGCATAAATCCGGTACTTCCGGTATCGAACATAATTACCTCGATTAATTATTGTTAATGAATTAGAGACTGATTCCAAAAATCAAATACGAGATTTCGGCTTTTGGGTTAAGTATGTAACTGCAATAAACCGGCAGAGAAAAACTTTCCGAGATTTTAATCTGCTTCGATGCTTTAATTCCGGCGTTGATCAAATTGAATTTGTCCGTTCCGTAATAAAGCGGAGTATCTTCGCTTCCAGCTGCGGCACCGGCAAAAATTGAAACACCGAAATCATCAACCGCAGTTGTGTACTCTGCTTGAAAATACAAGTTGTTTCCTTTGTCGTTGTAAACGTTCATGTATCCGCTCAATGTTAAAGGAAACGATTCGGTTCCAGCAATTGAAATACCGGCTTCAACGGTGTGTGCGCCGGGACCGTTTTTGTCGTCATAATTATGAAAGTTGCCGATTCTAATTCCGCCGTTCGGGTAATAGTAATCTGTAACAATTGCAGTAATGTTGACGGCGTTTTCAATTGCAGCCGTGTAACTAATCCACGCATCGATTTCGTGGCTTGTGTTGTGAAGTTCGTCGGTTGAGTTTGTGTGCGAAAGTCCGTACGAACCCCAAAATCCGAATTGAAGATTGGAGAACTTAAAAGTGATTGCCGGTTGAATATTCGGCTGGTCATTGATGTTCAAGCCACGCCATACGTACCGGCTAACCAAATCTGCATTTGCACTTAACGATAATTTTTGCGCATGTGAATAATTGAAAGAGAGAAGAATTAGCGAAATGATAAAGCAGTAGATGAAATTTTTTTTCATAAACAGATTCCTTAAATAGTTGAAGAACCTTTTGTAGTTGTGAAAAAATTCACACACAAAATTTTGAAATAAACTGTTCATGAAATAATCTTATGCAACGAGTGTAACGGATTTGTCGCAAGCGTTCGAATTTCGAAAACGGATAGAACGACCGAATTGAAAAATTTGTGAATGGATATCTCGAAAATGTTTTCTAAGTTTTGTTACCCGAAAAGAGTGATTTATTGAAAAAGGTTTTGGTAATTGATAACAAAAGCGAAAACCTTAAAAAGGTAGAATTGCTTCTCACTCAAACTGATTTTGAAATCTACTACTCGCACGATAAAAAAGACGGTTTGGAAATTGCCTCACGTTACCTTCCCGATTTAATTCTTTTTGATTTCACAAACGGCGAAACCGATTTGCAGCTCATCAAAAAAATATGCAGCAACGAAAGAACATCGGCACTGCCGCTCATTATTGTTTCCAACAATTTTTCTTTTGAACAACAAAGAGCGGTAATGGAACTTGGCGCGGACGATTATATCCCGTTAAGTTTTTTGGAGACAAGTCTGCAAAACTCCGTTATCAAGAGATTTGAAAAATTAACAAGCGTGAAAGCTCATATAAATAAAGAGATAAATTCTTTTGATGAATTTAACGGAGAGCAAAAAAGAAATGATCATATTCTCGTTAAGATAGGAAACAAACTGAAGCTCGTTAAGTTTACGGATATTGTTTGCGTTACCGCGCTGAAGGAATACAGCAAAATTGTTACAAAAGATAATTGCAAAATTATCGTTAGGAAGTCGCTAAGAAATTGGATTAAAGTACTGCCGGCAAAATTATTTCTTCGTATTCACCGCGCAACAATTATTAATCTTGATTACATCGAGCGGATTACAAAAACAAACGATAGAACGTACGCTGTTCATTTAAAAAATATTGAGGAAGATTTTTCGTTCAGCTACAGATACGCAAACATTATGCGGCATACTTTTCCGACTTGAGAAGAGAAAAAAGATTATCTCAAAATTTATTCTTGTTCGTACTCTTGCTCTTGAACATGCTCATGCTCTTTCGTTCTTTAAAGACAGATCAGGATTAGGAACAAGAGTATGAGCAAGAGTCGGAATAATTTTTAGGCAAGAACCTTCTCTACAAAGTCCAACGCTTCATCAATTTTTGAATTGTGATGGCATAGATAATTTGAAGGCGTGAGATTATGTCACCCACTCAAAATAATTTTCTGAAGTGATAATGCTGAATTGCGATTCCGGGTAAGCTTTAGCCCATGCCTCGGGAATTTTTGTAAATACGGCTTTTTGACTGACTGAATTTACGTTAATTCAGTCAGTTGATAAGTCGCATTTACGATTTTTGGAAAAGGATACTGTGTTTTATTGAAAAATAGCCTTCGCAACAAATTCCAACGCTTCATCAATTTTTGAAACATCTTTACCGCCGGCAGTTGCAAGATGCGGACGACCGCCGCCGCTGCCTCCTACAATTTGTGCAACTTGCTTAACAATATTTCCGGCGAGAATTTTTTTCTCTTTTATTAAATCATCGGAAACAACGGCAACAATTCCAACTTTACCTTCTATTTCTGAAATTAAAACACCGGCACCGCTCTTCATTTTTTCGCGAAGTTCGTCACCCATCGATTTTAATTCGTCCATATTTGACGCTGAAACTTTTCCTTTGAAAATTTTTATTCCGTTTACTTCTTGCGGCGAAGAAACAATCGCATCGATTCCACCGAGTTTCTCTTTCAGTTTTAAATCCGCAAGTTCTTTCTCAAGTTTCTTCTTTTCATCCGTCACTTCATTAATTCTCAATTCTCCATTCGCAATTCTCAATTGCAGTTCCCGAATGTATTTCTCGACTCCGGCGCCGGTAACGGCTTCTATTCTTCTTACACCGCTTGCGATAGAAGATTCGGAAACAATTTTGAACAAGCCGATCTGCGAAGAATTTTTTACATGTGTGCCGCCGCAAAATTCCATTGTGAAATCACCGAACTGAACAACGTTAACTTTGTCGCCGTATTTATCGCCGAAGAACATCAGCGCGCCCATTTTCTTTGCGGACTCAAACGGAGTATCGCGGTGATGTGTCAACGGAATATTTTCGCGCAGCTTTTCATTCACCAGCGATTCGATTGCATCGAGTTCGCTCTCTTTCACTTTTTCGAAATGAGTGAAATCGAAACGGAGGCGGTCGGGACCGACATACGATCCGGACTGTTGAACATGTGTGCCGAGAATTTCGCGAAGCGCTCTGTGCAGAAAGTGTGTGACGGAATGATTCCGCATAATGTCCCATCGTCTGTTTTCGTCAACTTGTGCGGTAACTTTCATTCCAATTTCGAGTTTTATGTTCGCATCGTTTTCCAAAATGTGCACGACTTGATTGTTAATCTTTGCGAGATCGATTACACGCAAATGTGTATCGCCGATAAAAATTGAACCGGTGTCGTCAATCTGTCCGCCCGATTCGACATAAAAAGGAGTTTTATCGAGAACAACTAATAATTTATTGTCATCTTCTTTAACCTCTAAAATTTCAGCATCAGTTCTTAATTCATTATATCCGGTAAAAAGTGTGGGATGTGTAACTGTTAGTTTGCCACTAGTGCTAAATGATGCTTTTATACTTGAAGTTATGTTCAAAGTTCTGCCTTTTCTTCCCCTCTCTTTCTGCTCGTTCATCAATTCGTTGAAACGAGATTCATCAATTGTGAATCCTTGTTCGCGAGCCATTACATTTGTTAAATCAACCGGGAACCCGTATGTATCGTATAGTTTGAAAACATCTGCACCGGAAATTATTTTTTCATTTTGTGTGTTCAATTTTTTTACAAGCTGATCAAACAACTCTATGCCGCGGTCGAGTGTTGCATTGAAACTTTCTTCTTCGGCTTTAATAATTTTTTCAATTTGTGTTTGGTTCGATTTTATTTCCGGGAAAACTTGCGAGAAATTTTCGACAACAACGGAAACAAGTTTGTAGAGGAACGGCTCTTTCAAATTTAGTTTGCGTGCGTAACGAGCGGCGCGGCGCAACAATCTTCGTAAAACATAACTGCGTCCTTCGTTGCCCGGAGTAGCACCGTCGGCAATTGCAAATGTTAATGTGCGGATATGATCTGCAATTACCCGCATTGCAACGTTTGTTTGCCCGGTCGGAGAATTATCATCTGCCGGAAGTTTGTAATCGTAACTGATGCCGGAAAGTTTTTCGATTGCATTTATGATTGGTGTAAAAACATCCGTATCGTAATTGGAATTTTTCTTTTGCAGAACCGCACAGACACGTTCGAAGCCCATCCCGGTATCAACATGTTTTGAAGGAAGGTCGTGAAGTTTTCCGTTTTCATCGCGGTTGTATTGAATGAAAACGAGGTTCCAAATTTCGATACACTTCGGATCGCCGGCGTTCACATATTTCGGGTTGTCGTAGTCATCGCTCAAGTTGATATGAATTTCAGAACACGGACCGCACGGACCGGTCTCGCCCATTTCCCAAAAATTATCTTTCTCATCAAACTTCAAAATGTGATCGTGCTTGATGTCGGTTTCGCTCTTCCACAAATTAAGAGCTTCGTCATCAGTTCTGTAAACAGTTGCCCACAATCTTTCTTTCGGAAGTTTCCAAACTTCGGTTAATAATTCCCACGCCCATTTGATCGCTTCTTTCTTGTAATAATCTCCGAACGACCAATTGCCGAGCATCTCGAAAAAAGTGTGATGATAAGTGTCATGACCCACTTCTTCGAGGTCGTTGTGTTTTCCCGAAACACGGATACATTTTTGAGTATTTGCGGCGCGTTTGTAATCGCGCGAGCCGGTTCCGAGAAATACATCTTTGAATTGATTCATACCGGCATTTGTAAAAAGCAAAGTCGGGTCGCCGTGCGGAACAACCGGCGCGCTTGGAACGATTCTGTGATTTTTACTTTTAAAGAAATCGAGGAATTGCTGTCTTATTTCGCTTGAAGTCATAAATCTGTGTTAAATTTTTGTGAAGCAAATATAACAAAATTACGCCATGGATTTTCAGTTCACCCATTATAAAAGTGAGAGATTTCCATTCTTGTTATTTTCCTTTACTAATGATACTTTTGGTTGGTTCTAAAAAGAGGAATAGATAGAATTTGAGTAAGTACAAAGAACTCACGGATTTAGATTTGATGCGAGAGATTTCCAGGTTCGATTCACGGGCTTTGGAAGAGTTATATAACCGCTATTCACCGCTTCTTTATACAGTAATAAAAAAGATAGCTCCGGACCAGGGAACCGCGGAACAAATACTTCTAGAAGTTTTTGTGATAATCTGGCGAAAGATCGATAAATTCGATTTCCATATAGGTAATGTTTACAGCTGGCTTATAACACTTGCACGAAACAAGGCAGTAGATACTTTGCGCCGGGATAGATCCGCTTCATCCACTGCTCAATTTTACGATGATGGTTATGAAGACTATTTTATTATTCCTACTTTCTTAGAAGGAATGGATAGTTTGGATTTTAAAACTGCCTTAAGTTTAAAACCTAAAATTGAAAAAGCATTATCAAGATTAACCGATACACAAAAGTATGTACTGCACCTTGCATACTATGAAGGTTATACAGTAGATGAAATTGCAGATAAACTTAATGTTCCTATTGAAACAGTGCGGAATAAGGTAATGACGGCTTTGCATAGTCTAAGAGATTATTTGATAAAGGAATGAAGATATGGCTGACCCGATAAAAGAAATAATATCTGCATTTGCTTCCGGCTGTATTGATAAAGCCAACTTTGTTCAATTTAAAGAATATATCAATGCCGGGGGTGATATACCGGCAAATGAATTAGGTGAACTGCAAAATATTGTCTCAATGATTCCAATTATTTTGGATATCGAACTTCCAGATCCTTCCATAAAAGATAACGTTGCTAAAAGATTGATCGGGTTAAAGGAAGAAATCAAATCTAAGATTCAGGAAGAGAGAAGAAAAACTATTGTAACGTTCGGTGATGAATCTGCTGCTCAAGCAGCAGCAACCCGTCAGACTGTTGTTAGACCGCCGGCGGCATCACCTTCGACTTTTACCATAGCCGAGAATTTGAAAAAGACCTCTTTTAGCGAACCATCACCAACTTTCATTAAAGGCGAAACAAAAGAAAGCGGAGTTAAAACTATGGCAAGTGAACAACCACAATCGCTTTTCTCAAATCAACCACCACCACAGCAACAGCAAGCATATACTCCGCAAGTGCAAGATAAATCTACTTCAAGTTTGCCCGGATGGCTGGCAATAATTTTAGTGATTTTACTTTTTACAATTTTAGGATATTACACGTACACATCTGTAGATGAGTTAAATAGACAAGTTGAAGATTTGAAACATGATATTACCTCCTTACGAAGCGAACTTGCAACAGCGAATAATTTTATGAGTGTACATATTTCTTTGATAGAATTTTTTAATTACAAAGATGTTGTTGTATCAAATCTTTCACCGGTTAACCCGGCGGATAAAGGAAGTGCAAGATTATTACTCGCATTTGATCAGAAAGAAGGATTGATCCAGTTTAGAAATACCGTTCCTCTGCAGCCAAACCAGGGCTTGCAATTGTGGGTCGTTAGCAGAGGACAGTCTTATTCGCTTGGTGTTTACTCGCCAAACGGAAGCGAATATATACGGCTTGCCTCGTTCCCGTTTTTGCCCAAGGAACAGATCGACATGATAAAGCTGACAATTGAATCGAACACCGGTTCGCCTACACCGTCGGTTCAAACTTATTTGCAAGGTACGTTAGGAAGGTAAATCTAGGCAAGTTATTTTTTTCTATTCAGGAATACGTTCAACCCCAAAATTATTAAAACAACCGGCCAAAAATCTTCCGCCAGATCTGCGGCTTTATTTGCATAATCAAGAATACCAATCTCTTTTGAGAAGGTAACCGGAATGATTCCCATTATTATTAAAATGAGTGAAGCAAAAAGAAACCCTTTTACTCTGGTGTTGTCTATAAACAAAATAAAAAAGAGTGTTCCCCCGATGAAAAGAATCGAAGTAAAAACTATTCCCCGATCATTGATTATTTCGTAGTTAGATTTAACAATTAGAATAGTCCCAATCATAAAAATGAGAGCTGAAAGCAGAAGCAGATCCCGCCGGTTGTTTTTGAATGCGAGGTATGTGGAGGGAATTCCAAATAAAATAAAAGTTAAACCTACCGCCGTGTACGGGGAAATGTTTAGTATTGAGTAATAACTAAGCAGAGAGCATACACCATAGAAAATAAACGCTACGCCGGATATTCTTTTATGAGTTAACGTCATTGATATTAGTTTCAAGTTGTGAGAAAAAAGCTAAGATTAAATAAGCAGCGGCAAAAGTGCCAAGTGTTAACAGAGTGCTTATAAAAAAGATTGTTCGTATCGTGGTGGAATCGGTATCTGTATATTCTGCAATGCCTCCGCATACGCCTAGTAGTCTTCTATCTTTACGGGAACGGTAAAAATTGATTTTGTAATTAACATCGGGGATCTTAGTGTAGTACTTGTTGTAAAGAAGTAAGACTCCAATGATAAAAGAAACGATTGGAACTATATATGAATTTGGGAGAACAAACAATCTCTCCGAAGCAAAGTATCCGATTGAACGGAATCCAAAATAGATTCCGGATAAAATCATTAGACCGCTCAACACAGTTTTGTAATTAATTTTCCGTTGTTTGTGATAATCCTCTTCAGTCGGGTTGTCTTCATATTTATCAGTTGGTGTCAAAGCTGCCATAATTAAATAGGCGGCTACACTCCAACCTCCAAATAGTAAAGTAAGCATCGCCAGCACACGAATCACAGCCGGATCAGTCTTGGTATATTTTGCAATTCCGGCACAAACACCGGCAATTAAAACATTGTGCTTCGAACGCCCGAAAATTCTTTTGCCTTGTTCTCCCGGGTATTTGCTTTCGGGTTCATTGAAGATGTTTGGAAAATTATTCTCGTCCATCGTTAAAAAATGCTGTACTTCAATTTATTAGAATTTGACTACTACCTTATGATTTTATGTGTAGAGCAGAATCGTTAAATGTGACAAGTATAAGTTAATTAGTTTTAATATACGGTAATTATTTTTGGATTTCATTTTTGGCTTGAATAGCTCGCGCAATCATGTTACCCACTTGTTCGTTTTCATTAATCCAGATAATTTTAGTCTGCGGATTCTGTAAAGCAAAAACTCTGAATATTTCGTCTGCAAAAGCTTGTCCAATGTTTGTGACGCCCTTAAAATCAAGAAAGACCTCTTTAAATCTTTCAAAACGAGTGAGCAGTCTTTTGGCTTGTGATCTAGAAACAAGATTTTCTTCTCCGTACTTAACTAATGAAACCGGGATATGTGTTTTCGAAAATCCATAGTCGTGTTTTTCCGGGGATGAAAATTCATTAAAGATGTTTTGCAAATCTCTTGGGGAATCTTTTGAGATTTTCATTACTACCAGAGTCCCGACGATTGGTTCTTCAGTTTCTATTAACCAATCATCTTTTATTGAAGAATGAGAAAAGAAAAGATTGCCCGAGGAAATTGTAAAATGATCAAATGAGCGCGATGTAAAAAAAATACCCTCGCCGGTGTGCTTCAGTGGTTCAGTAGTGAATTTACCTTTGGCTAGTTCCAAAATTGCAAAACGGGGATCGCCTAAGTTTAACGCCTTATCAATTTTATTGAATATGCCAATACCATCGTCAAATATCACCATTTGTATTTCTTTAATTGTAGTTTTTACTGAAATAATAATTTCTTTGCCTTCGGAATGGTCAATTGCATTATTTAATATTTCAGTAAAACCATATTCACAAATTTTGAAAATATTGTCGGGTATTGCCGATAGTTCAGGCATTACCTCATTTCTCCATACAAGATCTTCTTTAACTTTATCATTAATAACAATCTTAAACGATTTTTTATTCTCTTTAAGAGAGTATTTTTTGTTTTTTGTAGTACCAGATGATTCTAGGATATTTTCTTTTACTAATATAGAAAGATATTTATGTGCAGCTTGTCTGCTTATATTAAATGTAGCCGTTAATGCTTGTGTTATAGTTGTAGGATGATTGCCAATGTTATCAATTATGAATTTTTTAATTGCTTCTTTTTGTTGTCTTGTACTTCTAGTTCTCATTGTAAATTGTAAACTATTTGCGCCAGCATTGTAAACTATTTTAAAGTTATTGTCAACTATTTAAAATGAAATGCTGATTTCAGAGGAAAAATGGCAGTTAGAGTATCCTTTGCCCCATACTTGATGCAATTAACTCAGCGGTAAGTTCGGCACTCTTATTTTTGTTATCGAGTATAGGATTAATTTCGGCAACTTCAAGAGAAGACATACAACCGCACTCAGCTATCGATTCCATTAATAAGTGAGCTTCGCGGTAATTCAATCCGCCGCTTACCGGTGTACCGACACCTTGTGCTATTGCCGGGTCTAATGAATCGGCGTCAAAACTAACATGTATATGCTGAACACGGGATTTTAAATCTTTTAACACTTTGTTAATTATAAATCCAATCCCCTTTCTATCTATCTCCGTCATCGTGTAAACTTTTAAGTTAAATTTTTTAATTAATTCAATTTCTCCGGGGTCAAGACTTCTAATTGCAATCATGGCAACGTTATCCGGTTTTACTTTCGGCGAGATCCCGTTAAGATGTGTGAGCGGTTTAGCACCTAAACCTAGTAATGCCGCCACACTCATGCCGTGTATATTTCCGGATGGTGTCGTTTTATCAGTATTGATATCTGCGTGTGCATCGATCCAGATAAGCCCAAGTTCTTGTTTTACTTTTTTACAATGTGCCGCAACTCCCGAAACAGTTCCGATAGCCATTGAATGGTCTCCACCAATGCAAAGCGGAAAGTGGTTAGAGTTCAAAGATTTTTCTACAATATTAGCGAGTTTATCGGTGGTTTTTACAATTTCATCAAGGTATTTCAGCTTTGTATCTTTAACCTTCTGTATTTCCTGGTTGCGTATAAAAACATCGCCAAGATCGGAAACACTGTAACCAAGTGATTCAAGTTTTTGCTCGATACCGGCAATTCGTAATGCTGTCGGACCCATATCAACGCCGCGCCGATCGGCACCGAGGTCCATCGGGAAACCGATAATATCTATATGTTTGCTTTGTGGCTTATTCATATTTTTTTAAGATTTATTCCTAATCTAAGAACGTTTAATGTTAGAAAAAAATTTTATTTAGTTAATTCAAATTATTTTATTGTGGTATTGTTTTGAAGCACTATTAATTAATAACGGAGATTTTTATGACAGATCAATTTATGGAAGCAGCAATTGATGAAGCAAGAAAAGGATTAAGCGAGAGTGGAATTCCAATCGGCTCGGTGCTGGTGATTGATGGAATAATTGTTGGGAGAGGGCACAACCGGCGTGTACAAAAAGGGAGTTCTATTCTTCATGCCGAAATGGATTGCTTTGATAATGCCGGAAGATTAACTGCTAAAGATTACCAGAGAGCAGTTTTATATTCGACTTTATCACCTTGCGATATGTGCAGCGGAACAGCATTGCTGTATAAAATTCCTAAAATTGTAATTGGTGAAAACAAAACATTCAGGGGACCGGAAGATTATTTGATATCGCGTGGTGTTGAACTTGTTGTTATGAACAATCAAGAATGTGTTAAGCTGATGAACGATTTTATAGCCAGAAATCCATCACTTTGGAATGAAGATATTGGAGAATGATTTATTGGGAGTGCTCAGTTATAAGTAAACAGTTTATAGAAAAATAGATATTATTGTTCTGAAATAATATAAACGTTAAAGCGGAGATTTTTTATGCAAGACTATAAAAAATTATTGGTTTGGCAAAAAGCACATACTTTGGTTTTGAAAACGTATGAGATCACTAAAACATATCCACACTCAGAACAATTTGGGCTTGTCAACCAATTAAGAAGGGCAGCATATTCTATTCCTTCAAATATTGTAGAAGGTTGTGGAAGAGGAACAAACAAAGAGTTGAACCGCTACCTTCAAATTGCCTTTGGATTTGCCAATGAAATTGAGTATCAAATGCTGCTGTCAAAAGATCTACATTATATTACTGAATCCATTTATAATGAAGTTGAATCTAATATATTCGAAATAAAGAAAATGTTAAATGGATTAATGAAAAAGGTATCAAAACCTTCATAATTACTGAAGACTAAAAACTATATACTATAAACTAATTAGAGAAAATAATGGCTGCAAAACAAGCATTGGTTAAACATATTCAGGGTGTTACGTTCATGGGCAAAGCCGATTCTAATCATTGGGTTACAATGGATGGACCCGAAGAATTTGGCGGTAGCAATGCCGGAACACGTCCGAAAGAATTGATATTGATAGCACTTGCCGGGTGTACCGGGAGCGACGTTGCGGTTATTCTAAAAAAGAAGAAGATCAATTTTGATAGTTTTGAAATGAACCTCTCTGCCGAGATGCAAGAAACACATCCGCAAGTCTATACAAAAATTCATATTGAATTTGTTTTCTATGGAAAGAATATTCCGGTTGAAGCGGTTGAAAGAGCAATAGAACTATCGCAAAAAACATATTGCAGTGTAACGGCAATGCTTCAAAAGTCGGTCGAGATTACTCATTCATATAGAATTGAAGAGTCAAAAGCGGGTTAATTAATTTAGTAATAAAAGAAAGCGTGGTTAGATAACCGCGCTTTTTATAGTAGCTCTTCCGGTATCGGTTTTCTTCCGGCATACCCGTCGTTTATTCCGTGATAATAAATTATTTTTTCTTCGTCACTGCGCCAGCATAAAAGAACTTCTTCACCTTCAATTACTGCCGGAAAGTCAACCAAACCGATTTCATAGTTCCAGTCTTTATAAGAACATCCGATTTCCTCTAGTTCTTTCATATAATATTCTATATCAGCAAGATATTGGTTGATCTCTTTATTCTCATCTATTTTCCCGTTAAAAGATTCAGCAATAGTTTTGACCTGGTAAGCTGAATCTAATATATCTTTCACGATCTTCTTTACTAAAGGTAAAGTTTTGTTTGCTTCTCTTACAGTGAAATATTTTATATCTGTTTGGGACACTTGCTTATCCTTTCATAAACTTTACAATTATATTCTACTCAAAACAAATTTAAATTACAAATAGCTCCTTGACAAGTGTGATTAACAATATTAATTTAAGTTAGTATTATCTCAATTTGGAATAAGTATGAAAACAACAAAAAAATACGGAAAGAAAACCGATCTTGCATTAGCCACCTGGGTAAAATTAGCCAGGGCATTTTCATCGGTTAATAAACGCTCCGTAGAAAATATAAGAAAATTTAGATTAACCCAGCCGCAGTTTGCTGTAATAGAATTGCTCGGGCATTTGGGCCCTCTGAAAGTAGGGGAAATATGTAATAAGATGCTCGTTACCGGCGGTAATATGACGCTGGTTCTTGATAATATTGAGAAACTTGGATTACTCGAAAGGATTCACAGTAAAGAAGACCGGCGTACAATTAATGTTCAGCTTACCGAAAAAGGGCAAGAGTTGTTTAACAATATTTTTACCGACCATGCTGAACACATAACTAAATTATTCTCTGTTTTATCTTTAGATGAACAGAAAACGTTGGGCGATCTGTTAAAAAAATTAGGTTTGGCTGTAAGTAAAATGTAAAATGCTAAATTTTTGACCGGTCATTTATAATTGAATTGTCTTTACAAATGGGTATTCATATTTTAACCCCAATTCGTTAATCAAGATTGGGGAATTTTATGAATCTCTTCAAGAATGTCAGCATTACATTTCTTTTGGTAATTTTTCTGGTTGGAATAACAAACGCCGTAGAAAATAATTTTTCGTATAAACCGGAAAAACCGCAAGCAAATTCAAAAATAACCGTAACGTATAATCCCGAAGGCACAAGTCTGAACGGTTCGGAATCTATTTCTATGTTTGTTTATGAATATGGTAAGAATTTATATAATACTGAGGAATTCCCGATGAAAAAATCTGGAGGCAATTGGATCGGCAGCTTTACACCTTCCGACTCAACCCTGGGAATTTCAATTGTCTTTTCAAACGGCGGGGATAAAGATATTAACCGGAAGCAGACTTATGTTATTCATCTTTACCAGGATGGAAAACCTTTGCCGGGTACTTATGCCGGTTTGGGTGTCGGTTATGCTTCCTGGTTTGGAATATTTGAAATCGATAATGATCAGGAAAAAGCTTACGAACTTTTTAAACAAGAATTCTCTCTTAACCCGTCATTGAAGAAAGACTATATAAATTATTATTTCAGTTCAGTGTTAAGTAATGAAAAGGAAAAGGGACGGGACATTGTTTTATCAGACCTAACATTACTGGAAAACACCGGCGACACATCCGAAGATTTTTTAGGCGTATTAGTTAGCTGGTCCGATCGATTAAAAGATGTAGAAAGATCGGCTAAGTTAAAAGCAATCATCAATGAAAAATATCCAAACGGAAGTTATGCTCAATTGCAAAAATACATGGCATTCAGGGGTGTGAAAGAGTTAGATCAGAAAATTAAATTGGCGGATGAGTATGCATTATCCTATCCAAACGGAAAATTTTTATCGAATTTCAATTACGATATTTTCAGAGTATTAAATCAAAACGGAAAATTTGCAGAAGCGAAAGAATTTTTAGAAAAGAAATTAACCGATGCGAAAGCAAATTCATATAACAGTTTGGCCTGGTCAATGTATGAAAAAGATTTCGATCTTGAATCGGCAGCAATTATTGCAAAAAAGGGGATTGAACTTGCACGAAGCGAAATTAACAATCCAGCGCAACCCAAACCGGGTTATATGGCTACTAAAGAATGGGAAGATGTCCGCAAGGGTTCACTAGGGATGATACTTGATACATACGGAATGATTTTGAAAAAGCTGGGAAAGAATACCGAATCATTTACGGCTCTTCAAGAAGCAGTTGAAATGAACAAATATAAAGATC
Source organism: Bacteroidota bacterium (assembly GCA_040755055.1). Taxonomy (GTDB): domain Bacteria; phylum Bacteroidota; class Ignavibacteria; order Ignavibacteriales; family Melioribacteraceae; genus DYJK01. Next base: position 85,177 of record JBFMBS010000006.1, read on the forward strand.
CGGAGATGAATCAAAATTATGTTACTTCCTTGATGGATGCCGGGAATTATAAGAAAGCACAATCGGAATTGGAAAAATTTATTTCTGACGGAACATCCACGGCAAAAATGAAAGAAATGCTGAAAGAAGTATTTGTGAAAAATAATGGGAGCGAGAATGGGTTCGATTCCTACTATTCTAAGTTTGAAGAAGCAGCTAAAGTAAAGTTGATTCAAAAATTAAAAAAAGAAATTATTGATGAACCGGCTCCACAGTTTTCTCTTATTGATCTTGAAGGGAAAAATGTCTCTCTTGCCGATTTCAAAGGTAAAACAGTAATAGTAGATTTCTGGGCTACTTGGTGTGGCCCGTGTATTTCGTCTTTCCCGGGTATGAAGAAAGCTATCGAACAATATGAACAAACCGGTAAAGCAAAATTCTTGTTTGTAAATACATGGGAGAATGTCGAAAATAAAAAACAGAACGCTTCTGATTTTATTGCAAAGAATAGTTATCCATTTCATGTTTTGCTAGATGAAAAAAATGAAGTTATCTCAAGCTATAAAGTATCCGGGATCCCGACTAAGTTTATTATAGATAAGAACGGCAAAGTTAGATTTAAAAGTGTAGGGTTTGGCGGTAATACCGATGAAATGGTTGAAGAAATCGGTGTTATGATTGATATGATCCAGTGATTTTTAAATTTCTCGTCCCGATTCTTCAACTTAATTCGGAATCGGGACGAAAAATCTTAAATTAAAATTTTATTTGACAATATTAAAATCCAGAGCGGATTAATTTTACTATCTTACCTTTAAGTGGTAATTTTCCAAACACAATTTTTGAATTTTCCGGAGAATAAATGGCTGTAATTCGACCCTTTAGCGCTGTAAGACCACATGAAAGAGTAGCATATCATGTTGCAAGTGTTCCTTACGATGTTGTGAACAAAGAAGAAGCTGCAGAACTTGCAAAAGGAAATCCGCTCAGCTTTCTTCGAGTCACTCGTTCCGAAATTGAATTGAAGCATGATGTCAATGCATATTCTTCGGAAGTTTATCAAAAAGCAAAATCAAATTTCGATCGATTGAAAGAAGAAGCTCCGCTTGTTCAGGAAAACGAACCGAAACTTTACATATATAAACTAACAATGGGTACGCATTCCCAAACCGGAATTGCCGCAACTTTTTCTGTTGAGGATTATAATAACGATGTTATCAAAAAACATGAGAAAACGCGCAAAGTAAAAGAAGACGACAGAACAAATCATATTATTACTACAGAAGCGCAGACCGGTCCGGTATTCTTAACTTACAAAGGTGTTGGCGAAGTTGATAAAATTGTAAACGAGACAACGAAGAAAAATTCTCCCGTTTATGATTTCACCGCGGTTGACGGAATAAAACATCAAGTGTGGATAATGCCGGCAGAAGCTGCAAACGTGGTTGTTGATGAAATTGCCAAAGTAAAAAATCTTTACATTGCAGACGGGCATCACAGAGCCGCAAGTGCAAGCCGCGCACAAAAAGTTAAAATGGAACTCAATACGAATCACACCGGCACAGAAGAATATAATTATTTTCTCGCTGTACTTTTCCCGGCGGATCAATTGAGAATTATGCCGTACAACCGTGTTGTTCATGATCTGCACGGAGTTGACAAAGATCAGTTCATTGAAAAAGTAAAAAGTAATTTTACTATTGAAGATGCATCTTCACCGAGACCTACTTCGAAGAAAACTTTTGGAATGTACATCGATAAAAAATGGTATTTGCTGAAACCGAACGGAAATGTAAAACCGGGAACGACAGTCGGTGATAATCTCGATGTAAGTATTCTTCAGAATTATTTGCTGCATCCGGTACTCGGCATAGAAGATCCGCGCATCGATAACAGAATTGATTTCATCGGTGGAATCCGCGGCACGGATGAATTGGAAAAATTAGTTGACGGCGGAAAAGCCGCAGTAGCATTCTCGATGTACCCGGTAACGCTCGATGATCTTATAAATATTTCTGATGCCGGAGAAATTATGCCGCCGAAATCTACATGGTTCGAACCGAAGTTGCGGGACGGTCTGCTCGTCCATACCCTTTAATTCTGAGGAGTACCGATGAAATCGGGACGACGAAGAATCTCCTACTTAAATAAGTAAGAGATGCGGTTTGGCAGAAAACAATTTTTATAAAATTATATAAAAGAAAAAACAGAATTTTTGTAACAGCATCGAAGAAGAATCTTTAACATGATGTGGTAGGAGATTCTTCTCCCGACAGTGTCGGGATCAGAATTAAAAAATAAGCGGAGAAAAGGAAAAATGGAAAAACGAATTTATAATTTTAGCGCGGGCCCGGCGATATTACCGGAGGAAGTTTTGCTTGATGCTCAGAAAGATTTGTATTCCTATAAAGGAAGCGGAATGAGCGTGATGGAAATGAGCCACCGCGGAAAAATTTTTGACGGCATTATTAAAGATGCGGAAGCAGATTTGCGCAAGCTTCTCGGCATTGGCGAGAATTATTCAGTGTTGTTTTTGCAAGGCGGTGCAACTTTGCAATTCTCAATGGTTCCGCTCAACTTGATGCCGCCGAAAAACAAAGCAGATTACATCGTTACCGGTTCGTGGGCAAAAAAATCTGTTAAAGAAGCAAAGAGGGTCGGCACGGTAAATATTGCTGCGACAACCGAAAGTGAAAATTTTGTGCGCATCCCGAAACAAACTGAATTAAAACTCGATGCTGATGCATCGTATGTTCACTTCACATCAAACAACACAATTTACGGAACGGAGTGGCGCAATGAACCGGAAGTTGGAAATGTTCCGCTTGTGTGCGATGCTTCTTCGGATTTTCTTCACAAGAAAATTGATATCGATAAATACGGATTGATCTACGCCGGTGCTCAGAAAAATATTGGTCCGGCCGGAGTTACGGTTGTAATTATCAAAAAAGATTTGTTGGAAAGAAGTTCCGATTCACTTCATACATATATGAATTACAAAATTCACGCAGAGAACGATTCGATGTACAACACACCGACAACATTCGGCATTTACATTGCCGGATTGGTTTTCAAGTGGCTGCTAAATATGGGCGGGCTCGATGAAATGTACAAACGCAATTTAGACAAAGCAAAAGTGTTGTACGATGCCATCGATGCAAGCGGCGGCTACTACAAAGGTACAACTGTTGCAGAAGACCGTTCATTGATGAACGTAACTTACCGCTTGCCGAATGAGGAACTTGAAAAGAAATTTATTGACGAAGCAAAGAAAAAAGGATTTGACGGATTGAAAGGACACAGATCGGTCGGCGGAATCCGTGCATCGATCTACAATGCTTTCCCGAAAAAAGGTGTTGAAGATTTGGTTTCATTCATGGAAGATTTCAAGAAGAATAACTGATATGAAATTTGTAAATAAAAATTTTTGCAAGGGTCGAATCTATTCGACCCTTTTTTTAATTGCTGTTGTTTTCTCCGCATGTTCAAGCAATGAAGAAAAGCTCGAACTATTTTCTGCGGAAGCGTTTGCATATTCGATGAGTCCGGGCTGGGAATTAAATGCAACGTGCCGTGTGAAAGGTTTTGTGCAGAACGAGAATAATGAAACCTATTCGGTAAAACTTTCTTACACGGTTGATCTAAAAACGCCCGAAGGAAAAATCCTTGTAGGAATAGGCGAAGGATTGATTGACGAAAAATCTAAAGAGAGATTCATTGATCTGCCGATCGAAACGCAAGCAGAACTCGATTCAACATATCTGCCGGGCAAATACAAAATTATTTTCAATGTAACGGATGATTATTCGCAGAAGCAAATCTCAATCGAAAAAGAATTTGAGTTAGGCGAGTAAGTTGTAGAGGCGCACCGCTTGCATCTCGAAAATAAAAAAGCAAACAACGGAGACACGCTTCTACTCTAAATTTATTATTTGTTTTCGTGTTGTAGAGACGACTCGCCTAGTCATCTCTACATTTGTAAAATAAAAATTATCGACTGGTCATTTCAACAAAATCATTTTACGAACTTCGGAAAATTCTCCGCTCTTTAATTTGTAAAAATATACGCCAGAGGCGTATCCGCCTTTAGCCGCAATGCCGGATGGTAAAGACGCGCCATGGCGCGTCTCTACACCAAATTGTACGGAATATTTTCCTGGAAGTTGTTGCTCATTCACAAGGGTTGCGACTTCTTGTCCGAGTATATTATAGATTTTTAAAGTAACATGAGACGGCATGTATGCCGTCTCTACGTTTGGAATTGTGTACTCAATTGTTGTTGACGGGTTAAACGGATTGGGATAATTCTGTTCCAACGAAAAAGATTGCGGCAGTGAATTTTCTTGTTCAACATCTGTAACTGTGCCTTCATAAAATACTAAGCCAACGCCGGACGAATACATTTGTCCGGTTGCAAGCACAACGCTCGTATTGTTTTCATTGATGAATGCAAACTGTCCGCCTTGATTTTGCGGCAGCATGTAAATTCTTGTTCCTTCCTTTGTATAAAGTTCGTTGAACAAAAGTAGGTAGTTGTTATCTTTTGAAAAGTATCCGGCTTTTGTACCTTTAACTCTCCATGATGGTTTGCCGGTTGCAGCATCAAAAACCCAAACACCGCCGAATGCAGAAGCGGCAATTTGTTTTCCGTCGCGAGAAAACTCGAGCCACTGACCGATCACTCCGGGATCGAAATCCCAAGCTTTGGAACCGTCGCTTGTGTTGATTACGGTTATCTCTCCGCTTTTCACCATCGATGCAATCAAACTTTCATCGGGCGATAATTGCAATCCGTAATGAAGGGGCCATGAATAAATGTAAGATTTCCAAACTACGGCACCATCGGCTGTGTTTACTTTGTAAAGCCACGGATCGCTGCCGATGTAAACGTAGTTGTCATCACCGGAGAATCTAACGTTTCTAACTTGCCCGGCAACAAATTTAGCCCACAATAAATTTCCGGTTTGTAAATCGAGAAGATAAAAATCTCCCTCGCCGCTGCCGAGACCAACATATTTATTTGTGTTTGAGATTCTTATTTCATTGCTGTTGTGCCCGATAAAAAACGAACCGGTAGGAAAATTTTGTGTGTCGAAATCTTTTTCCCACAAAACTGTTGGAGAAGAAGTTTCGAGCATAACTATTTTGGGTTGAGTGATGTGTTTCTGTGCATAAGCTGCATAATTGCCGTCGCGGCTGATTGAAATTCCCCACGATTCATATCCCATCGGATGTTCCCAAAGTTTTGTGCCGTCCGGTTTGTAAAGAAATAACTTGCTCTCGGTTCTTAAATTTTCGTTGTACCAAATTTCCATTCCTTGCGTAAGTAAAATTTTGCTTTCATCATCGGAAACAGCGCCTTGCCAAAATCCAAATTCGGTATTGATCGAAGCTTTAGTTTGAAAATTAACGTTGTAAAATTTTGCACGCGTTAATACGATTTGATACTGCACGGCTTGGTTCAAATCAACAAATTGGTATGCATCGTTGTAACCTTCTTTGCTTGCTTTGATCATCCACTTTGTGTTGTACGGAACGGAATAGTTGAACTCGCCGTTGTTATTTGTTCCGTTGGGCAGACTGAAATCCGCACCGGTATCAAGATTCATTTGTACATTGGGAATCGGAGTACCGTTTTCATCAACAACTTTTCCGCGAACCGTGTACGAACCGGTAATGTCGTTTTTGTCGATCACTGTAAATGAATATGCTGCCGTCACAGAAATAGAATCTGAGTTGTTGATGTGATTGATGAATTTATATTTAACAGTTCTCGTATGCTGTCCGACCGGCAGCGTACTCAGATTGCCGGTTGCCGCATCGAGTATGCAAGCAATCTCAATTTCTTCTGCCGGTGCAAGGTACAAAACCGGCGGTTGCGGAAATGTAACCGCCTCCTGATTTGTTTCGATTACTCTTGCTTCCAAATCAAAAATTAAATTTGCCGTGCCGATATTTTTTATTTTGAAACGATGCTTCAATGCAATATCAAGCGGAAGTGTTACAGACGGTATAGTGCCGAAATCTATTTGTAATGAGTTTAAATCTTGCGAGTAAACCGGGGTGAATTTGGTCGATTCTATGAAAAATGAAATTACAAAAGCACTGAAATAAACCGTACTTTTTATTTTCATGTGAACCTCGCGGTTGGTATGTCAGTAAAACAATAGAAGTAGCGGAAGAAGTTCACAATCTGCAAATATATGTCAACTGTTTTTCCGATCAACTTTATTGAAGTGAATGAAGATCAAAAGAAATAGAACGCGGATGACACGGAAAGAGCTGATTTTCGCCGATTAAAATTTGTTTAAGTCTGTTTTATTCCGTGTCATCCATGGTTTATAGTGTTAGCTGTATCATTCAAGAGAGCCAATGTCCTTCTCTACTTCTTCAAGTATTTCGCAACTCTTAACAACACCTTTCATTTTTGTGTGATCGGGATATAGCGGGCGGTCAACATCGAGATGTGCAACATGTCTGCGCACAACTTCGCGAGCTTTTGAAACACCTTTTCCATTTGTGAAATTTCTGAAATCGAGCGCTTGTGACGCGGCAATAAATTCAATTCCTAAAACTCCGTAAGCGTTTTCCAAAATTTGTGTATTCTTAATTGCAGTGTTCATTCCCATCGAAACAAAATCTTCTTGATCTGCAGCTGCCGGAATTGATTGAATAGATGCCGGCATCGATAAAATTCTTTGCTCGACAATTAATGAATCTGCCGTATATTGACTGAGCATCAATCCCGAAAACATTCCGGCACCTTTTGTTAAAAATTCCGGAAGACCGACACTCAGCGCCGGATTCAATAAACGGTTTAATCTACGTTCGGAAAGAACACTTACCATTGTAACGGCGGCACCAACCATATCCATCGGTAAACTTACCGGTGTGCCTTGAAAGTTTGCGCCGGTCAATGTGAGTTTGTGTTCCGGCATAAAAATCGGATTATCACCAACGCCGTTGAGTTCAGTTTCTACTTGTTCTTTTGCCCAACGGACTGCATCGTGTGCGGCACCGATTACTTGTGGAGATGAACGCATCGAGTATGCATCCTGAACTTTCGTTTTTATTTTGCCGGTTTGAAGGTCGCTGCCCATAATGTTTTTCATTATTGATTTAGCGCTTCGGATTGCGCCGTTAAATCCGCGAACTTCATGTAATCTTGAGTCATAAGGTTTCAAGTTGGCAAGCAATGCTTCGAGTGTCATAGAGCAAGCAATCTCTGCTTGTTTAAGCCAGCGGTTAATATCATAAAGATGAATTGCGCTCATCGCAGTAAGCAAATTTGAACCGTTGATTGTTGCAAGTCCGTCGCGCGCTTGCAATCCCGGTATTTTGATTCCGGCTTTTTCAAATGCAATTTTGCCGGGCAATTTTTCTCCTTTATAATACGCTTCACCTTCACCCATCATAAGCAAAGCAACTTGGCTCATAGGTGCAAGGTCTCCACATGCACCGACAGAACCTTTCTGACAAACAACCGGTGTTACTTCTTTATTTAACATTTCGATAAGTGTTAAGGTTATTTCCGGTCTGCAGCCGCTCATTCCGTGGGCATGTACATTTATTCTTCCGGCTATGGCGCCGCGTACATATTCGATCGGTGCAGCATCGCCGATTCCGGCTGCGTGATTGTAGATCAAATATTTCTGAAATTCTTTTACCTGGTCATCGTTCAATACAACTTCTGAAAACTCGCCGATTCCGGTATTCACTCCATACATAATTTCGTGTGCGTTAATCTTTTCTTCTAGCATCGTACGGCAAACTTTAATTCTTTCCAGTGCATCCGGGTGTAAGTCAACTTTTTCATTGTAGCGTGCAATAGCTACTAATTTTTCTACTGTTAGATTGGAACCATCAAGAATAATGGACATGTTTTTACCTCTAATAATTAAATTTGGTTATTAAACTTAAGAATAAGATGCGAAATAGCCCATATGGTTTTGGTTTGGGCTAAAGCCAATTTTATTAATATTAATTATTATACCACGAGCTAAAGCTCGTGGCAATTTTAAATGAAAAATATATTTTATTTATATAAGGATTAATAGCCACGACCTTAAGGTCGTGGGATAAAAAGAATAGGAACAAATATTGGCTTTAGCAAAAAGCATAATTTATATTTCAAAAATCTTGAAATAATCATAATTTGCAATAAGATATAACTGATTCGAGTTTATCATGTCTCTTTTCCTCATCAAAAAGTATAAAGAAGAAGTAGAAAAACTAATTCAATACGGCGGCAGTCGTAACGAAGGAGCAATTAGTTCAGCATTTCAAAATCTGTTGAATAATTATTGCAAAACAAAAGGTCTTCTTTTAATCCCGCAATTAGAAGTAAGAACAAAAGATGGTAAGACAATTAAACCAGATGGTACAGTTAAAGATTCCTTGCGTTTGGACTGGGGTTATTGGGAAAGCAAAGACAGTAAAGATGAACTTGAAACTGAAATTCAAAAGAAATTTGAAAAGGGCTACCCAGATAGCAATATATTATTTGAGGATTCACAAACTGCTGTTCTATATCAAAACGGTTTGGAGACCGGAAGAGCTTCTTTAAAAGAAGATGATGAAAAGCTTGATGGGCTATTAACAAAATTCGTAAGCTATGAACGACCTGAAGTACACGATTTTAGGGAAGCTGTAAAACAATTTAAGGAAGACCTTCCTTCAATTCTAGAAGCACTGCGTGAAGAAATTGAAGAAGTTTCTCTAAAGAATATTCAGTTTCAAAAATCACGGGATGATTTTTTCGAGCTCTGTAAAAAGTCGATCAATCCTCATATTACTCTTGAAGACATCCGTGAAATGATGATACAGCATATATTGACTGAAGAAATATTTCTGGAAGTTTTTAGCGAAACATCATTTCATAGAGAAAATAATATTGCTCGTGAACTTCAAAAAGTTGTTGATACTTTCTTCACGGGAAAAACTAAAAAAGAAACACTAGGCAAAATTGAAAATTATTATAAAGTGATTCGTAGAACAGCAACCGATATTGCAGATCACCACGAAAAACAAAAATTTCTAAAAGTTCTTTACGAGAATTTTTATAAGGTATATAATCCTAAAGCGGCTGACCGGCTCGGCGTTGTTTATACTCCCAACGAAATAGTCAGGTTTATGATTGAAAGCACCGATTATCTTCTGCATAAAACATTTAACAAATTCCTTGGCGATAAAGATGTAGAGATTCTCGATCCTTTTACTGGAACCGGAACATACATTACCGAACTAATTGATTACCTTCCAAAGGATAAACTTAAATTCAAATATCAGAACGAAATCCATTGTAACGAAGTTGTTATACTTCCGTATTATGTAGCCAACCTGAATATTGAGTATACTTACTACCAGAAGATGCAGCAATACGAAGAATTTAAGAATATCTGTTTTGTTGATACGCTTGATAACCTCGGTTTTGCATTTACTACAGACGACCAGCAATTGGATGCTTTCGGGTTTGCATCAGAAAACACTGAAAGAATAAAACGCCAGAACGAAAAGAAAATTTCCGTTATTATCAGTAATCCGCCTTACAATGCAAACCAATTAAATGAAAATGAAAACAACAAGAACCGCGAATATCCAAAGATAGATAAGCGGATAAAAGATACATATATTAAAGCAAGTACAGCACAAAAAACCAAAATGTATGATATGTATGCAAGGGCTTTGAGGTGGGCATCAGATAGATTGAACAAAAATGGTATAATTTCATTTATAAGTAATAACTCGTTTGTTGATTCTAAGACTTATGATGGGTTTAGAAAAGAAGTTATAAAAGAGTTTAATGAGATTTATATAATTGATTTAAAAGGTAATGCACGAACCAGCGGTGAAAGAAGAAGACGCGAAGCCGGAAATGTTTTTGAAGATCAAATACGCGTAGGTGTTGCAATTTACTTTCTTGTTAGAAAGGAAGGAAAACAAGGTTGTGATATTTATTATAATGCAATTCGTGATTATGTAAAATCAGATGAGAAGAAAAACTATTTAGTAGAAAATAAACTTGCTGATTTGAAGTTTACCCATATAACTCCCGATAAAAATGGAAACTGGATTAACCTTACCGAAAATGATTTTGAATCTCTTATACCAATAGCTAATAGGCAGACAAAGCTTGCAAAAAAGAAAGAACAAGAGAATGCAATATTTAAATTGTTTTCGCTTGGTGTTGTTACAAATCGAGATGAATGGGTATATGATGATAATAAAAGTAATCTTTCAGAAAAGGTACAATATTTAATAGAAATTTATAATAAGGATAGAGAGAAGTTAGCTACTAAGTTTTCAAGAGCAGAAATAAAAGAATTAATTGATTATTCAGTTAAATGGACTCGGGCGGTAAAAAATGATTTATTTAATAATATTGAATATAAATTTGACAATCGAAAAATTAGAAATTGTTTGTACAGAGTATTTACAAAGAAAGTCATTTATTACGATAAAAATTTGAATGAAATGCAATATCAAACACCGTCCATTTTCCCTAACGCCAAGAAAAAAAATCTAACCATAGCAATTAATCAATCAAATAAGCCATTTAACTTAGTAGCTTCTAAATATTTAGTTGATCTTCATTTTAATGGGGATTCACAATGTATCCCTTTATATCGTTATGATGAGTCAGGTAACCGATATGATAATATCACCGATTGGGGTTTAGAACAGTTCCGTACAAATTACAAGGATAAGAAAATAACCAAGCTTGATATCTTCCATTATGTTTATGCTGTGTTACACAACCCGAAATACAGAAAGAAGTACGAGCAAAATTTAAGACGAGAGTTTCCACGAATTCCGTTATATGATGATTTCCGTTGGTGGGCAAAACGCGGCGCAGAGTTGATGGAGCTTCATTTAAACTATGAGAGTATTTCCCCACTTCGACTAAAAAGAGTGGAAGAAAAAATTAAGAAAGATAAACCTAAATGTTTGCTGAAAGCAGATAAAGAGAACGGGCTGATTTATATTGATGAGAATACATGCTTAACAAATGTTCCGCCGGAAGTATGGCAGTATAAACTTGGCAACCGGACCGCTATAGAATGGGTGCTCGATCAATACAAGGAAAAGAAAATAAAAGACCCAACAGTTCGGGAAAAATTCAACAATTATAAATTTGCCGATTATAAAGAGGAAGTAATTGAATTAATAAAAAAAGTTGCGAGGGTAAGTTTGGAGACTATGAAAATTGTTAATGAATTGAATAAGAGCGTTTGATTTTGGCTAAAGCCAATTTTATTAATATAAATTATTATACCACGAGCTAAAGCTCGTGGCAATTTTAGATGAAAAAAATATTTATATTTTATTTATAAAAGAATTAATAGCCACGACCTTAAGGTCGTGGTGATGAAATAAATATCCTTATGGCTTTAGCCACATATAATGAGGTTAGAAATGCCATTTGTAAAAATCTGGATTCATCTAATCTTCTCAACCAAAGGCCGGGAGAAAATTATATATAAAGAACTGAAAGAGAAATTAATTGATCATATAAAAGTTAACGCAAAAGAAAAACAAATCTGGATCGATTCAATAAACGGAACCAGCAATCATCTTCATTTACTAATCTCACTTGGAACTGAACAAACAATCAGTAAAGTTGCAATGCTGCTCAAAGGAGAATCATCTTATTGGATAAACAAAAATAAATTGACTAGACAAAAATTTGAATGGCAAGATGAATATATTGCAATATCCGTTAGTGAATCCGTTGTTGAAAAGGTTAGAAAATATATTTCAGATCAAGAAGAGCATCATAAGAAGAAAAGTTTTGGTGAAGAATATGGTCAGTTTCTAGTCAATATCGGACATAAAATTATTCCTCATTAAAAGAATTATATAACAGAATATGGGTCTTTACACAATAGTTTTTATTTTAGTTACAGTGTTACTCCTTATAGGGCTGGCTCTGTTTGGCTGGCTTATATTCAAGCTTGATAAATGGATTGATAAAAAGGAGCGTCTGGGCAAGGGTAGTGTTTACACCACTAAAAAACAAGATCAGCCGGATACAAAAGAAGAGAACTCCAACTAAAATATTTACCCCCGCGAATAGACTTTGGAAAACCTTCTGTTAAAATAGAAGCATATCGAGTCTTAATAATTACATAAGAGAAGTTAAAAAATCTTTTCATTCAGTCAAGAAATTATTAATTTTTAATTGAGTTCCGCGAGGTTCTGTTACATCTCAGCTTGTTAATGTAAGTGATGGAACACCAATATAAATTAACCACATATTTATCATTTCTAATTTTCTTTCTATTTACCGTAGAATTGCTGCCTATTAATTTTTTTATAACTGAAGAACGTGATTGGACAGCATATGTATTATATGTAAAGGACGGGAAAGTGCCGGTTCTTAAAAATACAAATGAAGATGCCGATACCGTTGGATTTGTTTACTACCGCGATAAAGTTTTAATTGTTGACGAAGAATGGGCAAAGTTCGGCTGGAAGAAAGTTGTTTATCCGCTTAATGGATTTATCGAAGAGAAATTTCTTATCACACCTTCCGAAAAAGAGGAACTCGACGAAAAATTTAATTACCCCTCTCCTGAAAATGAGTATTCAAAATGGGAATGGGAAATAATTGAGTGTTCCATTCAATATGCCTTTGTTAAAGAAAAGACCGATAACGCCTCGCAGACCGTTGGGTTATTAAAGGAAGGCGAAAAAATTTTAGTGGTAAAAGATCAACTGAATTTTCCCGGGATCTGGAGAAAGAGTGTTTATCCGTATAGCGGATTTATAAATTATTTCGATATAACTACCGGCGGAAACATTCCATACATAGCCGTGGGCATATCTTATGGTGCGTACCATCTGCCGTATGAAAAGAACTTGAAAAACTATTTTAATCCGTTAGGCGGTTACTTAGAATACAGTAAAACAAATTGGGACCTCGGATTTAGGTTGGGGTATGATTACACTGAATCGCGGTTAACAACTAATTATCTTAAAACCAACCAGGTTTACTTTCATATTGTGTACAAATTTTTCAGCATTTTCAACAGCAAATTAGAAGGATATCTATTAGCCGGCGGCAATTATTGGTTTTCGAATTTCCAAAACATAAAGTACGGAACAGACAATAGTTATTTCAAATTAGAAAAAGCTTCGGGTATAGGTTATGCTGCCGGCGGCGGACTAATTTACAACTTGAGCAATTTTTTTATAGAAGCACAATACGTTTTCTTTGGATCGAAAGAAGCAGAGTTTGGAAGAAAACCGGTTGAAGGTGAATTCCGAAGTTATAATACATTGTACCCGGGATCTAATCGTCTCGAAATCATCCTGGGGTATCGATTTGTTTTGTAGGTATAAAATATTAATAACAAAATAAACCTGATGAAGACAAAGCATAAGCAATATTTGTCTATTACTGCCATATCTTTTGCAATACTTTTTTTGATGCAATGCACAAAGGAAAATTTTGTAGAGCCGGTTGATCCCTTTGAAGTTCAAAGATTAGAACCGAATCCGGAAACTTTTAAGCTGGGATCGGGCGAGAATGCACTTTTGCTTAAAGCCAACAAGAACAGTGTTATTCAAACAGATTTTGGTTACCGCATTCAAGGGAGTGTTTACATTGAGAATTCTAAGTATGGTGATATAAGATTAACCAACGGGTCGTTTGATTTAAAAAAAGACGGAGCCGGAAACTTTTTTTCTGATATAACCGGTCTTGGTGTAGCAGAACTGCCGCGTGAGGGATTGCTCAAAAAGTTGAACCTGGAAGGAATGCCCTTTTCTTCCATCGTCTTTAAAAAGGGAAGCGAGTTTGAAACCGGTCCGTTTGGCTGGCCGGTTGATCCGGATAGATACTATTTCTATTATGAAAATGACGAACCCTATTCGGCGCGTATTACAAGTTCAAAATTTCAGAACATAAAAAAAGTTGCAATCGATCCGCTGGATCCTTATTACTTCACTTCTTGTGATTTCACCGGTACAAAACTTGGCGATATTACTGACGTTGGTTTAGCTGTTTCTGCTCAAGGATTTATTCCGTTCGAACCGCTTGTAACAAGTTATACCATTCCCAAATTTAAAGGTCATCTCTATCTTTCCGGAACAATTCCTCTTGGAAAATACCCTCTTGCATTCAGCGGTGAAGCTGTTCTTGCTCTCGGTTCATCTAGTTCCAATTATGATAGTTTCTTTGGCGGAAGGAACGCTGATTTTCAGATGGGTCTTAATGGTAAACTAACTCTTGACCATGAAGCACTTGACTGGCTGAATGTTGAAATTCTCCTGGGCTCGGCAAGCTTACACCTCGCATACGAGCAAGGTGGAAATACACGACTAAAATTTGTAGGTGTACGCGAGATGCCGCCTTCTTCGCCGAGCGATTTCCTTTATGAAGTTATCGGACAAGATTGGGATTTCTTAGATTATCTCGCCCCGGTTGAACAGAAAGAAACTTTCTACGGAACGATTGGTACAGAGCTTTCCGAATGGGAGTTGGGATTTAAATCTCAAACAACTCTTAAGATCCTTGGTCACGAAATAGACATGGGGCATACCGCACTCGAAGTGACATCAAGCTCGCTCCATTTTTCCGGTGAGGTTGTTGTTGCCGGACTAAGTAGAGTGGGTGTGAAAGGATACGCCGAACGTAACGGAAATTTTGAACTGACCGGTTATGCACGCAACGGTCTGAGTGCAAGCAAAGGTCCGCTTTCTTTGGATTACGAATTATCCGGCGAAATTTCCTTAAAGCATGTTGACGGCACTTTTACATTTACCGGGAAAGTAAAATTACATGGCGAAGCGTGCGTTGATCTTGAGCTTTTTGATGTGTGTGCCGGGTTTACTATCAGGGGGTCTGTTACTATTTCTTCAAACGGTAATTTTGAGATTTGTTTCTCAATAGGTGTGGGCGATTTAGGATTTGATCTTTGCCTCAATTACACAAGATCATCCATTCACAGCGATGATTTCATCCAAACAATGACTTATAATGAAATTCCGATTGAACAAGTTCCATTAGAAAACAGATTTGAACCAACCGATACCAGTGCAGCAGTTAAAGATGCTATCAGAAAATATTTAGAGGAAAAACGTGGTCTATAAAAAAGTATTGATGCTTGTTGTTCTATCGCTCGTAACTCTTTCTTGCAGTACCGAAGAAGACATAGACTACACATATTCTATTGATAATGTATATTGGTCGGATAAGATTGACGGGAACCAGGACGGGTATGTTCAATTTAAGAGATTAAATTTCAGTGTCTTTCTTCAAGAGGAAGTAACAAGAAAAGTTCAAGCCCGTATCTATTATAAATCCCAGGATGCTTCAACATTTTCCCTCTATGGAATATCGGATGAAATGGAGGTAACCGGAGGCGATTTTGAGAACAGACTTTTCTATTCGATTGGCGCTCCAAACAAGGAATTACAACGTGATCAATATGATTTTTCAATTGAAATTTACGAAGCGAATAAAACCCGGCTTGAAGCACAAACAGACAGCCTATCAACTGAACTGTTTGCAAACAAATTTGAAGAATCCGGCAACGATAATTCTTGCTTCGTGAATTTCTGGTGGTCTAATAACTATGATCGCGATGGCAATTCTTATTGGCGCTATGCAACGATGAATATAAATGTTTTCAGCACGCAGACTTTTAACAAGAAGGTTTATATAAAAATATTTTACAAAAAATCTGCAGATGAAACGTACAAACTGTTTCAAACCGTAAATGAATATGATGTTAAAGGCGAACTTGTTGATACATTAAAATATGTTTTTGGTTTGCCGGAACATAAATTAACCCATGATCAATACGATTTCAGGGTTGAAGTTTACAGATCGGATATAAGTGCATTAGTAGCTTTTAAAGATCCCGAAGACCCTTTGCTTAATGATATTGAATTTGAATCGGATGAAGAGGACAGCTACCATTATAAATTTTCGAGTGTCTGGTGGTCTAATCCGCTTGATCTAGATGGCGATCAATATACACAGTTCAGAGAATTGAACTTTGATGTTGATGTTGAAGAAGATGAAGAACGCATCGTTTATGCAAAAGTTTATTATCTCCACCCTGACTCGACCGACTATTCTTTTTATGATTCAACTGCTAATTTTACGGTTAAAGGGACGAATGCACTTGATAAGTATAAATTTGGAATCGGGACAAGTAAAACCGAATTAGATAGTAACGCTTATAATATAATGATCTCTATTTACGAGATTGTTAACTTATCAGACAGAAGTGTTGAGGCAACCACAAGCGGCGACAATGACACGTTACTCTTTAAGCAAAAATTTGAAACTTTTGTTCAAGATACCCTTAAACATTAAAATGGTTATTTTAAGAAATATCATACTGATTCTGCTTCTTCTGTCCTCTGCAATATATATGCAGACAAAAACGGATAAACTTTTCGAGGAAACGCGCATTGTATTAAATGATGCACTGGATCGGAATGCTCAAATATTCAAACCGAAAGATTTTAATAAGTCGATCGATCATTATAACACAGCGGCAGAAATATTAAGAGACAAAGGAAGTAATTCATCGATTACGGATGAACTGGAAAGATCGATTACTTTTATGACGATAATGAACGAAGAGATCGATAAGAGTAATGATTTCTTTAAAAGTATCTTAACATCAAGAAAGGCAGCATTAAATATTAATGCTGATAAATTTTCACCTTACTACTGGGGACCGGCTGAAGAAGGATTTCTTGAAGCTATCGAAGAATATGATGATCATAATTACGAAGTGCTGCCGGTGCTGTCAAATAATATTATCAATAATTACTCGCGTGCAATCCTCTATTCTGAAAAAGCTAGGGATTTGTTGATTAACTGGAAACCGGTACAAAAATCCGATAGTACGTTGGCATACCTATTATCACCGGAAACTTACAGCTACGGTTTGGAATATTATTTTTCTGCTTTTGAAGGTTTAGCCGAAGGAGAAGAAATAAATATTACCAATCAAAATGTTGCTGAAGCAGCAGTATATTTCGGGAGAGCTACTGCAACCGCAAAAGATTTTGCAAAAGTATATCCACAATTATTAGCAGTACGGGGGGAAGCACGTAACGCCGGTGCAGAAAATTATGCTGCCGTTGAATGGCTTGAGGCGGAAGAAATTCTTAAAGAGGCCGGAAGAGAATTTGAAGATAAAGAATTTGATTCTGCAAGAGAATACGTTGAAGAGGCAATTACTAAATATAAACTATGCAAACAGATTGCCGTTAAAGAACGATTTCTTTTTATACCCCGACAAGAAATTGAACTTGCCGAAAAAAATGATGCGGATAATTATTCGCCCATTTGTTTTGACAATGCTTTGAAATCATATTACCAGGCGGAAAAATTGATTGAGTCGGAGAGCTATACCGAAACCGAGGTAGCATCATTAGCGGACTATTCAAAAACCCAAGCTCAGAAAGCAAACTGGATTACAAATGTTATCAAATCTGTTGAAGATGGAGAAAATACTTGGGAAGAAGTTTTTCTAAGATGGAATATTTGGGAAGCACTCAATAAAACAGATCAACCGCAAAGAACAGAATACGCTAAAACGGAACCTTCGGAAAAGACTCCGTCACAAAAACCTTCCCGATCACTTTCTAATAAAATAAATTTAGACCGATTTACAGAAATTGAAATGGAAGTTTTTGATGAAGGTGATAATGTTTTGATCCGTGTCTATAATATTAATTTTAGACCGGCCGGCTGGCGGTTAAACGAGCAATCAATGAATGTGTTAAACCAGCTTAAAGTTGTTCTGGAAGATCTGGAAGGCTCGCAATATCAAATTTCTGCTTATACCGATGATGTTGGTGCCCAGCGGACAAATATTGAAATCTCAACATCAAGAGCTGAAACAATTGTTGATTACTTAAAGCTAGAATCTATTTATTTATCATCCAAAATGACTTCCGCCGGCTATGGTGAGGAAAACCCGGTAGCCGATAACGATAATTATGACGGGAGGAAGAAAAATAACCGGATAGAGATATTAGTAAGTGATTAATCTTTGAAATGCAATCTATTCCCAAACAAGATGCAGTCCAATTCAACTTTGTGGCTTAAACTTTTTCTCTTTTTTTATCAACCGATGCTTAACATTTTTAATATCTGGTTGTGATTAACCGAACTAGCACGATATTTAATAATCACGGTTTCCTCTTCGTACTCAATGTTTACAACTTCCGCCAACTCGTAAATTTTAGAAATTATCTTTGAATCGCTCTGTTTAACTTTAACAGTAAGTATCACAAAATTTTTTTCATAAATGTCCAGCATCATTTCTTTCAATTTGTTAATCCCCATTCCCCGTTCCGCCGAAATAAATATTGAACCGGGATAGTGATCCGAGATAAATTCCATTCTTTGTTTGTTGTCAAGTACATCGATTTTATTGAAGATCTTAATTTGAATTTTCTTGTGACACTCAAGTTCATGAAGCGTATCTTCAACAACTTTGATATGGTCTTCAAAGTAATCGTGTGAAATATCAATAACATGAATAATAATATCAGCATCACGGACAACATTCAACGTTGTTTTGAATGAGGCAACCAAACTATGGGGCAGTTTGCGGATAAATCCAACGGTATCGCTGAGTAATATTTTTTTGTTTTTTTCGAGTTCAAGTGCCCGTGTAGTGGAATCGAGCGTCGCAAATAATTTATCTTCGGCAAGAACACCGGCATTTGTTAAACGATTTAACAGAGTCGATTTGCCGGCATTTGTGTAGCCTACAAGTGTGGCAGTTAAAAATTCTTTTCTTGATGAACTCTTTGTATGCTGCTGTGCTTCAATCTTTTTTAAATTTTCCTTCAACTTGCTGATACGTGTTCTAATTAATCTGCGGTCGGTTTCAATTTGTGTTTCGCCCGGTCCCTTTGTTCCAATGCCGCCGTATTGTTTTGAAAGGTGTGTCCATGCTCGTGTTAAACGGGGTAACATGTATTGTAATTGGGCCAGTTCTACTTGTGTTTTTGCTTCACGTGTCTGGGCGTGTGATGCAAATATATCAAGGATCAGTCCGCTTCTATCCAGAACTTTTCGTTCGAATAATTTTTCAAGGTTACGTGTTTGTGTCGGGTTGAGGTCATCATCAAAGATAACAAGCTGGATATCGTTCAATTCGACCAGCTGGGCAATCTCCTCTGCTTTTCCTTTGCCGATAAAAAATGCCGGGTCAGGGCGATATTTATCTTGCATAATTTTAAAAACTGTTTCGGCACCGGCTGTATCGGTTAACAGCTCAAGTTCGTCGAGGTGTTCTTCAACTTGATTTTTGGAAATTTCACCGGAAGCAAGAGCAACTAAAATCGCGCGCTCTTTCGGTCTGTTTTGTAATTCAATAATAGTGGGTTTCATACATTCGCTAAAATTTTATTTGGTTATCTCAACAATATCTTTTTTGGAATTTCGGGCAACAAACATCTCAACTAGTGCCAGAACAAGTGCGGCGATAATAAATAGTTTCCAGAGTTCTGAACCGTACCTTGATTCATAAATAATTTTTTGTAAATCGTCGCCGGGCCCGGTATAGGTTATGCTTCCTTTGAAATTGATCTTATCGAAATAGTCATCCAATTCCGACTCGCTTAATTTTTCTATATTGGATTCGTTCATATCATGATTAACCGGGATGTAATCCAATAGTCTGCCGCCTGAATAAAATTTGTATGTACCGGTATTACCGGTGTTTTTGTATTCCAAATAATTTTTATTGTATAGTGTATCCGAATCAATGAATTCTGTTTTATTGCCAGGTGCAACAATTTTAATGTTGCCGGATGTTAACCCGTTGATATCGGCAAGCATCGTATGCCCGGCGGTAATTTCTTTTTCATCTTTGGATTTTGACGAGACGTACATTAATGATTTATAGATAAGCGGAGCGAATAAAGCTTTAACCGGAAAATTATTCCAGCCAAGTAAAGGTGCTGAACTGAAATTTAATATTCTGCCCGATCCTAATTTGTACTCGCTTAGGAAACTCGATTTGTCATACAAGGAAATTATATTTCTTCCGTTGCTTCCCGGGAAAGTTCGGAAGTAATTATATATATCCGGTGAATCAATGCCTTGTCTTGAGTTCCCCTCAAATAGATCGGCAAGTACCGGGTGATTCAGATCCGCCTTATCAAATTGAGTTGATAATTCAGTCGAACCGGGTTTGCCGATAATCGAAACCGGCGAAGTTATTCCCAACATATGAGAAATATTTTGGTAACTGCTCAATGTAGTTTTTGAACCCGGGAATAAAATTAAACCTCCGCCGGAAGAAACAAAGTTAACAAGCTTATCGTTTTGTGAAATTTTTTCGGGTACAAAGAGAATTAATGCATCGTATTTGGATAAATCTTGAGAGGAAAGTTGAGAGGAAGAAATTTCAGTTAATTGTATAAACTGTGACTGGCTGCCGATTGCCAGTTTAATAAATTTTGAATCATCATTAACATCGTTTACAATCAAAACCGAATAATGGTCGGGCAAGAATAAACATGTAAATCTTTTATTATCGTCAAGAATATCATCGTCTTCAAGTTCTACATAAACATCAACCAAACCGGTATCAGCGAGGGTCGTTTCGAAATTAAACTCCCTTGTTTCGTCCGGTAGAAGAGAAACATTTTGCTGTGCGCTTCTTCTACCGTTGATAAATAACGATGCCACGCTGTTGCTGACCGGGATGGCTGAGTAGTTTGTAATACCGGAAGTAAAACTTATAGTTTTATTTTTTTCAATTATTTGGTTGTTAAGTTTAAGTTGATCAATCCCCAGGTTCTGTATTGATTTATCATTGTACGAGATAATAAAAATTCGAATGTTTTCCCCGAACAAATTATTTAGGTCCGAGAGCTCGTTAATTGAGTTGTACAATCTGCTCTTTTGCAAATCTGTGAAAATGTAAATCTCTTTGTTAAAATTTTTCGAGTCGTATAAAATATTTCCGGCTTTGACAAGTGTTTCGTTTAGAGTCGGACTATTCTGGGTTATTTGTATTTCGTCAATTGCGTTTTTAACTATATCGAAGTTTGTTTTTAGAGATAGATCAATGTTGGAACCGGCAGCAAACGGAAGTGCCGCAATTTCGTCACCGTCATCAAACTTAGTAAGTAAATTTTTAGCAATCTGTTTTGACTGATTTAAATACGTACCGTAATCACCAATTACCGACATGCTGAAAGTATTATCAATCATGAATATTGCAGAAGTTTTTGCTTTACCGGAAGTAAATGGAAACGATTTAACCGTTGGTCTTGCAAATGCCAGCACAAGCGAGGCGATGATTAATACACGCAAAAGCAGCAGCAGCCACTGTTTGAGTTTGATCCTTCTGATCTTGGTTTTTTGTAGTTCTTTTAAAAATGCAAGCGTGCTGAAATTTATCTTCTTCAGTTTTCGCAAATTTAAAAAGTGCAGTACAATAGGAATTGATGCTGCCAATAGACCGAATAAAACTGCCGGGTTTAAAAATGTCATTTAAAATTTTGTTAATGGTTATAAAAAAATTTTTTGTGTTGTTTCAATGTAATCCTTAAAAGAATAGAACGCGGATAAAATCCGATCCGGCGGATTTTTGCGGATTAAACAACACCATTTCGATAATTCAACTCATTACGCGTTCATAAATTTTTATCAACTTATCTGTAAAGATTTCGAGATCAAACATTTCAACAGCACGTTTGCGAGCTGCAATGCCGAATGATTTCCGTGTTTCGGGCGACAAAATCAGCTTCTCAATTTTGTGCGTTAAATCTTCCCAATTTTGTTTCTCGAATAAATATGATGTTATACCATCGACAGCAATATCCAGCACTCCATCGGAGTTTGAGCATACCGATGGTTTTTCCATGCTCATTGCTTCAACCAATGCCAAACCAAATGCCTCTGCATGCGACGGAAAAACAAAAATATCCATAGCAGCATAAATTTCAGGTGTATCCTTTCTGAACCCGGTGAGTATGGTTTTATTAGATACATTAAGTGTTTTAGCAAGTGTTTTAATTTTCTCGGCGTACAAGTCTTCACCTTTGCTTGGCTCACCTACAATCATAAAACGAAGGTTGTTATGCTTAGCGAGTAAATTCCCGGCTGCATACAAAAATTCCTCATGCCCCTTGCCGGGACTAAATCGCGCAGTCATTCCAATTAACAATTCATTTTCTAAAATGTTAAATTCATTCCTAACTTTTGATCTGTCAACTTTTTCGGGGTCAAATTTTTTAGTATTGATTCCGTTGTGAAGCAATAAAATCTTTTCTTCAGGCAATGGTGTTGTATCAATTAAATTTTTTTTGATTACGTTGCTAATGGCCAGTGTAAAAGTAACGCGGTTATAAATCCATTTGTGAAAAATATCTTTTTTCTTAATGAATGAACCGACATGCTTGGATAAAATTAAAGGCGCTTTGTTGCCGGCAATTTTTAATGCCGGTACAACTAACCAGAGGTCTTGTGAACCGCCTGAATGGATTAAATCATAACTCTTCTTTTTGATTTCTTTTGCAAAAGAAATTACTTCAGCCGGATGAAAATAATTTTTAAAAGCGGATGTAATGATTCTAAAATTTTCATTTTCCGCCTCTTTGTGAAAACGTGATTGGTTATAGCAGAGAATCTCTACATCATAATTTTGTTTTCTAAGCTGTATGGCGGTGAGCAGTGTGTACATTTCCATTCCGCCCCAGCTTCTTGATAAACATGTAATAAGAATTTTCATCAATAGATTTTCTGAATTTGAGCGCCTTTGAAGTAATGAACCAATATCTCATCGAATCCGTATCCGATTTCACCCATAACAGCCGCACCTATCTGGCATAGTCCTACTCCGTGTCCCCACCCGGCGCCTTGTAGAATGATTTTCTGTGGAATATTTTTTACAAAATTTTCTTTGATTACTATGAAGCATGAACTATACAAATGAGATTTCGAAAGTGTTCTTCTTATCTCAAGCTCTTTGCCAACCATTAGTTCTTTTTTGGTGCCAACGATTTTTAATTTTTTTATTCGGCCTGAATAACCGCGTTCTACCGGTATAAGATCTTTAATCTCACCAAAATCGATTCCGCTTTTTGATTTAATGATTGCAGATAACTCTTCCTGGGTAAATTCTATTTTCCATCGGAAAAAGTTTTGTGTCGATTGATCAAAATCAACAAGTATTTGCGAAAGGATTCTCGGATCATTGGTGTTGCAGTAAGCATGGGGATTAGATTTTATCCATCGTTCTGCATTGTTCTCTTTTGTTAAATCGTAATCGATGCCATCGAGTTCGAATTTATAATCAACGATTTGCGAGAGGTAATTGTGCCTAACCGGTTCCCAGACATTTTCGAATGATTCTGTAATTCCGCCGCAGCATTTTGAATAACGCGCGTCGCAGATTTTGTTATCATAAATCAATACCAATCCTTCCGTGGCTCTAACAGCGTTATGAGCACTGTCGCTGATAATTTTAGTAACCCCTTGATAACGCTGGCAATGGTCATCGGCACAGAAATCATAATTAGTATGGTCTTCGCGGTCGTACCAGCGGATCAATTCATTTTCAGTTTTGATTTCGTTTTTTGAAACCGTTTTTGTTTTCTTTTTTTCAAGCTGTGAAAGAAGCCATCCCCTTGAAACAATTGCGTGTGCTTTTAAAAGCTCTGTTGAACTATTCGGACTCATCTCCGATGAAATAACGCTGGCTAGATACTCTTCAAGAGAAATGATATTAATTGCGGTAACTCTACCTTCTTCCCGAATGAATTTTAAGCTGCCCCGGAACCGCTGGTTCTCTTTTCTTTCCCAATGAAAATTTTTACCTATAACTACATCGCGAAGATGAAATGATTCAATTTCAAAATCGTTTGGTGTAAAGGTAATTTCATTTGAACCGGTGACAAGTGTGGAATCCCGGTAAATTTTTATTATGCCTTCATCAAACCTGGCGGTATATCTTCCGCTCAGTTTATTCTTCAAACCGGGGTTTGTAAATTCACCGTAGAGTTCGAATTTTATTTCGCTGCTGTTTAATATTCCAATTGATATTTGCGGTTCGGTCATCTTTCCAACGTGTTATTATCCGGGTCGAAATATAAGAACGAAGTCAGAAAATAGGTAGGCAGAAGAAACCCCTTTATTAATCAAGAAAGAAGATTTTCCGCATAAAATAGGATTTCTTATCTTTGATTAACAAAATTACAAAGTATATGAATTATAGAGTACTTCTATTTTATAAATATGTTCGGTTTGCCGAACCGGAGAATTTTCAAAAGGAACATCTGAAATTCTGTTCCAGGAATGATATACTCGGCAGAGTTTGGATTTCCCGTGAAGGTATTAACGCAACAGTTTCAGGCACAGTTGAGAATATCTTAAAGTATAAGAATGAAATAAGAAAGTACCCGGAGTTCTCCGATATCTGGTTTAAAGAAGATGAGCATAACGAACATGCGTTTAAGAAAATTCATGTGCGAATCAAGAACGAAATTGTGAATGCGAGTTTTGGCGAAGTTGATCTTTCTAAAACCGCGAGACGCTTGCAGCCGGAAGAACTTAACGATTTTTATGAGAGCGGAAAAGATTTTGTGATCATAGATGCTCGTAACGATTATGAAAGTGATATCGGCAAGTTTAAAAATGCTATTACGCCACTGATGGATACTTTCCGTGATTGGCCTAAAATTGTTGAAGAGCTTGAACAGTACAAAGACAAAACTATTGTTACTTACTGCACCGGAGGCATAAGGTGTGAAAAAGCTTCGGCATATTTAGTTGAAAGAGGATTCAAAGATGTTTACCAGATGAACGGCGGTATATGGAATTACATAACGCAGCATCCGGATAAATATTGGGAAGGATCGGTATTTGTTTTTGATGAACGCCGGATTGTTACACCGAACACGAAAGATGAAATAAAACATATCGGTAAATGTTATTACTGCGGAAAACCAACCTCGTATTATATCAATTGCCACAACCAGGATTGCGATAAGATGCTTTTAACTTGTCACGAATGTAAGGTTGAGAATAATTATAGCTGTTCCGAAGAATGCCGCCACGCACCAAATAGAAGAAAAATTTATCATGGTTAAATATAAGTAGAGTAGATTTTCAATCTGCTCATAAAAAACACAAATTATTTCCTATCAAATCATCAACCTCAAGTGTAAAGATTATGAAAAGTTCTTTACCGAGGTATTCAGCAATATAAGCTGTCTTAAAATATTTCTGTTGAATGTTAAATATTTATAAATTAAGTTCAATTAGAAATTCATACCACTATGACGGAGACGATGCTTTGACTATTGCTGACGCTCCTAACCAACAAACCAATAAAAAATATGTTTTTTTCCTTGGCGGTAATGACGCCGAGATGGAAACTATCAGGCAACTCTTAATTGAACAGAAACAAAAATGTTTTGATAAACATTTAACCTGGGGTGCTAAGTTAAGTGAATATCAGTCCGGACTCTCACAATTAACCCAGGATGAAACGCCGGTATTAGTAGAACTTAAACTCGATATACCTTATCCGGCGAATGCAATTATTGTTGATCACCATAATGAATGTGCCGGAGCTGATAAAAAGACTTCCATCGAGCAGATCGCAGAATTATTGAACATCAAGCTTGATCGCTGGCAACAATTGATATCTGCAAACGATAAAGCTTATATAGAGGGGATGAAGGTAATCGGGGCATCTCAAGAAGAAATTGATATGGTTAGAAAGTTTGATCGAAGATGTCAAGGAATTATGGAAGATGATGAAATACTATCATTAGAATCAATCAAGCATCATTCGAAAATCCTTACAGATAATGCAATTCTAGTCAATAGTTTAATTTCGAAAACTTCAGCCATTACAGATTACTTATATCTGCACTATAAACACATTTTTATAACTACACCTGACAAAAAATTGGTTTATAGCAGTTGTAATAAAATTATTCAGAAATTAATTGATCGCTATAAAGAACTAAAAGAAGTCGATAACGCGGTTCAATATTGGTATGGTGGCAATTTACCATTTAGCGGATATTTTGGTGCAAATCAGAAATTAGAGGAAGAGGAAATAAAACAAATGATTCAAGAAGAAATTTATTCACAGCACATTTTCATATTTCCTTTCAGAGTAAATCTAAAGAATAATAATCAGGATTTATTTTTAAAGAAGGTTAAGAACAGATATGAAAAACATATTTTTTGGACGTTTAGGCAAGCCGACTTCCCAAAAGATATAGATGAAAGTTTATTGTTTAGTGAACAAATTAATTTTTATAACGAGTGCAAATATTTTTACGATTATGTTATTAATTCGCTTTATAACAACAATGCTGATATTAAAAATGAAACAATAAACCTTTATTATGAACATCAATGTGAATGCAATTCTAAATTTGTTATAACACTCAACGATAATAGAAATAATCCCTACGAATTAGAGGTGGAAGATTTATCGCTTAGGTTTTTTGACCAGGGAATAGGATTATTAACGATTCAGTTATTAAACAAAAAGTATAAATCGGTTTATGATATTTTAAAGATCAATGATTTTGGTAGAAGAATTTATCCGCAATATTTAAATGTACCTTCTGAAAAATATCCAACACCTATTGATGCGTCTAAGGATACTTTCTTTGCAGATTCTATATTTTTTGATGTAGGGTCTATCAATAAGAAACAAGATTTTACAACGTCATACTTCTTAAAAAGTAAAAACCAGCTAGCAGAATATATACTTGAACTACTTAGGCCATTAGAATACAATGAAATCAAACCGATAATTGATGACAGAATGTTCACGTTATGCTGGTTCGGATGTGACTTTTTTATTAACAACATAAACTCCTATTCGTTAAAGAAAAAGCTTTATAGATACGCAGATTCCAAATTATGGTATCAATACATTTTTATTGATGGAAAGAACCCCGGTATTGCTAATAAGAATATGATGAGGGAGCTAAATATTAAAACTACTTACGATCGTTTTGTTGAATTAGGTACTTTGTATGGATTAAGCAGATATAGTTTTGTTTGCTTAACAAACAGAAGTTTTTTTGGAACAGAAATAGTCCGGCACCACATGAAAACTCTGTACTATCAGATTGCTGTGATATGCTTGGTGCAAAGAGCGAGTGTTATCAAGTTTTTTAAGGAAATCGAGGATATAAGTGCAGCTATTCACGCCATTAAAGGTGAAGATAGATCGCTACAAAAAGATTTGAAAGAAAAGGTTGAGGAATTAAATAAGAAGATTATCAATTTTTATGACCGTTTCTGGTTTGATGAAATTAGCGCACAAGAACAAGGAATTGAACTGTATCAAATGCTCGTAAGAAATAGTGGGATAGAGCAGCAAATAGAAAATTTAAGGGTTGAAATTGATGAACTACATAATTATGTAGATATGGTGTATGAAGGAGTAACATCAAGTAGAATTGAAACGTTGACAAGATTAGGGATTATCTTCCTACCCTTTACTTTACTTGCAGCAATAGGTGCTATAGAAGTCTATTTCATTAAAATTGGTAGTAATGCTATATGGAATAATGTTGGTGCATTAGGGATTTTCATAAGTTCTGTTGTTTTTGTTTCGTTGATTACAAATAATCTTATAAAAGATATGAGTGGTAAAAGGAGAAAAAAAAGGAAAGATAATAAGACAAATGATGAAAATATTTATGAAGACAATCCACTGAAATTATTAATAAGGGCACTTAAATATAGCAGTGGCCCCATTTTCTGGTTCTTGTTATGGATACTTTTCTTACTTATTTACTTTTTTAATAAGTGAATGGAGATGTTATGAATTGCTTACAAGAAATACCATTAAAACAACACACACCGATTATTCAATATCAATATAATCAAGAAGGTGCAACTTTAAGAGCGAGTGATATTAAGCCAAGATTAGATAAATATCTGAATGAGACAATACTAAACAAATATTATGAATCTGCTGTTTTAACAAGCGGAATAAAGGGAGTTATAAGTGAACAAGCTGGGAGAATGAAAAATAAAAGAAGCAGTCTCTACCAAATAGATATTGAATCATCAGATAAGAATGAATTAGAGATCAAACGTGAAGGTAGAGGTGATCGCAGTTTGTATTTTGGTGATATAAAAAAGATGCTACTTTATAAACAAAATAAAATAATTGTAAAGTCATTCTATCCAGAACTGATCGAGGCAATTAAATTAACACTTCCCATTATGTTCATGTTTGAAAACTTTGGTACACGACAGAATAAAGGTTATGGTTCTTATACTGTTGACGGACAAGAAATAGAAAAAATATTAAAGAAATGCGAAGCTGATTCAGTTTATTATTTTGATATTTCTAAAAATAAAGAAGATGATAATGAAATATTCTATAGGTTATTTAAGGGAATATATTATTTCTACAACACTATTAAAGGCGGTGTAAATGAAGACTTTAATAAAAGAGAAAAAGATAAATATTCAAAATCACTTTTATTCAAGTATCTAAAAAATAAAAATCCAGATCTTATATGGGAAAAAAGATTATTGAAATTAGAGCTTGGCAATAACAAAGATTTTGATAGTGTGAAAAATAATAATGATACAATGCTAATAAGACATGTTTTGGGATTGTCAGATACTTATAGTTTTACACAAAAGAAAAATGTTAGAATGGACACTGAAGATTACTCGCCTAGGAATGGAAAAACAGTAGAGAATGATATGATAAATATTGATAAAGGATTCCAGTTTAAATTGAAGAACGACGATTATGATAGAATTCCTTCCCCTATATTTATTAAACCAATAAAACAAGCGAATGAATTTAGAGTATATATTATTTTGAAACCGGATCAGATTAATAATATTTCATTTAAAATTAGTAAAGAATATAAATTGGGCACAAAACCTATTCCTATTGGTAACTTTAATAGAAGCGGTTCTTATAGTTTAAAGTGCATTAACGATTTTAACTTGATAGATTTTTTTGAAAACGATGTTTGTAAGAAATTTAACAGTCAAACGCGAAGTAGTTTCATTAACAAATTTGTTAAAGATATTAAACTAGAAAAATTAGTGTAGGTTTTTTATGAACAATAAATATCAATCATTATTTGGTTTTACAATTGGCCCTATTGTTGAAGTTCTTATGCACTCTAAGAAGAGTAGGGAACTATGGTGCGGTTCATATTTCTTTTCTTTGTATATGAAAGAACTAAACGATAAGCTAAACGCAAGCGTTGATTATAATATCATTACACCATTTGTTGGTTCAATTCCCAAGACGCGTGCCGGAATCTATCACGATCATATTATTGGTGCAAGCACTAAGAATAAAAATGATACATATAATGTGATTGAAAACTTTAACAAAGAAGTTTTTGAGAATATTACTAAACTAATTGCTGACTTAAAAAATCCTTCGACTCACGGCACAATAAAAAATATCCTATCAGATTATTTGCAGACAAAATTTGTAGTAGTTGGCTACCCTAATAATAACCCTTCTGATGCGCAATTGATATTAACTATTGATTCCTATCTCCTTGCATTTGAATCTAATAGAACTTTTACTTTGGGTGAGAGTAAAGATACGTGTCAGCGATGCAATACGCTTCCTTCTTTTACAACAGAAGATATACCATTTGAGAAAATGAATGTACCGCTATGCCCGTTATGCTACTTTCAGTTGTTTCATTATAAAAATAATATGTTAAAAAGTATTATTGGACCAAGAAACTTTCCTTCGACTGGGGAGATTTCTACAACTGAGATGAACATAAAAAACCCCCTGGAATATTTTTCATTTTTAGAGGAGAACCAGATTAATCGTGAGCTCGAGTTTGAAGATAAAGATTTCAAGAAATTAGCAAATCAAACAAGTGTAAAACTTAAACCTTACCATAAATATATGGCCATAGTTAATGCTGATGGCGATTCTCTGGGACGTTTCGCTCAAAATTATTCCCCTACAAATAATGAAACATTATCTCAGAGATTATTCAATTTCTCTTTGAAAGTTATTGAAATAACGAAAAAATACTATGGGGAATTAATTTATTGCGGAGGTGACGATATGTTGGCATTTATGCCGGTCGCAATTAATGGAGGAAGAACGACCGTCATAGATTATGCAAAAGAGTTGTCTGATGCGTATGCAACCGAAGTTGATAAAGGAGCTAATGAAACATCGTTATCGGTCGGGATTAATATAATATATTATAAGCATCCGCTTTCATTTGGGCTGCAAGAGGCATACGAACAAGAGAGGCGGGCAAAGCAATTTAGAAATTCTCTGTCATTACAATTAACACAACACTCCGGACAAGTTACACAAGTGCCGCCAGACGATAATAAAGGGAAAATTATCCCTTTGAAATTTGACTCGCCAGCGTTTAATGATTTTTTAGAAATGATGAAAAATATTCTTTCTGATACAATAGATAATGGTGGAACTATTCATCAACTTTCATTTCCACACGGAATGCTGCAAGAATTGATATTAGTTAAACCAATATTGGTTAATCTCTCTAGTCCACAGATTGATCATTTTTTTGCAAATCATTTTAATGAAGAAATTCACCGGTCAGGATATGGTGTAAATTTCATAAGGGATAAAATAAAGAACGGGTATTTGCACTATGGAAAAGTTGAGGTGTTGGAATTAATCATTCAATTTTTGAGGTTCATAGAATTTTTAAGAGGAGAAGACAAATGAGCGTGAAACCGTATTTAATAACATTTAAGCCATTCGGGAGATATTATTTCGGGACATCAAGATCATTCGCCGAAGGTTTTTATGCAGTATCTCAAAAATTTCCAACACAAACGACAATTTTAGGATGTTTAAGATACACTCTCCTTTTGCAAAATGGTTTTGATTCTAAACTAAACCCAAAACAACAAGATCTAACAAAATTTTATGATTTAACCGGTAAATCTAAAATGGCATCTTTATTAGTTGAGAATGACGATGATTTCGGTGTTATTTGTAAGATATCGCCGGTGTTTATTGTAGAAAGAGATAAAAGCGGAACAATTCAAGATTTTTTATTGCAATTACCTAGTGACGTTGTTTTGAGGGGAAATAGTATCCAACGGAAGACCTTCGAAGCTATTTTTGATACTAAAAATAATTCGAATAAAACTAATCTTAATATTTCGTACAAGAAAGCTTTTAGTGATAAAGATTACACGTGTGATAATAAAATGGGAGGCAAAAATTTTTGGAATAATTATTCAAAGAATTCGACAAGTAATCCGATAGAAGAAGAAAAAATTTTTATTAATGATAAACAACCGGGTTTAGGGAGAAATGAAAATAGAGTAGCTGAAGAATCAAAGTTCTATATTAAAAAAGACTTTAGACTGAGGAAAAATTATTCATTTGGTGTCATAGTACATATTGATGATGAAAAAATTGCAATCAATAACACTGAAAGTTCTAAAAAGTGGAAATTGCATAACGATGATGCAAAACTCGGTGGGGAAAATTGCTGGTTTAGGATGAAGATTATCTCGACCGAGGATTTTCAATTTGATCATCCTATTATTGATAGATTTTTTGATGTTGGTGACTTTGGTGACTTCGAAAATCTCCCAGTTACTGATGCAAATAAAAAGATGGTATTTATCTCACCACTTATAGGCAGCGGTGAATTAAAGTATCAACATGGAATTGTCAACAATGTTTATTCTGTTAGAATATGGATTAGCGGTTCTAAAAAAACTGACTCTTTTATGTCTATCCCTCAAGGTTCGGTTATATATGGAGAGATTAAAAGAAACGGTTTTAAATCCTTCAGGAAAAAAATTGGTTTTAATTGGGCAATACAAGTTTAAATATGGAGAAGAACTATGAAAAAGTATCAAGCATTTATTATTACAACATTAACTAGTACCCATCTAGGTTCAGGGGAAACCCATATCGGTGTAATTGATAATCTCGTTCAAAAAGATCCGGTTACTAAAATTCCAGTTTTTCATTCTTCAGGCATAAAGGGAGCGCTTAAATGGCATTTTAAAAATCACCCCTCTTTGAATATAAACGTAATCTTTGGGAAAGAGGATGACCAACCCGGGCACCTAATTATTAATGAGGCAACATTAATTACTTTGCCGCTTCGTTCTACTCACAAAGTTTATTTTGAATGTTCCTCACCCTTGGTACTTGAAGAATATTTTGAATCACTTAATAACTTCTTATCTATTAGTAAGGATATTAGCACATTTATTAATTATCTCAGAACACAAACGTCAGATTTCCAGATGTTTGATGAATGCCAAAACATCGAAATCGAAGATTATTGTAATTCAAGTAAAATAGATTTTGGTAGCACTGGTGAATTAAATGAAGTAAAAAAATTATTAAAAGATTATTGTCATATAGACTTATCAAGGTTTGCAATCTTCAAAGACGAAATTTTTCAAGATATCTGCGAGCATAATTTACCAATTATTGCCCGTAACCAAATTAACGAAGATGGAACGAGCGGCAATCTTTTTTACGAAGAGGTTCTACCCAGACGAACCAAAATGAGTTTAATACTTGGTGACGATGGTACCCTTAATTCCGATTTTAGTTCATTCTGCGATGAGATAGTCAAAACAACCGAAATAATTCAATTTGGTGCTAACTATTCTGTTGGTTATGGGTTTACCAAAATCAGTAAAATGTGAGGTGTATGATGAATCAGAAAAATTTTGAAAAATTAATTCCAATTGCTCTTGATGTTCTTAATAATGACGAAGAAATCAAACGAAATCTTATAAATGAGGATAACTCAATTGATTCAACTTATTTTAGTTATATAGATTCATTTGTCCCGGCTGCAAGACTATCAGGACTTCTTTTAACTTTACAATATTATAAAACTCATAAACCCAAAACCAGCAATACAGAAGATAATAACCCAAATCCATCAAAACATTCTCGTGAAAAGATTTATTATTTATTCTCCTTGGTACTTAAAAAAAGTGAATTATTACCTGGTTTGAGTAACGATAATGATATTTATGATTTCTATAATGCAAACCGCTCTGACTCTGTAAAGAAAATTATCATAAGGAATCGCTTGGTTGAAACAGCCACAGCATGCAAGTACGCGATTAAATCTTTTGAGAAAAAATCTGATAAGGAGGATGAAGGATGAACATAAGTAATCCCTCACATTATTTTTATTTAAAAAATGGTAGTGATTTAGATGAGTATGAGAGGCAAAATGAATTTGTCTCGGCGGTTCTCTCTGAATTTTCGACTCCTTTTTTTGAATTGCCTAATGTCACTAATAAATTTAATCTTACATTTAAATACAACGGTTTATTAGTTGGTTCGGGTTATCTTCATCCCAAAATAGATGAACAAGATTTTCAGCTTGGATTCTATTTTGATTTTACTTCCGGTCTTCCGACAATTCCAGGCACTTCGATAAAGGGAGTTTTGAAGAAATATTTCCCATTTAAAGCCGAAAGCGATAAAATACTCCGAATGAAATCATGTTATATATTTGATTCATTTAATAAGATAAATCAAATTAGAAACGATAATGTTTCCCCTTTATTCTCTCTGATAAAAAACGAGTTGTTGGATCCCAAATTGCTTGACGAAATATTCTTCAAAGATAGACAGATATTTTTTGATGCGTTTGTTGTTGGTATTCATAACGGGAAGTTGTTTGAAGAAGATCATATTACGTCTCACAAAGCCGGAAAATTTAAAGCACCGAACCCGGTTAAATTTCTTAAAGTAGCTCCCGGTACAAGTTTCCGTTTTCAATTCAAGCTGACAAATTATTCTCAAAACGGAATTAATATTTCGGCTTCACAAAAAGAAAATTTGTTTAAGAAAATATTAAGAGATTTCGGCATCGGGGCTAAACGGAATGTTGGGTATGGACAATTTACCGCTGTTTGATTAATGGACCTCTCATTTTTAGATAAGCTTTTTATCCGGCAGTTTAATGTTCAAATCCGGTTTAAGGAAGAGATAACCTTCCATTTTTACCACGGACCTAAAATATACGGGCTTGTAAGCCGGGCACTTAACCAACACCCTATTGGCGATGATGTTATTATCTACACACCGGAAAGCGGACGCATTCTTTACCAACCTTACACGCTTTATAATTTTGGAATCACTGTTTTAAATGAGAAATCTTATACAAAAGAAAATCTACTTGATGCCTTTCGTTTATTAAATCCTTCCGATTACCCCGGCGACTTAAACGGGGACTCCGTTGAACTAGTAGAAATTACGGAACTTGAAACTTCTGCTTATAAAGATTTTTCTGGCGCAGACAATAACTACACACTGGAAATAATTACGCCCTTACGTATCGAAAGACCGGACGAGGACAAAGAGGAAGGGAAAACATATTTTGACCTAAATTATTTTGACTGCCGGGAATTTTTTTACCGGCTCTTTGACCGCTTATTGAAACTTCACAAACTGAGCGTTACCGATCATCCTTTACGTGTTTTTCCGCCTCTGCCTAAATTTGAATTAATAAACACAAATTTCTTATGGATTGATGCGCCTAAGAACGACTCTACTATCGGCGGTATTGTTGGCAAAGTGGAATTCAATGCAGTATTGGACGAAACATGGAAAAAAGTTTTATGGCTCGGGCAGTTCACACATGCCGGCAGATATCCTTCATTTGGACTCGGGAAATATTTAATTGCCAAGCCGGCAAGTAATATTGAAACCGTTAAACCGGTAAAAACTTTTTTTGAACTTTCACTGAACAAACAAAATTTTGAAGATGCTTTTGTTCATATTAAAAACAACAGCGATTTACCCGGCGTTGATGGAATTACTCCGGGTTCTTTTGAAGAAAATTTTAAAGAAAATATCGGTTCTTTTATTAAAGAGATCGAAACCGGTAATTATAAAAGCTCCGATCTAAAAGGAATAATTATTCCTAAAGAAAATTCTAAAATAAGGGCGCTTGCGGTACCAACCTTTAAAGATAGAATTTTTCAAAGAGCTGTCTGCCAGGTCCTTTCTCTATCTTTTGATCATTTGCTGGAAGAAAATTCCTTTGCATATCGTAAGGGTTTCTCCCGGATAAGTGCTTCAAAAGAAATTAACACTGCGTACAAAAACGGCTACCGTTACATACTCGAATCCGATATTCAATCTTTCTTCGATAATGTTGACTGGCAAATTTTATTTTCCAAACTCGACATTCTTTTAAGGAACGACCCGGTCCTTAATATCATTAAAAGCTGGGTAGCCGAAGACGTTGTCTTTGAAGGAACTAAAATTAAAAGAAGTAAAGGTCTGCCCCAGGGTGCCGTTGTTTCCCCGTTGCTTGCGAATCTTTACCTTGATGAATTTGACGAACTGCTGCAAGATAACTTTAAACTTATCCGCTATGCAGATGATTTTGTTATCCTCTGCAAATCCAAAGAAGAAGCCGAAAAAGCATTGGCAGAAGTTAAAGAGGCATTAGACAGACTTGAACTGGAAATTAAACCTTCAAAAACAAAAATCACAACTTTTAAAGAAGGGTTCCAGTATCTCGGTTATCTTTTTGTTCAATCGCTGGTGCTCGAAAAAGAAAAAGAAGATAAACTTCAAAACTATAAACAAGCCGATCTGCGCGAATCAATTCCCGATGGCAGCTGGCTTTCGTTCGTTGATTTTTCAAAAACAAAAACTATCCCTAACAAACCGGTCTTTCAATCTGTAAAAACAGAAGAAGTTATTGAAGAAGATTACAACAAGTACCCGGTATATGTTACTGATTTCGAAACATCGGTTCACATCGAAGGAAATACCGTAGAATTAATTGACGAAGACAGATTCGATAAAGACAACCCCAAATTCCCGGTTCATGAAATAAACTCTCTTATAATTATAGGCGCTTCTAAAATTACAATGCCGGCGGTTTTTAAACTGAATGAAAATGGAATACCCGTCTATTTCTGCAAACCTTCGGGCGAACTTAAACTTGCCATTCCGGTTCACAATCCTAATTACAATGTTTGGTTTCACCAGGCGCGTTTGGCAGAAGATGCGGAATTCACTCTTAAATTTGCCAAAGCCATTGTTGAAGCAAAAATAAACAACCATAAAGTTCTCTCGCGCAGAATTGAGGGGAACGAGCTTCTTATCAAAAAGTTCGATTCGCTTCTGCGTAAAACCGAAACAGCGGAAACACTCGATTCCCTACGCGGTATCGAAGGAACTTCTGCCGTAACTTTTTTTGATGTTTTCAATAATTCTTTGGAAGACGATTGGAAATTTGAAACCCGTACAAAACATCCGCCCGAAGACCGTGTTAATGCGATGTTATCTTACGGCTACACTATTTTATATCATTACATTTCTACGGCACTCCAAACCGAAGGATTAAATCCCAATATCGGCTGGTTCCATAGACCGAGCGAAAGATACTTTGCGCTTGCTTCAGACATCCAGGAAGAATTCCGCCATATTATCGATTCTCTTATTATAAATATGATCCACAGAAACATGGTTAAACTTGATGATTTTGTTTTTAATGAAAAAAACAGTTACCCGTGTTTGATGACTAAGAATTTTAGAAAATTATTTATTGAAAGAGTAGAAGAACGTTTAAAAGTGCAGTTTACACCGCCCGGTTCTGCAAAACAAATTTCTTACCGGGATTTTATTCACAAACAAGCGCAGTCGATAAAAAAAACCGCCGCTTCTGGTAACTTAATTTATCAACCCCTAAGGATAAGATAATGTACTATCTAATTTCTTATGATGTTGAAGATGATAAAATCCGTCTTAAAATAAGCAAGGTTTTAGAGGATTACGGGCACCGGGTGCAAAATCTGTTTTTGAATGCCGGCTTACGGAAAAACTTTACGGCGAACTCACAGCCAAACTATCAAAAACTTTAAACCTGAAAGGAAACATTAGAATTTATCCCCTTTGCAAAGAATGTTACGGAAAAGCCGTTGGTATAGGCGATATTAAAAGAATACCCGGTTCAAAAGGATATGTAATTGTTTGAATCTGCGAGGTAAAAAACCGGCTCTTCAATTTTTGAAACTATATTTCTCTTTCGAACGGAATTCCGGTTTTCTGCCGGATTTTGCCTCGCAAGACGCCAGCTTATTGAAATTAAATATGTTACAAGCATTTTGCTCTTTGAAAAATTGTTTGATTCTTAACAGTCGGTTCTAAAAAGTAACTTGCCTCGCAAAGCACCCTTTATTTTACTATATTTATTATAGTTACAACAACAGAGTTGTTTGGAATGTTCGTCTTAGATGAATTGTGACTTGTGACGTGGGTGATGCTAGCTATAAGAGCCAGCACAAAAGCCGTTGTTTGGAATGTTCGTCTTAGATGAATTGTGACCGGGCAGCGCTTTTCTGTCTCCAGACAGAAAAGGAAAGGTTGTTTGGAATGTTCGTCTTAGATGAATTGTGACTGAGATTTGGTGAAAAAATTTAGTAAATTTTTAAATTTCTTGTTGTTTGGAATGTTCGTCTTAGATGAATTGTGACTTACTGTTTTATGTTGAGAGAGGGAAAAAACAATGAATAGTTGTTTGGAATGTTCGTCTTAGATGAATTGTGACATATATCCGACATCTCTTCCAAGTGCTTTTTGTGAAAGTTGTTTGGAATGTTCGTCTTAGATGAATTGTGACTTCCTAAATCTTCGTTCTCAGATGTGGTGGCAGCTTCGGGTTGTTTGGAATGTTCGTCTTAGATGAATTGTGACCCATACCGGCTTTTTCTAATGAATAATTAATTCGTGGTTGTTTGGAATGTTCGTCTTAGATGAATTGTGACTTGATTGACCCAACTTTAAAGCGGTTTGCCTTAAAGTGTTGTTTGGAATGTTCGTCTTAGATGAATTGTGACAATATTTTCAAAAGTTTTGTCTTCTTGCATAGCTGAAAGTTGTTTGGAATGTTCGTCTTAGATGAATTGTGACTTTCTGGTTGTGTTTCGGTGTTCTCACCGATTCCATGTTGTTTGGAATGTTCGTCTTAGATGAATTGTGACCTGTTTTATTTCCTTGATGTGGTACACAAAAGTATCTGGTTGTTGTTGTTTGGAATGTTCGTCTTAGATGAATTGTGACGATATAAAAAAGTTGTAAACGACATAAAACCTCCTTGTTGTTTGGAATGTTCGTCTTAGATGAATTGTGACTTTGTTGGGTTACCACAAATATAAGCAGTCCCTTCGTTGTTTGGAATGTTCGTCTTAGATGAATTGTGACTTGAGACAATCCATGTGTATTTTTGAAGAGAACGAGTTGTTTGGAATGTTCGTCTTAGATGAATTGTGACTGATGCCAGGCAGTTCCCAAAATTCCCGGTGTTTTAGGTTGTTTGGAATGTTCGTCTTAGATGAATTGTGACATAGCTTAATACCTGATTAACAGATGTACCATTTACTGGTTGTTTGGAATGTTCGTCTTAGATGAATTGTGACCACCTCGGAGATTATCTACTGCTATGTCAGCTCCGACGTTGTTTGGAATGTTCGTCTTAGATGAATTGTGACCAAAATTTCTTTTTTGGTAGTTGGCATATCTAATGAGAGTTGTTTGGAATGTTCGTCTTAGATGAATTGTGACTTCAGCCGTTTTGGTTGATCGGTCTGAAATTGTACATCAAGTTGTTTGGAATGTTCGTCTTAGATGAATTGTGACAAACTCTTTGCGCAGTTTCGAACACAAGATTCTTCTTCGTTGTTTGGAATGTTCGTCTTAGATGAATTGTGACTTTTTTCTTTCACCTTTTTTGTCTTTTCTCCTTTTTTGTTGTTTGGAATGTTCGTCTTAGATGAATTGTGACCTAAAGAATCTTGCAGAGTTAAAAATGTCTCAACTGAGTGTTGTTTGGAATGTTCGTCTTAGATGAATTGTGACAAAAATCAATATAGATATTCTAAAAATTCATACTACTGTGTTGTTTGGAATGTTCGTCTTAGATGAATTGTGACACTTGTCTCATTTTTA
This sequence comes from Bacteroidota bacterium, assembly GCA_040755055.1. Classification (GTDB taxonomy): domain Bacteria; phylum Bacteroidota; class Ignavibacteria; order Ignavibacteriales; family Melioribacteraceae; genus DYJK01. The sequence continues at coordinate 124,101 of JBFMBS010000006.1, forward strand.
ATCTCCGTGTTATTAAAAAAAAATGTTGTTTGGAATGTTCGTCTTAGATGAATTGTGACTAAGAAGATTCTGGAGAAATTACCCAAAACTTAAGGTTGTTTGGAATGTTCGTCTTAGATGAATTGTCCCGATACGGCTACCGCCTATCGGGATTTCGCAACTGAAGTTGCTCAATGATTAGCGCTCAAATATTTTATATTGCGTAAGGAATGCTTGCCCGCCGTAGCGAAGCGGAGGAGGGTTCGTCTGAAAAACGTGAGACGCGATCCGCAAGATGTGAGAGGTAAATTATAATATAAATCTATTGTTAATCGTTTTGTTGATGAAAAGTTTTTTATTTATAGCGGTTTACTTTTCACGTAAGAGAATGATTGTCCTTGACAGATTGTGACTTTTGTTTAGTATATCTTTTATTAATTTAACAAGCAACTATGTTGTAAGGATGCTTGCCAACCATAGTGAAGCAAAGGGGGCATATCCGTTATAGGTGAATTTGTTTGGTCGAATCGACGTCCGTCAAACTAACGACGGGCAAGCTTCGACCTACATATGTTTAATTACTATCCGTCAGAAAAATGGAACTATGAAAGGAGAAAAAAAGTAAAACGTGATGCACTAAAAAAGGAGGTGAATAATTGAACAAAAATTTTACAAATCGTTATTCGCGGCGGTCATTCATAGCGTTGCTTTCCGGTTTGTTTGCTTTACCTTTGTTCAACAAATGTCAAACACTACTACCAACTGAAACCGATCTAGCAGATTCAAATTCACAAGACAAAATTCAACTTACATCGGATGTTAAGTTAGAAGGAACAGAGAAAGAAATTGCAGATACTGTTCGAAACCAATTTCAGTTCCTACGCGCACTTGCAGAGAAGCGCGGTACGGTAAAAACAATCGGTTACAGAACAAATAATAAGGTTTCAGAATTAAAGATTTCCATTCGGAAGGATAAACTTGTTAATTACCCTTATGTCCGTCTTCAAAAAACAAATGGAGAAACTGCAAATCTGTTATGGGGTATATCGGGTATATATCCTTCTATTAAACTCGCCGATAATAGCGGTAAGACATTAAAGGTAAACGGTAAAACAATGGAGTTTGCTTTAAAGAAATCCACATCAGATAAAACTCCTGGTGACTGGCTTCTGCTTGGGATAAAAATATTAGCAGCGGCGCTTTTAATTTGGCTTGGTGCAACTATCTTTAAATATGTTCTCGCTGCAATTGCATTCATTGCTTTTAATGCGATGATACTTGCTGTAGTTATAATAGGTGTCTCAGCATTAATCACTGTTATTAAGTGGATATTTCAAAGGGCCGGCTGGAATATTGATGTTGTTAAATCTTACTTTAATAAATCAGTAGATGAGATAATTGAATTACTTTTGAAAGTTCAGAATTATGTTTTAGCCGGATAATAAACGTAGAGCAGATTTTTAATCTGCTCTTATATTTTTAAACTCAGATTAAAAATCCGAGTTACTTTTTTGAGTTACTTACTTTCGATAATTTCAATTTCGTATAAGAGTGTGCTGTTAGGAGAAATTACGAACCTTTTTTTGCCGGTCTCATACTTTCCATAAAACCCGTTATTGACGCCGTAACCTAATTCAGCCGGAAGAACTATAATTCTCTTTTCACCAGGTTTCATGCCGGCAATCATTTCATCAAATCCGGGATTAATTTTTGTTGTGCCGATTTTGTAAATAAATTCTTGAGGTGTGTTGCCGAAATCAGGTTTTCCTTCATATGCTGTGCTTACAAATGAAAGTTTGTCAATCAACACCTTGCCTGAATATCTAACTAATAAAGAATCACCTTCTTTTGGTTTTTCTCCGGTTCCTTCGCTTATGATTTTGTATTTAATTCCGTTGGGAGTCTCAATTAAGCCGGGAATATTTTTGTTAATCCATCCAGCTTCATCCTTTATTCTCTTTTCATAATTTATCTTAACTTTTTCTTTTGCATCATCGACCATTTTGCGGAATGACTCATCGGTAACTTTAAAGTTATTTGCCTTATCACCTATCCGGGTAATGTTTACACTTTTTATTGTATCGCCTTGAACAATTTTATTTACAACATCCATTCCTTCAACAACATAACCGAACAGAGTATAATTACCATCAAGATAAGAGCGGTCGCCGAGCGTAATATAAAACTGGCTTCCGTTTGTATGCGGACCGGCATTAGCCATTCCAAACATACCGGCTTTGTTATGACTTAATCCCGGATAAATCTCGTTAGGAAATTCATAACCGGGTCCTTCCACACTATCCAGGTTTGCCGGTGAACCGGCTTGTATTACATGTCCCGGTACAACGCGGTGCCAAATACTTCCGTTGAAATACGGTTTGCCTTCGGCAACCGCAGCGTTTTTAATTTTCCCTTCTGCAAGTCCAATAAAATTTGCAACTGTCATAGGTACATTTTCATAATCTAATTTTAATGTGATCCTTCCCTTGTTGGTGTTTAAATCTGCATAGATACCATCCGGCAAAAACGTACCATCACGCGGAAGCAATTTATCGAGGTTCGCGATTTGATATGCTATCAATGCAATTACCATCGCAGATTGTTCTTGCGCATCCGGGATTGCTTGGTCGTAAGTATCGATAGTTGTGTGCCATGTGGTTCCATATTTGTGCGGACCCTCAGTACGGAGCCATGGTGCCGGAACACCTTCCATGTTAAACGAATGACTATCGGTACCGCCGCGCCCGGCTTTGCGGAACATTCCACCTTCTGTAAATTTAAATGGATATGTTAAATCAATTTTTTCGATAGGTTCGATAACCGGTTTTAAAACATCATACATAACTTTCGGTACATTGAATGAAACTACCGGGTTGGTGCCGCTATCATGATTCAGCATTACGGAAATTTTATCAAGTTTATCTTTGTTCTTTTTCACCCACGCTTTTGAACCGAGCAGACCTCTTTCTTCGGCAGCGTAAAGTTGGATCATAATAGTTCTTTTCGGTTTTGCACCCGAAGCAGCCAACAATCTGATTGCTTCCATCATCCGTGCAGAACCCGACCCGTTATCAACTGCACCGGCTGCGTGATCGTAAGAATCGAGATGCGCTCCAAGAATAACATACTCGTCAGGAAATTCTGTTCCCGGGATCCAGCCGATTACATTGTGGTATTTAACCGGTCCTTGTTTGAAGTGATTCCTGATATCAAATTCGAGTATAACTTCTTTTCCGTTTTGGATAAGTTCTTTTATTTCGTTGTATTGATGATCGATCAGTTTTATATCCGGCAATTTAGGGAGATCGTTCCATGAATTTATATTTCTATCATCAAAGAGTCTGAATGGATTTTTTGTTAGTTGGATAGTGCCAAGCGCGCCGTATTCAATTAATTTTTTTGTAAAACTTGTGACAGAATCACGATCGCGTGGATAACCGTTATTCTCGCCATCAATTAAAACCCATGCACCCCTGGTTTTTTCTTTTATCGAATCGGGTGATGCAGTTGAAGGGATGTAAATTACACGACCATTCTGTTTTCCCTTTGTGCCGGCTGTGTATGCCGGTGTTCCAAACTCTAAATATTTTTCAGTTGGTGCAATCATTTTACCGAACCAGGGACCACGGTTAAAACCGACGGGTACTTCGCCGGCTTCGTCAAGTTCACCTTGCAGACCCCAGGATTTGAATTCGTTCAGAGCCCAGTCGGCAGCATTGGTATAAGCGTCCGAGCCGGTTTGTCTGCCGCCGAAAATGTTGCAGAGAAAATCTAAATGCTGCATCGCTCTGTTATCCGTTTTGCCGAGCTCTATAATTTTTTGAAATACTTGATCTTGTTGTTGTGCTTGAAGTGAGATTGTAACGATGAATAAAAACAGATAGAATCTCTTCATTGTTCTTCTCCGGTTGATGGATATTTTAATTAACTACAAATTAAAAAAAACATGGATGCATGGAAAGTAATCTTTGGTTATATTGAAAACAAAATATTTGCCAATCTGCTTCCGAAAAATGCGATTCAAATATTCTATAGTAATCCTTCTATTACTTTCTTCGATTTTATATTCACAAACCGGGGCATCGCTAACATTCAGCGAAGTAATGTTCAGACCAACTGAAACAAATGGTGAGTTCGTAGAAATCTATAATACATCATCAAGCGAGACTATCGATCTTACAAATTTTAAAATAAAATATTACACATCAGCTAATGATGTAGTCATTTCTTTTATCGGCGGAACCTTAATTGGTCCCGGTGAATATGCAGTTGTAATTGAGAACGATTACAATTATTCAGGAAGTGTTTATGAGTCTTTGATTCCACCGGGTGTTATTGTATTAAAAACAACCGATGGTGCTTTTGGTTCATCGGGTATGGCTAATACAACAAGCCGGCCGGTTTATTTATATAACGCTACAAATGAATTAATTGATACTTACACTTATTCGGCAAATAATGATGAAGGTTATTCGGACGAAAAGATTTTCATTACTAAAGATAACACTCCGGCAAACTGGGCAAATTCATCAGCAGAACACGGTACGCCGGGCAAAGAAAACAGTGTCACCCCAAAACTTTATAATCTTTTATTTGAGTCGCTTACTTTTTTACCGCCGAAGCCGGAAGAAAATGAAAATATTGAGCTCACCTATACAATAAAAAATGTTGGAGTAGCTACTGCTCAAAACTATACTGTTAAATTGTATTATGATGAAAATGGGAATGGTATTGCAGAAGCAAGCGAAGAAATATTTTCCGCCGATTACAGTTCGTTAGCATATAACAATACACAAGCCGGGATACATAACTTTTCTGCCCCATCGGTAGGTAACCACTCTATAATCGGTATTGTTATTTTTTCGCTTGATGAGGATGAAAGCAATAATAGTTTAACAACCGGTATTGAAGTGTATCCTAAATCGGGTTCTTACAACGATATTGTGATTAATGAAATAATGTATGCGCCAACCTCTCCAGAACCTGAATGGATAGAACTTTATAACCGGTCTGCTGGAACGATAAATCTGAAAGATTGGGAAATAGGTGATAACACATCTACGGTCAAGATTTCAAATTCCGATCTGTTCTTGGAATCAAACGCATATTTAGTTTTAAGCGATAACCAAATTATCGATAGTCTTTATGAAATAACATCGCAATTGATTGTACTTGGCTTGCCAAGTTTTAATAATACCGGCGATGACGTAATATTAAAAAGTTACACCGACAGAACAATCGACAGCGTAAAATATAATTCCAACTGGGGAGGAAGTGAAGGTGGAAAATCATTAGAGAGAAAAGATGTTAACGGATCGTCGCTCGATTCAGCCAACTGGGCTTCTGCAAATTTAACCAAAGGTGGAACTCCCGGTCTAAGCAACTCTGTTGTCCCGGTACAATTTGATTTGAACCTATCTTTTATAGAAGCATTACCGGCAGAACCAATTGTTGGTGATACAATAGAAATTTTTGCAACTGTAGAAAATATCGGAACAAACGATATTGGTAATTACACGGTTTCATTTTATGAAGATGTCGATGGAGATTCTTTAGCAGACGTTGAAGAATTATTCTCTGAAATTAATAATGTAGGTCTTGCTGCCGGCAGTTCTATAATTATTTTGTCTGACATTATTGCTGCGGAAAGCAGAGCTTACAATTTTATTGTTGTTGTCACATCGCCCGAAGATATTAATCCGTCTAATAATCAATCTTCGCTGAGTATTGATGTTGCCGAGATACCGGCGGATAAATATGATTTGGTGATCAACGAAATTATGTATGCACCAGGCGGTGATGAACCCGAGTGGGTTGAAATTTATAACCGCTCCGATAGAGAATTAAATCTGAATGGCTGGAGAATCGGCGATAACTCATCAACCGTAGCTATAAGTACGGGTGATTATAATTTAAGTCCCCAAGATTATTTGGTAATTACAAAAGATTCATCGATTGTAAATTACTATAGTCACGGTATCGTTCTATTGGAAAAATCTTTGCCGGTGTTTAGCAACACCGGTGATGATGTTATACTCCGTGATAATTCTAACAGAACAATAGATAGTTTGAAGTATAGCTCGTCATGGGGTGGAAACAGCGGCGGAAGGTCATTAGAACGTATTGATGTTGATGCTTCTTCGACGCAATCAACAAATTGGGGAACGTCAATTGGTAATTCGAGGGCAACTCCATCTTTAGAGAATTCTATAACACAGAAAGATTATGATGTTGCAATAGTATCATTAACAAGTCCGCAAAATCCGGCAGAGGTTGGAAAACCGATTATTATAAATGTAGAAGTAAAAAATAATGGTAAACTGAACGCTGAAAATATAAGCGTTGAACTTTACAATGATTCAAACAGCAATTCTATCCCGGAACCTGATGAATTAATTGACAACATTGTAATATTTGAATTGACCCCAGGTGATGTTGGCTCTCTTCAGTTTACATCGTTTCAAATTGTGTTAGGTGAAAACAGAATTATTGCTGCCGCCGCAATTCTTAACGATCAATTTTTAGATAACAATACTTCTTATTTGAGTGTTGCCGGTGTTGTGTTTAGCGAGCAGCGCGGCGACTTAGTAATAAACGAAATTATGTACGCGCCTAATTCGCCAGAACCGGAGTGGGTTGAGATTTACAACAACACAGATAACACGATAGACCTGAAAGGTTATCAAATAGCCGATAATACAACCAAAACAAAAATATTCAATGATTCATTTTTGCTTCTCTCAAATGATTACCTTGTTATTGCTAAGGACAGTTCTATTCTGCTAAAACATACAGATATACAGAATTTACATGTAAGTGAATTTGCAACACTGAACAATACATCCGATGATGTTGTGTTATATGATTCATTGGATCGGGTTATTGATTCCGTGTTTTACAAATCAATATGGGGAGGAAGCGGTGGTAAATCGTTAGAAAGGAAAAATACAAATGTGAGTTCGGCTGATTCTACAAGTTGGTTATCATCAATAGCTACAATTGGGTCAACACCCGGTTTATCAAATTCCGTTTTACCGCTTCGTTATGATTTAAAAATCGAAGCAGTTGATTATACTCCAACAACACCTTATAAGAACGACAGTGTAAAAGTAAATTTTGTTGTTCAGAATATCGGCTCGGAAAATCCGGGAGAGTTTGTAGTTAAAACATATCATGATGTAGATGAAAACGGAATAGCCGAAGCGAGCGAGTTAATTCAAGAAAATAATTTTAGCGATTTAGCACCTGATGATACCGTAAACCTACAAGTTATAATTTATGCTTCCGAATCAGAAACGTACCGTATAATTTCAATTGTTGAATCAAGCCAAGATCAAAACAACGATAACAACTCGGCAGAGATAAGTTTTACCGTTAATGAGATACCCGCCGATTATAATGAGGTGATAATTAATGAAATTATGTATGCGCCAAACGGAGATGAACCGGAATGGATCGAGATTTATAATAAATCCGGTAAAGTGATCAATCTTAAAAATTGGAAAGTTGGTGATAAATCTGCGGTCGTTACAATTTCTTCATCAGATTATTTATTTGAAGCCGATAGATTTTTAGTTATAAGTAAAGATTCAACGATTGTTAATTATTATAGAAGCAATTTTGATTTTGTTATTAAATCACTTCCAACATTTTCAAATACCGGTGATGATGTAATCATTCGCGATGGAACGAACAAAACAATAGACAGCGTAAAATACAGCTCATCATGGGGCGGCAATACCGGCGGAAAATCTTTAGAACGGAAAGATCATAATGGTGAAAGCAACAATCCTTCAAACTGGGGTACATCTATCAACAGCGGCAGAGCAACTCCCGGTTTGAAAAACTCTCTTGTACCAAAAAGTTATGACCTTGCTGTTAAATCATTTTCATACGACGGCATTTTTGTAATGGTTGGCGATACATTACTATTTAACGCGGAAGTGCACAACACCGGGATTTCCCCGGCTCAAACTGCCCGTATTAAATTCTTTTATGATTCGAATAATAACAACATTCCCGATGATAACGAGCTGTTGTCATGGAAATCGGTTACAGCACTAATGCCCGGTTTAACAGCAACAGAGCAATTCAACTTTGATCAATTGGTACAAGGGAATAACCGGTTTATTCTGGAAGTGGAATTTAATTTAGATGAAGATCTTTCCAACAATTTATCATCGCTGAATGTTTACGCAACACAGATCAACGAAATGCCGGGTGATATTGTAATTAATGAAATTATGTATGCACCGATTTCACCGGAACCCGAGTGGATTGAAATAGTCAATCGTAGTCAAAAGATAATTAATTTAAAAGGTTACCGGGTTAAAGATGATGCTTCAAGTGTAAAAGTTTTTTCTGAAGATAAGGTATTATCGCCGAATGAGTACTTTGTGATCGCACGCGATTCTAATTTCTTCGGCGTGCATCCCGGTGTTAGCAATGTTATAATATCTTCATTTCCATCACTAAGTAATTCTGCAGATAAAATAATCTTAGCGGATTCACTCAACCGAACAATCGATTCAGTTTATTATGAATCGAGCTGGGGCGGATATGGCGGCAAATCTCTTGAAAGACGCGATCCTCTTTTCCCGTCCGGTTATTTGGAAGGATGGTGGACTTCATTAGAAATTGGCGGGACGCCGGGAAAACTTAATTCGATTGCTATAAAAGATTATGATGTGGCAATAATCAATATAAGGGTTAATCCTCGAGAACCCGTTGTGGGAGAAAGTGTGAAAATTAATTCTGCAATAAGTAATAAAGGTCGATATAGTGCTGTCTTTAATGTTTTGTTGTATGAAATTATTAACAATCGAAAAATATTTGTTAAAGGAAATACTTTTAATTTAGGTCCGGCAGATGATGTGATTGTCTATTTTACTGAAATGGAATTTCTAATTAATAATTTAACAGCTACCCGAACTTTTGAATATGAAATCGAATATCCCGAAGATCAGGACACAACAAATAACAGAACCAGAATAAATATACGTCCCGGTTATATACCCGGCACTGTAAAAATTAATGAGATAATGTTTAACCCGGTAAACGGAGAATCGGAATGGTTTGAACTTTATAATGATTCCGATTACACAGTTGATCTTGAAAAATGGACTGCATCCGATATACTAACAACTCCCCAGCAAACAGAACTTGGTCGATCTGTGTTGATGCCGCACAGTTTATTGGTGGCTGCAAAAGATTCTTCGATTGTAAACTTTCACAACATCATCCCATCAGTAATTTTGATTTCATCATTTGCCAATTTAAATAACGATGAAGATGGAATAGTTATTAAAGATCCGAACGGTACCACAATTGATTCTGTTCGTTATCAATTAAACTGGGGCGGCGCTAACGGAAAATCGATAGAGAGAATTAATATCATCGATCCGTCAACAGAAATGACTAATTGGGGCTCTTCACAAGATGTCGAACTAAGCACACCAGGAAGAACAAATAGTCTAACTCCCAAAGAATATGATGTTGCAATTGATGATATATACATTTCACCTATTAATCCTATGAGTGGCGAGTATGTTACGATATCGGCAAGATTGTTTAATTATGGTTCGTCTAACGCAGTGAACTTATCAGTTCAATTTTTTATTGTAAGCGGAACGGATACTTCTTTATTTGAAACCGCAAGTAATTTGTCCATTGCCTCTGGCGACTCACTTGAAGTAAATAGCGGTAGTACAACTCAGATTGTTGACCAATTAAATGTGTTGTGCAGAGTTATTTTTAATGAGGACGAAGAATTATCCAACAATGTTTTAAGCAAAGTTTTTGGCGTAGGTCATCAAAGAAATTCGTTATTGATTACCGAGATAATGTACAACCCATTAGATAACGAATCCGAGTGGATTGAATTTGTTAATAACTCTCAATCGGATATAAATTTAAAAGACTGGACGGTTAGTGATCAATTCCCATCGATTAATAAGGTAATGATGACAGCGGATGATTATATATTGCAGCCCAACGAATATGCAGTAATAACACCCGACACGAACAAATATCTTTACGACACACCGAACAAATTACTGCAAGTGAAATTCGGTTCTCTCAGCAATACCTCCGATGGAATTATTTTGTTTGATAACCGGGGCAATGTTATTGATAGTCTTGTGTATTACTCAAAATGGGGAGGCGGCAAAGGTGTTTCTCTTGAAAGATTATTGCTTACCTCTTCATCGAGTGACAGCACAAATTGGTCAAGTTCTCTCAGTCAATTTGGTGCAACACCGGGATTGAATAGTTCGTATTCAAATGTTGTTGGATATCAACCCGGTTCCTTAATAATCAACGAGATTATGTTCGATCCGGAAACCGGCAACTCTGAATTTGTGGAGTTCTACAACAATTGCAACGACACATTGCAAATCGGCGGGATGACTTTGCAATTTGGTTCCGATAAAAAAATATATCTATCTTCAACGCATTACAAATTAGCACCGTACGGTTATTTGGTACTGGCGCACGATTCAACAGTTTATAATAATTACAACTGGCTTAACGGGGAAGGAAGTTTCGTTTTACTTAACAGCTCTCTAAGTTTATCAAATGAAAGCAGTTTACTTTTGATCAAGGATACCAAGAGTAATACTTTAGATTCGTTAGTCTATTTTTCCGATTGGCACAACAGAAACATTGTATTGACAAAGAACAAATCGCTTGAGAGAATTAACCCGTCGTTGAGCGGAATAGAATCGAGTAATTGGAATACATCCGTTGATTTAAGTGGTGCAAGTCCGGGCAAAGAGAATTCCATTTTTATAGATAAGCCGGTTGGTGAATCGAAAGTAACAATTTCGCCCAATCCGTTTTCGCCGGATAATGATGGCTTTGAGGATTTTACAATAATCAGTTTTAGCATTTCACAAAAGTTATCGCAAGTACGCATAAAAGTTTTTGACAGCTTAGGACGGCTTGTACGCACGCTTGCAAATGATAGGGCTTCTGCATCAAATAATTCGATTGTGTTTGACGGACTTGACGACAGCGGCAGAGCATTGAGGATTGGTATTTATATTTTGCTGATTGAAATTTCAACAGAGACCGGTTACACCGAAACAATTAAAACGCCGGTAGTTGTTGCACGCAAACTCTAACAAACATATAGATAGAAATGAAAACATCAGAACAAATCACAAACTTTTTATCGCACAAAAATATTGCGGTAGTTGGCGTATCCCGTAATCCGCAGACAAATGTTGGTAACGCAATCTATAAGAAATTCAAAAATGCCGGTTATAATGTTTACCAGGTCAATCCGAGTGCAGATGAAATTAACGGTGAAAAATGTTACCGCAGTTTGTCTTCAACACCCGAAAAAGTTGAAGCGGCTTTTCTTACAACTCATCCGCAAAAATCTCTAGATGCTGTTAAAGAATGTGCCGGGAACGGTATTAAACAAGTTTGGTTTCACCGCGCATTTGGTGATGGAAGCTATTCAAAAGAAGCGGAAGACTTCTGCAAAGAGAATGGGATCGATGCAATAACCTACGGCTGCCCGATGATGTATGTTAAACCGGTCGATTTTGGACATAAATGCATCAGGTTTTTTATGAAGCTCGGCGGAAAACTTTCTTAATAGAGAACCGGCAAGAGAGAGTTTTGTTAATATGTCACTTCGATTCCGGCAAAGTCGGGAGAGAAGTCTTTTATCTTCCTATAATTTATTTGTCTTTACGAACTCCGGTTAATATTTTACGACCCAACTTTATAAAAATTTTCATTGGCAGATAGGATAAAAGAAATAAAAGTCGCCTGGCAAGAGAAGCTGCAAACAAGATCGTTTTGCAGCCGATTCTTATTCTCTCTTATTTTATTAGCTTTTGTACTTACCTGGTTTGCAAGATTTCTTGATTGCAATGAAGAAAACACCGGGTTCTCATTTACGGATCCTTTCTTGAAATTATTTAATCCCCTTGATGTTACGTGGATAACTTTCGGTTTGATTTATGCAGCTCTTGTAATTGCACTAGTTAGTTTATCATTTCACCCGGAAAATTTTTTACTTGCTATACAATCCTATACCTTTGTTGCACTGTTAAGACTGATCACAATTTATTTTCTTCCCTTGGATGCACCCGTTACGATTATTCCGCTCAAGGATCCTTTCATTGAATTTTTCGGAGGCGGTAGAACCCTCTATCGCGATCTTTTCTTTTCGGGTCATACCTCTACCATGTTTCTGTTTTCATTGACCGCTACAAGCAAAAAATTGAAATATATTTTCTTAGTTTGTACGGTGCTTGTTGCCGGCTGTGTGCTTATTCAGCATGTCCATTATACAATAGATGTAATTGCGGCGCCGTTTTTTGCTTATACTTCCTACCGTATTGCTCTTCTCATAAATAACAAAGGTTGAAAAATTTTTCTTCTAATGGAATTTTTTTTCTGCAGAAATCGTTAGACAGCTATAGAATTATAAACTTGTAAAAATGGTCCCCGAAGTAATTTACTTACACTATATGAACGCATTACTGGAAGGAGATAAAAAACAATGCTTCCGGATAGTAGATAGCCTTATAGAAGAAAAAACGTGTATTAAAGATATTTATATTGACCTATTTCAAAGGTCGATGTACAGAATAGGACAGTTGTGGGAAAAGGAGAGATGCTCTGTTGCAAGGGAACATATTGCAACTAAAATTACGGAATCTCTTGTTGAATTTACGGTTTCTAGATTAGCAGATAAAAAAGAAACCGGTAAAGTTGTAATCATTACGTGTATCAATAAAGAATTTCACGAGCTTGGTGCGAGGATGGTTGCCGGTCTTTTCGAGGTGCATGGCTGGAACTCGATATTTCTCGGATCGAATACTCCGCAGAATGAATTGGTTGAATTAATTAGGCAGAGAAAACCTCAAATAGTAGGGATATCAAATAATTTTTATATAAATACATGCCGGCTTGTAAAATTGATTGATTTGCTTAAAACGGAATTTCCCGGCTTAAATATTATTGTCGGCGGACAATCTCTTGCTGATGGACGTGCTGCCTGTCTATGCAAATTCAATGATGTTCGTTATATAAACTCACTTGATGAACTTGAAGAATTTTTGCAAAACAAGTTTAAGGTTCTAAAAGGTAGCTTGTGATAGTCATGACAAAAAATGTTGCTATACAATCAAAAAAATACCGGCTACAAATAGTTGATCTAATAACCTCAATAGAAAACAGATAAGTTAGATTCTGTTTCCTTTGATGAGAGGTAATATGAAAAAGTTTTTTTGTATTAATCTTCTAATCCTCATTAATTTTTTCCTTTATGCACAAGAAGGAAATACAACTCTTGTAGGCAAATGGGCTGCCGGTCCTCCTTATGCCTTTGCGGTAGAGAATAATATTGTTTATACGGCGAGCGGAGGTATACTTTTAATACTTGATATATCAGATCCCATTAATCCACAATTACTCGGTCAAGTAAATACAGACGGTGTAATCAACGATGTGGCTAAATCGGGTAACCATGTTTATTTAGCTGAAAAAGGTAACGGACTAAAGATTATTGATGTAAGTAATCTCTCTAATCCAATTCAGGTAGGTGAACTACAATTATCAGGCCCGGTGAACAAAATAATTTCAAATAACCAGACCCTTTTCGTAGCAGAAGGCGGATTTGATGAAGGCCAGTGGAAAGGGGGATTAAGAACAATAGATATATCAGATCCACTTAACCCGCGGATATTAGGATTTTGTGAATTGCCAAAAGAATCAAATTACATTGCATTAGTTGGCGACTATATCTATATGGATAATTATTTTATTGAATTCCACATCATAAATATTTCAGATTTAGGTAATCCTATATTGGCCGGATCGGTTGATACAAGGTTTGGTAATTCTTATCTATATGGAAATCTCTTATGTTGCTTCAAGCAGTGAGTGTCTAAAAATATTTGATGTAACAAATCCTCTTTATCCTTCTATAATAAAGTTAACTGTTTTTGTTGGTGGTGCCGAAGATGTAGTAGTCTTTGACAATTACGCCTACGTAACAAACGGAGACTATTGGGATGAGAATAAGTGGCAAGGGAGTCAAGTTAGGGTATTTAATATTTCGGACCCAATGAATCCATTAGAAATTGGTCTTTACAAATCCCCGGGGAATGTTTCTCAGTTATCAAAATCAGGCAATACTTTAATAATTAGTGAGGGAACCACATCCTATAGTTCTTCGGGAGAAGATGGAAGTGGGTTAAGATTTTTGAACATTGTTGATCCATCGCAGCCACAACCAATCAATTTTTATCCTACGCCCGGACTATGTGAAAGTGTTGTTGTACGCGGCAACTATGCTTTTGTTTTAACCAAATTGGGTGGGATAAGTGTGATTGATTTGCAGAATATTTCCGAGCCGATTCAAATTGGATATTACAACAGTCCCGGCTCACCTAAACAAGTGGTTTTGCAGAATAACTATGCGTATTTAGCAGATGGAGAAGGGGGGTTACGAGTAATAGATATTTCTGATTTATCAAGTCCGGTGGAAACCGGGAGTTTGGAAATGAATGAATTTGTTATTAAGGTAGCAGTTAAGGGGGATTATGCCTATGTAATTTCAGATCAGGATCGATTACATGTACTCAATATATCAGATCCTTCAAATATTTTTGAAGTTAATGCTATGATAGTAAATTATACACCATCATCGGTGTTAATTGATGGAAATTTATTGTATCTCAGCGAAGCTAGCGTTATACACTGGGGAGCATGGGGATGGATAACAATTTTTGATATTACAGATCCTATAAACATATTTCAGATCGGTGAATATTATTCAGAGGATGGATTAAATCAATCTGGGTTTCATCCAACCGATATAGCTCTTCAAGGAAGTTATTTGTATGTGGCTAATTTAGGTTCTCTCAGAATATTTGATGTTTCCGATCCAACCAATCCGGTTGTCATTTCAGATACACCAACTTTTGTGGAAGATATAGAAGTAGAAGGGAAATTTGCCTACTTAGCATTTAGTGACGGTTATTTAAAAATATTTGATGTATCAAACCCATTTGGTCCGAAAGAAATTAGCTTATTTGAGAGTCAATTCTATATCACAGATATTGATGTCAAAGACGGGAAGATTTATGCTAGTACTTTCGACCATGGTATGATAATTCTGCGCAATGATTTAGCGACTGATAGGGAAGAAGATGAAACCATACCCCCGGAATATACACTGAAGCAGAACTATCCAAATCCATTTAATCCAAGTACTACGATAGAATATTCTATTCCGACCTCACCCTTGAATCCCTCTCCTTACCAAGGAGAGGGACATAGGGAGAGGTTGGTTATTTTAAAAGTGTATGACATCCTTGGAAGTGAAGTTGCAACGCTTGTTAATGAATATCAACGGCCGGGAAATTATAGTGTAGAATTTAATGTAGAGACGTTCCATGGAACGTCTTTACCAAGTGGGGTTTATTTCTATAAACTTCAATCAGGTAATTTTATACAAACAAGGAAGATGATACTTTTAAAGTAGCATCAAATAGCTGACAAGTTTGAACAATTACTTCTGAGATAACCTCTTTCTTTTTCATAATTTCTTTATTTTCCTACCAATTAAAAAAATCTTCCGGAGAATTTATGTCTTACCGAAAAATATTTTTCATTACCCCAATCCTAATAATTTTTTATGCTTGTTCTTCTAATAATGATCCGATAAAGGATATTATCAAACCGGTAAACCTTATTGCCGGTCACACAGACTCGATGCTGATAAATGATATGTTCTACTCTGAAAATTATGAACTTGAATTTGTTCCGAATGAAAACGTGGAAGTAACTTATGATAAATCTACCGGGATGATTCATTTTAAACCCGATATGAACTTTTCCGGTATGACATTAGTGGATTTCAAGCATGAAGGAAATAAGTACTCAATACCGGTACGTTCGCGCATACAACAGAAATACAAATTCTCATACAAGCCGGATCAGAACTACAAAGTGTTAAATCTTTTCGGAAGTTTTAACGGCTGGGACCGCGGCAACCTCCCTATGAAAGATGAAGATGGAAACGGTGTTTACGAAACAGAAGTGCCGCTTGAACCCGGAAGATATCAATACAAATTCTTTGGTGATGGAAAAGAGATTGTTGACCCTCTGAATTCAGAAAAGGTACCAAACGGATTTGGTGATTTTAATTCTGTATTTGTTGTGCCCGAACCAAAGAGCGGCAAGATATTTTTACATGCTGATGAGTTTAAGAGTATTGATGGCAAATCGGAATTTAGTTTCATCTATGAAAATGAAGATTTTCCCGAACCTCTTCAGAAAGATGATCTGATCGTTTTGTTGGATAATCAAAAAGTTGAAGTAGGAAAATTAAACCTTGATGGTCAATCAATTATCTTAACTTTTGATCAAGACGAGTTGGAATCAAAACAACTCGTTAGAGTTGCGGTAACAAAGAATGGCAAAGTTTCCAATATTCAATCTGTCTTTTTGGAAAACGGTAAACCGGCAGATAACGGTAACGCATTTTTATGGAACGATGCATCAATCTACTCTTTGATGATCGACCGCTTCAGCGACGGGGATAAATCATTGAATAATCCAATCGTGCACGATTCCCTTTCTCCAAAAGCAAATTACATGGGCGGAGATTTTCAAGGAATCATCAACAAGTTGAACGAAGGATATTTTGATTCGCTCGGCATCAACACTATCTGGATTTCACCGGTTTATGATAACCCGAACGAAGCGTTCAAAGAATCGCCGGCGCCTCATAGATGGTTTTCGGGGTATCATGGTTACTGGCCCATTAGTTCGAATGATACGGAAGAAAAATTCGGTACGATGGAAAGGTTGAAAGAGCTTGTTGAAACTGCACACAAAAAGGGAATAAAAATTTTACTTGATGTTGTGGCAAACCATGTACACGAGCAGCATCCGCTTGTTAAAGAACACCCGGATTGGATCGGTAATCTTATGCTGCCCGATGGAAGACGGAATTTACGTCTGTGGGACGAGCAAAGATTAACCACGTGGTTCGAACCCTACTTACCAAAGTTTAATTATGTTGGTTCACAAGAGACAATTGATTTTATGTCAGAAAATGCTGTCTGGTGGTTGAAAGAAACCGGTGCAGATGGATTTAGGCAAGATGCTGTTAAACACATAGCAAATGAATTTTGGCGCTCGCTGACAAAACGGCTGAAAACAGAAATTGAAATTCCGAACAATAAAAAAGTTTACCAGATAGGCGAGACGTTTGGCAGCTATGAATTGATCAACTCTTATGTGAACAACGGGCAGTTGAGCGCACAGTTCAACTTTAATGTTTATGATGTTGCGCTTCCAACATTCCTTGATGAAAAAATTTCTTTTTCTGTACTTGATGCCGAGATAAAAAAATCATTCCTCGTTTACGGCGAAAATAATTTGATGGGAAATGTAATGGACAGTCACGATAAAAACCGCTTCATGGCATTTGCAGATGGCGATCTTGCAGTAACACAATGGAGTGCTACTGAAGAAGGTTGGAATAATCCGCCAAAAGTTGATGACCCGAAGAATTACGACAAAGCAAAACTTTATTATGCGTACATGCATGCGGTGCCCGGTCTGCCGGTAATCTATTACGGAAGCGAGTTTGGAATGACCGGTGCATCCGATCCGGACAACAGAAGAATGATGCGATTTGGTGACGAACTGAATGTTTACGAAAGAAAAATGTTGGATGATGTTGGGAAAATTGTAAATGCCCGAAAGAATCACCCGGCTTTACGTTACGGAGATTTTTATACACTTCTTGCCAATGAAAATATTTATGCGTTCATCCGTTCCGATATGAATGAAAGAATTTTAGTTGTGCTGAACAAAAATACAAATGATCAGATGATTGAATTATCTCTGCCCGGGGTTTATAAAGCTAATTCAGTCGAAGATTTGATTACCGGCGCAAAGCTGAAAGTGAAAAGTGGGAAGTTGAAAGTTAAAATTGATGGGGTAGGGTACAAATATTTTAAGATAGAAAAAGAATAAAATTACAGATTAAGCAGACTTGCTAGCATTAAGCAAGTCTGCTGCAATTAATCTTAGAAATTTTCTAATCCGTTTTGATCTGCTTAATCTGTGTCATCCGCTTTCCATTAAATTATCATTCGACTTTTTATCTCACCAAATAAATATCCTTTTGTCTTTCCGAAAGCCATTCAATACCATTTTTAGTCACAACAACCATTTCTTCGATAGTTGCTATGCCATAATTCTCAATTGTTAATCGAGGTTCGATAGTGAATACGTTTGATTCTTCCAGTTCCATATATGGTAAGTTGGCGTAGCGCTCCCATTTCGGTCCCATCAGGCAGCCGCCATCGTGGCAAAGTCTACCAACTTGATGACCCAAGCCGTGTGGAAATTCTTCGTAACCGCTTACCTGGATGTAATTGCGCGATACCTCGTCTATCTCCCAACCTTTTTTGCCGGGCTTCATTGCATTTGCCGCACGCGTTATTGAATCCTTGATCACATCAAACCCTTTTTGCACTTCTGCCGGTGCTTTATCTTCATGAGGTCTTAACACGTACCATGTTCTTTGCAGATCGGAACAGTATCCTTTGTACCTGATACCAAAATCCATGTTGATTACATGTCCTTGTTCAATCACTCTATCGGTTGGACCGGAGTGAGCGCCGGCAGTGTTTGGTCCGCTGAATACCGAAGGGCAGTACTCTTTATCCCACGCCAAACCGAATCCTCTTTTCTCGGTAATATCCTGAACAAAATCCGCAACTTGTTTTTCGGTAATTCCGGGCTTCAAGAATTTAGTTACTTCATCAAATATCTTTAATGTTTCTACAATTGCTTCTTTCATGATATCAATTTCGGCTTTCGATTTTCTACCACGTAGTGCCGCAACTATCTCCTCCGAAGAAATCAATTTTGAAGCGTAATCCGTTCCGTTGAAATGATCAAGAAGCTCAAGATATAATCCGTAAGTTATTCCGTCTGCCAGACTGGAATTACGCGAGTAATTAATTGCTATCTTATTTGGTTTGATTGTGTTGATAATATCAAGAAATTTTTCTTTGATCGACTTAAGGTATGGATGGATATTTTTGTATGTACCCACGGCTTTCATATTTTCATATTCAAGTGAACCGATAATTGCGTGTGTATCACCGGTCTTCGTAATTATAAATGCCGATTGCCACGTTGCAGTAGTACCAACAAGCATATCCATCATGGGGTCTTTAATATTGCCGGTTTCGCGGACGAAAGTCATCCACATATCTATATCTTTTTCGTTTAGAATTTTTGCTGCCTGGTCTATCTTTTGTAGAATTAATTCCTTGGACATTTGAAACCTCATGATTAGTAGAAATTTGACTACTCAAAAATGGTCAATCTTATTCCAAAATTCCAAGTAGTAATTTTACTCCCCAAAATAAATTTAAGATAATATGTATATTTTGGTAAAGGATTAATGATCTAATGAACAATAAAATTAACGTAGCAATAATAGATCTTTATAACGGCGAAGAAAACCAGGGTATTAGATGTATTAAAGATATCTTGAATGAGATCGACTGTCATTATCCGAATATTTCGGTCGAGTACAAACAATTTGAAACGCGCTTAAACGGTGATATAGCAGACGGGAATTTTGATATTTACATTTCCTCCGGTGGACCGGGCAGTCCGTGGGAAGGAGAAAGTACGGAATGGGAATCGAAATATTTTAATTTGATGGATAGGATCTGGTCGCACAATCAAAATAACGAAACGAAGAAATATGTTTTTTTTATTTGCCATTCATTTCAGATTATGACCCGTTATTTCAAATTTGGTAAAGTGATCAAAAGAAATTCAAAATCATTTGGCGTTATGCCGGTTCACAAAACCGAAGCCGGAAATTCTGATCCGCTTCTTAAACAACTGCCCGATCCATTTTACGGTGCTGATTTCAGGGATTGGCAAGTTGTACAGCCGGATCAAAAAGTGTTTGAAGAACTCGGCGCGCAAATAATATGCATTGAAAAAGAACGCCTACATGTTCCTTTTGAACGTGCGGTTATGGCTGTTAGAATTAATAATGAATTTGTAGGAACACAATTTCATCCCGAGGCAGATGGGGCAAGTATGTATTACCACTTTCGTAAACCTGAAAGAAAAGAACAAGTTGTTGGTAAATATGGCGAGAAAAAGTACTATGAAATGCTTGATCTACTAAATAACCCGAACGGCATTATGTTAACACAAAAAACAGTCCTTCCGAATTTCATTAAACATGCAATTAGCGAATTAAGACCCGAAGCAGTTGAAGATAAAAAATAGTTTAAGCTTTCGGAAGCGTAAAAGTAAAGGTTGTTCCCTCATTTGGTCTGCTGGCAACGGAAATCTTACCCTTGTTCCGTTCTATCATCTCTTTACAAATAACTAAACCGAGCCCGGTCCCTTTTTCTTCGTTAGTGCCGTAAGTTGTGTGATGTGTATCTAACCTGAAAAGTTTCGGGATATCTTCTTCGGCAATTCCTACACCGTTATCGTTGATTGAAAATTCAATCAGGTTATCACAAATAGAGGATTTAAAAATTATAATTCCATTTTCTCTTGTGAATTTGATTGCATTGGTAAGCAAATTTTCAATAATAATGAATAACATATCCTCATCTGCAAAAACTATGCTTGAAGGATTAGTATCATTAATCACGTTAATTTTTTTATTTGCTGCGTTGTTACTGAGAAGTTTTATAGCCTGGTTTATTTTATAATGCATATTGAATGATGCCGGTTCGAAAGGAATTTTGCCGGATTGAAGCCGTGACCATTGTAATAGATTTTCGAGCAAAGCAAAAACAGATTTTGCAGCTTCGTGGATCTTTTCGGAGAAAAGTCTTATCTCATCCTTTTCTAGATTATCGATATCCTCAACCAGGAACTCGGAAAAATTTAAGAGCGAGTTAAACGGGCTGCGAAGATCGTGAGCAATTATAGAAAAAAGCCGGTCTTTGGCACCATTGGTGATCCGTAGTTTTTCCTCAGATTTTGTTAACGCCTCATTTACATATCGTATCTTCTCCAACATCTGTTTCATCTTCGCTTCGTTCTTTTTTAACTCGGTAATATCCCTTAAGATTCCGCGGTAGGCGATTGTTTTGCCTTCCTGGTTCTTAATTGCAAGCGAAGTTTCTAAAACAGTAATTACATCACCCGTTCTTTTTCTTATATCGATCTGGTAATTTTTAACAAAGCCGTTCTCTTCCAACACTTTTTTGAAGTTCTCCCTTTCCCCGGAATGCAAATACATTTCTTTTGCTATGTCGATATTCATTAATTCTTCAAGAGAATTGATACCGAACAATTCCATGCCGGCCGGGTTTAACTCAACAAATTTACCTTCCGGTGTGCTTTCATATACAGCATCTTTTAATTCTTTGAAGAGGGAATGGTATTTGCTTTTTGCTTCAAGCAGTTTTTCTTCTGCAATTACCTGATCAGTTATATCCCGTGCAATGCCAAGGAGACCAACAAGCTCATCGTCGTCGTTACGAATTTGTGAACAACTTAACTCGATAGGGAAAAATGATCCGTCCTTTCTTTTGTTAATCAGTCTGCCTTGCCAGCTTTCCTTGATAGTCGATTGACGAATATTTTTTTGAAGCTCATCGTTATCGTCCGCACTTACAATTTCGATTGACTTGCCTATCAACTCCGAGTATTCATACCCGTAAGTTTGCAGAAAAGCACGGTTAACATATACAACTACGCCGGTTAGGTCGGTTATAGAGATTGCCTCGTTAATAGAATTAAGTGTGTTTAATAGGAATTTGGAATCGGCGCTAAGATCTTGAATGTTATTCATATTACCGACGAAATCGGTAACGGGTTTTGTATCGTATAATTTTGAATTCATTTACACTTGGTTGAATTTGCAATTCAATATAAAAAAATATACTGAAGTATAACAATTATTATTAATAGGGACATAAATCATTTTATTCCATTTAATATTTTTTTGCAGCCCTTTTCAATCGATCCATTATAGCCATTCCCAATCCCTCTTCTTTAACCGGCTCGACCAGGATAATGTCAACGTTTTCATTTTCAAATTCATGCAAGTAACGGAATAAATTAGCGGCAGCTTCTTTCATATCACCGGATGGCGATAGTATTTTTTGTGAATAGAAATTTTCCCCAGCAGTTTTTTTGTTAAAAAAGAGTGCCCCAATTTTTTTACCTGAATTTAATCTTATAGTTTTTTCCGATAAAAAATGGAGAGGTATCTCGGGTGAGTAATGGTAAAGTAATTGCCCGGGTGCCAACGGTTTATTTGTGGTAGTGAATACAATATCAATTTTCCCGATAACCTTTTCAATCTCCTCTTTGGAAAGTCCGCCGGGTCTCAGTAAGGAAAATTTTTCATCTTTGTAAAGCAATATGGTTGATTCAACTCCTACTTTGCATTTACCGCCGTCGAGAATTAAATCAACCTTGCTGCCTAAACTTTTTTTTACATGTTCCGCTTCGGTAGGGCTAAGGTGTCCGAAACGATTCGCACTCGGCGCAGCTATAGGTGTTTCAGATTTAGCAATAAGCTCAAGCGCAACTTTGTGATTTGGCATGCGGACAGCAACAGTATCATTGCCGGAGGTGACAATGTCCGGTACAATTTCCTTTTTAGGAAGAACCAATGTTAAAGGTCCGGGCCAGAATCTCTCAATAAGATTATCAATGCGTTTATCGTTGTAATTAGTGAAAACGCGTAATTCATTTTTGTTTGAAATGTGTAAAATGAGTGGGTTAAAGGTCGGACGTTTTTTAATATCAAATATTTTTGCTACTGCAATAGGATTCAAACCGTCTGCGCCCAATCCGTAAACAGTTTCTGTCGGAAACGCAACAAGTCCGCCGCTCTTTATAATTTCTGCAGCTTTGATAATATTTTTGTCTGTGGCCGGTAGTAGGTTCATTTTATAAGAATCATTTTACACTCCGGTTCAAAAATAAGAAGTTTTGTTAAAGAATAGTAATTCGACTATTTTTCACATAGGTGTCCCAAATTTTTCTCTATCAATCTGGTTAATTCAAATAATAATTTGTAGTTATGGCAATGTAAACGATACTTCGGTTCAATTTGTAGAACGCATAAATATTCTGAAAATAACCGATCCTACAAGACTTTTTAGCGTGTCAATAAAGTTTGGGACAGTAGTGTTTTTTCATTAAAATAAAATTTGCAGATGAAGAAAATAGCTCTTTCGCTCAACGTAGAAGAACAAAGCTATCTCGATGAACAATTAACCCAGGAGATAATTACCAGTGAGCGGAAAAGAGCTAAATTATTAGGGCTGATTTCACTTTGTCTTGTCACTGCCGTAATAATTTTTATTAGTCTATTCAAAGAAAAATACCTTGAAGTAGTACCGGGTCTTATCCCAGCTTACATTTCGATAGCCATCCTTCTAATACTTGCTTTACGCGAATACATAATGAATAGGATGATGCTTAAACAATCATTGAAGCGGATAATGTCGAATAAATTCCGAAGACAATTGATGCGTTACTTGTGGATAATTTTTGAGATCAGCATACCAACCTTAATACTTTACATTTATTCATTTTATATAAATACACCGCTTCTTTTATCCACGCCGGCAGTTTGGTTTTATTTTGTTATTATTATCTTATCAACTCTAAGTCTGGATTTTTATATCTCGGCAGTCTGCGGATTTACGGCAGCAATAGAATATTTGGTTTTAATTTTTGTATTTGTTGAGACTAACTCTAATAATGCCACGGCTGATTTGTATGGTAGTTCGTTTATCTATCATTCAAGATGTTTGATGTTAATGATAAGCGGACTGGTTGCCGGTTATGTTGCTAATCAACTAAGAAATAGGATCATCAACACTCACATAACATTGCTGGAGCGCAATAGGGTTGTTAATTTATTCGATCAACAAGTATCAAGAGAAATTGTTGATGAACTTGTTACTAACAGCGGCGAATTGAGAAGTAAAAGAAAATTTGTTTGTGTAATGTTTTTAGATATACGGGGATTTACGCAATTTGCCGAGTATAAAGAGCCGGAAGAAATAATCAAATACCAAAATGAAGTATTCTCTTTTATGATTGAAATTATTACAAAGAACAACGGTATTATAAACCAGTTTTTAGGCGATGGATACATGGCAACTTTCGGTGCGCCGATATCGAAAGGGAACGATTGTTTAAATGCCGTACGTGCTGCTTTGGAAATTGTTAAGATGGTAAATGAAAAAAGTTCCAGCGGTTTAATCCCTAAAACACAAATTGGAATTGGTCTCCATGCCGGCGATATTGTTGCCGGGAATGTTGGAACCGATATCCGCAAACAATATTCTATTTCCGGTAATACTGTTATTCTTGCTTCACGCATAGAAGAATTAAACAAACAATATGGTTCGCAGTTGTTAGTTTCAAAAGAAGTTCTTGAAAATATTTACGATTACCGAATTCAACCCGTACATATCGGCTCTGTTCAATTGAAAGGGCGTATTAATCCTTTAGATATTTATAAATTAGCTTAAGGTGTGTGGAATAAATGAAAGAGACTAAAGAATTCTGTAAACAACTTGCTTTTGAAAGCGGAAAAATTATCAAACAGTATTTTAAAACCGAAATCGGTATTGAAACAAAAACGGACGAATCCCCGGTTACTATTGCAGATAAAAGAGCAGAAGAAATTATGCGAGAAATGATAATGAAAGAATTTCCAGATCACGGGATTTTAGGCGAAGAGTTCGGCGAATATAACGCGGACGCAGAATACAAATGGATTCTTGACCCGATCGACGGGACTAAAAGTTTTATTTGCGGTGCTACTACTTTCGGGACTATGATCGCATTACTGAAAAATAATCAACCGATTCTCGGCGTTATTAATCAGCCAATCTTAAATGAATTTATTATCGGTGATAACTCCGTAACAGAATTAAATCAGAAGAAAATAAATGTGCGGCAATGCGGCGATCTTTCCTCCGCGGTTTTACTTACAACCGATCTAATCAACTTTGAAAAATACCGAAGCTTGCAGAATTTTGAAGAGCTGATTCATAAGGTCAAACTTTTCAGGATGTGGGGCGATTGTTACGGTTATACGCTTCTTGCAAGCGGCTTTGCAGATATCATGATCGACCCGATTATGAATAAGTGGGACCTTGCGGCACTTATCCCAATCGTTAATGGTGCCGGCGGAAAAATTACTGATTATTATGGAAACGATCCGATGAAGGGAAATAGTATTGTTGCAACTGCCGGGTCGCTTCATGAAGAGGTGTTGAGAATATTAAATGCATGAAATTATTGCAGATTAACGCTGCTGTGTTTTTAATTAATACGAATTTTTTTGAATCCTTCGCGATGTTTTCTGCATCATATTGTTCACAGAATCTATAAAAAGGAGATAGTAATGAAAAATATAACCGAAGGAACCGATTTCAATTTTCAAACAGAAGTTTTACAATCCGAGCTCCCGGTATTGGTAGATTTTTGGGCACCGTGGTGCGGACCGTGCAGAATGGTAGCACCGGTTGTTGAAGAAATTGCAAATGACATGGCCGGCAAATTAAAAGTTGTTAAAGTAAATACCGATGAAAACTACGGGGTAGCTTCTCAATACGGAATAATGAGTATTCCTACACTTGGCATATTCAAAAACGGGAAATTGGTCGATGCGGTAATCGGGGCTGTTCCTAAACAACATTTGGTTTCAAAGATCACACCATACATCAATTCTATAAATTAGTTTAAAACAAAAAACCCCGGCTTACAAAAGTCGGGGTTAAATAAACACACATTGAACTAATTATTCTTCAACGATTGCACCAACCGCGCATACTTCTACGCAAGATTTGCAGCTATCGCACAACTCGGGAACGATAAATGTGTAATCTTCAGAAAGTGCCGAACGGTTTTCACCGTTAACAGTATATCCTTCACCGGCGTTGTATATTGCATTATGCTCGCATTCGTCAATGCAAGCAGAGCAATTAATGCATTCATCAGTAATTTTCATGATATGAAGCTCCATTAAGTTTTAAATTGTACAATTGCGCCTCAATCAAGTCAAAAACTTTGCCAATAATCCGGATGAATATTTGCCTATTTATCCAATTTCATTTTCAGAAATGAAAAAAATCAATCTTTGATAAGCAACTTTGAGAAAATGAATCTCCTCGCCGCAACCCACTTCGACTCGTTGAGACTTGTCGAATCGAGGCGAGGAGACGGGAATTTAACCCTTGTCCGCCTCTGGCGGATTAAAATAAGCGATTAAGTCTTTTATTGTGAGTGTGCCCGGAGAATGATTTAAGAACACGGATTTTAGATTATTAAATCCAAAATCCATGTTCTATATTCTTAAATCAATCTTTACATTTAATTGATAACATTATCGGTAAGAAAGAATAAGCTACTCAATTACCTTACCATCACCATCAATATTTATGATTTCATAACCAATCTCTTGTAAAGAAGAACGAATCTTTGAACCATCGCCAACAACCACCCAGAATAAATTGTTTGGCAAAATCACTCTTTTTGCTGTGCTGTTTAATTTTTCAAGATTCAGCTCGTTAATTTTTGATGCATATGTGTCGTTGTAATCATCGGGTAAACCGTAGCGGACAACAGTAGCAATTGCACCGAGCACAGCACCGTTTGTTTCCCATCCGCCGGGCAGCGAAAGAGTGTTTTGTGACTTCACTCTTTGAAGTTCTTCTTCCGTTGCCGGTTTATCTCCAACAAAACCGTTGATCTCTTTAATCATTTCTAAAATCGATTCTTTTGTTTTATCGGTTTGAACCAGTCCGAAATAAATATAGGGACGCTGTGCACGAGCACCAATTACAAAACTACCCGAACCATACGACCAATGTTTATCTTCACGCAAATTCATGTTAATACGTGAAGTAAATGCACCGCCGAGAATATCATTGAACGTTTCGATTGCAATATTATCTTTGTCTGCAAAGGGTGGTGCCGGCTGACCGGCAAAGATAATCGATGACTGGGAACCGGGACGGTCCATAAAATAAATAATCGGTTTATCTACCGGTTTTACCTCGCCGATATTTTTCTTCGGTACATCTCCGGGTTTCCAACCGACGAATAACTTTTCGAGTTTTGGTTTTAATTCGTTCATTGTTATATCGCCAACAACTACAAGTGTAGCATTATTGGGTTTTAACCAGGTGCTGTGGAATTTTACAAGGTCGTCACGGGTAATTTTCATAACTCCATCTTCGTAACCGGAACCGCTGAAAGGTAATCCGTAAGCATGGTCTTTGCCGTAAATAAATTGTGGCAGAACGCGTAGCCCCATTTGTATCGGTGATGCTTTCTCTTGTTTAATCTGTACAATCTTTTCTTTTTTTAATCTGTCTAATTCTTTTTGTGGAAACGAAGGATTAAGTATTACATCTGCCATTAATTTTAGAGAGGGATCTAAGTTTGATTTAAGAGCCGATAAGTTAATTGTATTTAGATCAAGGTTAGCGCCGGTAAATAACTGTGCACCGAGCAGCAATAATTCTTCACTTAGTTGCAAAGCGTCTTTTGATTTTGTCCCTTCGTCGAGCATTGACATTGCCAAACTTGCTGTACCCGGTGTTCCAAACTGATCGGAAGCAAAACCGCCGTCGAACATCAAATTGAAATTTACGACCGGGATTGTTTTTCTTTCGGCGAGCAATACTTTTAGTCCATTAGATAATTCCGCCTTTTCAACTTTAGGGAATTTTGCTGCCGGCGGTGTACCGGTTTCAGGCAACTTTGTTCTATCCGCTTTGCTTTCTGTTGTTGTGTAATCCGGGAAAGGATGAATTTCCAAATTGAAGACACCATCGGTCAACCATTTGTTAGCTGCAGTTTTTATGTCTGATAAACTAGCCGAGTTAATATATCCTAAATATGTTTTATAATGATCTGGTGAGTTTCCATAAACCTGGCTCTGCGCTAATATATCAGACTTACCCCCGAACCCGCCAATCCGTTCAATACCTCTTACAAAGTTTGCAACATATTGTGTTTTAACTCGCTTCAACTCTGTTTCAGTTGGGCCGCTTTTTAAAATTTTTGCGAGCTCTTCTTCAATTGCACTTTCTACTTTAGAAAGTTCAACACCGGGCTTTGCATCGGCTTCGATATAGAATTGGCTGCCGATTTCACCGCCGGAATAATATGCGGCGACTCTTGTCGCAATTTGGTCCTCATAAACCAATCTTTTGTAAAAGCGTGAAGTTTTACCTTGTGAAAGAATGTCGCTTAATAAATCTAAGTGGGCTAATTCTTTACTTCCCCACTGTGGGATATTCCAAACTTTGTAAATTCTCGATTGAGGAACGCGGTCTTGCGCAATCACTCTTTTACTGCCGGTCATTTTAGCAACATTGGTTTCAATTACACTCAATGGCGGGCCCGAGGGTATATCTCCGAAATATTTTTCAACTTTATTTTTTGCTTCTTCAACTGTTACATCGCCGGCAACAACAACTACTGCATTCGCCGCTCCGTAATAAGTTTTGAACCATTCGTGAACATCGTTTAGTGAGGCTGCATTTAAATCTTCCATCGAACCGATAACTGTCCATGAATAAGGATGTCCTTTAGGATAACAATTGGAGTAAATCAATTCTTCTGAAATTGCATACGGTTCATTTTCACCCTGGCGTTTTTCGTTTTGAACAACGCCGCGTTGCTCATCTAATTTTTCTTGTGTTATTGCTCCAATGAGATGACCCATCCGGTCGGATTCCATCCAGAGAACAAGATCAAGTGCGGATGTCGGCACGTTCTGGAAATAGTTGGTCCTATCGTTATTGGTTGTTCCGTTTAGGTCAGTAGAACCGACGCGTTCCAATACTTTGAAGTAATCATCATTATAATTCTCGCTGCCGTTGAACATTAGATGTTCGAACAGATGTGCAAAGCCGGTCTTGCCCGGTTTTTCATTTTTTGATCCTACATGGTACCAAACGTTTACAGCAACGATCGGTGCCTTGTGATCTTCATGAACGATTAACGTAAGTCCGTTATTAAGTACGAACTTTTGATAAGGAATGTTTATATCATCGTTTTTTTGAGCAGTAACCGGCTTAATTAAAACTAATGATATAAAGAGAAAAATTAGGATTGATCTTATTTTCATAAGTCCCCTCAATTTATTAGAAATTAAATTTGAAAAGCGAAAAATTAGACGGATTGACATCACATTATGTGCTAACATAGGAAAGAATTATTATGAAGTTCAAGAAAAGAAAAAGGTTATCTCAAAAATATTGAATAACCGGAGCTTTTTTTGAGATAACCTTAATCAGATCTGTTTTATTTGATTACTGCACCTAAACCTTCAATCTGGTAAACCTTTGCTTTTGCAGAACTTGAACAGCATCCGCCTTCTTCTTTTTCCTTGTGCTCACCTTCGTGGCCGCTTTCACATTCTTCGGCTTTTACTTCAGCAACAACACCTTCAACCAAAGCGGTTTTACCTTTAGCGTCTTTTGGGAAAACAATCACACCGTCTTCAACTTTAACTTTTATTTTTTCGTTCTCATTTTCACCGGCAACTTCTATCCAGCAGCCCATACCCTGACAAACCTCCAAAATTTTTCCTTCAATAAGAACTTGTTTACCGTCAAATTTTTCCGGGGTAGTTAGTATCGAAGTCACTGATGTTTTGTCTTTCAATGTTATTTCTTTACCGTACTTTTCTTCTTCGGCATTAGTTAAAGTAACTGCGAATAGAATTAAAACTGTAACAAAAAAGAATTTACGAAGCATTTTTACTCCTCCTATTAATCTGGGATGTAAAAATAAACCTTAAGTCCATTTTATGCAATGAAAAGAAATTCCTTATTGATATATTTGTTTGAGCGATCACTCACAATAGAAAAATAAATTTACGATTTAACGGTATAGAATAATGTATTGCCAGGTTGTATTTCCATTACCATTCAGAAATTCATTCACATATTCAATCCCGGATGAATTAGAAGAAACAGTAATGGTTGGTGTGCGTGTTGTAGTCCCTTTCGGAAAAAGAATATTGACCGGCTTTGTTGTTGGTACATCTCCAACCACCGACCTGAAAGGAAAGATCAAACCGGTTAAAGATGTTCTTGATGAAAGACCGATATTCAATCAAACATCATTAAAATTTTATGAATGGGTTTCCGAGTATTACTTAAGCTCACTCGGTGAAGCGTTAAAAAATTCTGTTCCATACGGTTCGGATATTGAATCGAAAAAAAAGATTGTCTCCGATCCGGAATTCTGTCTGCAGCTTTTAGATAAAGAAAAAAAGAAATCGTCCTTGAAAGCGAAACTACTGGCGGCACTTTCCCAAAAAGAGGTAGTAACAATATCACATTTACAAAAGGAAATTAAGTCAAAGAATATTTATTCAACATTACGGACACTCGAAAAGGTAGGTGCAATTACAGTAATAAGTGAAGTTGGGAGTGCAAAGGTAAAAGTAAAAACACTAAAATATGTTGCCCTCAACAAATCAGTAGATGAGATATATCAGGTAATACCTGAAATAGAAAAAAAATCTCCGAAGCAGCTGGTTATTCTGCTTGAATTGCTTTCGCAGAAAGAAGATGTTGCCCTCAGCGAAATGTTGGATAGAACTAAAACAAGTAATTCAGCGGTTAATAGTCTTGCTAAAAAGGGATTGGTTAAAATTATTGATAAGGAAATAGAAAGAGTTTTCATTGAAACATATAAAGAAGACTCAAAAAAAATTAATCTGACCGAACAGCAGAGAACGATCGTTAATAGAGTTAGTGATTGTATCAGAGAACGAAAATTTGAATCGTTCCTTCTTCACGGTGTTACCGGAAGCGGCAAAACCCAGGTCTATATCGAGCTGGCAAAATTAACCGTTGAAAAAGAAAAAAATGTGATAATCCTTGTCCCGGAAATTTCTCTCACACCGCAGATAACTTCGCGGTTCTATAATTACTTTGGTGATAAAACAGCAGTTTTCCACAGCAGAATGTCTTTGGGCGAACGTTACGATACATGGCGCGGAATTATTGCCGGGAAGTACAATGTAATTATTGGACCGCGGTCTGCACTGTTCGCACCATTGCAAAATATAGGTTTGATAGTTGTAGATGAAGAGCATGATCAAAGTTACAAACAGCAAGAGATAGTTCCTAAATATCATGCACGTGATGCAGCAATCGTACGAGCAAAATTTAGTAACTGCCCGGTAATTCTCGGCTCTGCTACACCATCGATTGAAAGTATGTACAATGCCAGTAGCGGTAAACATGTTTTGCTTGAACTGCCGGATAGAATTGATAATGCTAAACTGCCGAGGATTGAACTTGTTGATATTACGGTTGAAAAGAAGAAGAAGAGAATGGAAAGCGTCTTTTCAAAAACATTGCTGGACGCCATTAATGAAAGACTGCAAAAAAAGGAAAGCGTTATTGTACTTCAGAATAGAAGAGGATTTGCTACCCAGGTTTTCTGTAACGATTGCGGTGAAGTAATAACTTGCGAGGATTGTTCGGTACCGATGGTGCATCATCTTAACAAGAATATTTTACAATGTCATTACTGCGGAATAGTAAAACATGTACCGAAAGCATGCCCCATTTGCGGTTCTATAGCACTGAAATTTTTTGGCACCGGTACCCAGCGTGTAGAAGACGAACTCGATTTTTATTTCTCTCATGCCAAAATAGAACGCGTCGATTCCGATTCAATAAACAAAAAAGGGAAACTGGGCGAGATTCTGAATAGTTTTAGAAAAGGCGAGATCAATATTCTTGTAGGCACACAGATGGTCTCTAAAGGTTTGGATTTTTCGAATGTAACTTTGGTTGGTGTTATATCTGCGGAAACGTCTTTATGGATTCCCGATTTCCGTGCAGACGAAAGAACATTTCAATTATTAACCCAGGTATCGGGTAGATCGGGCAGAAGCGAAAAGGAAGGCGAGGTAATAATTCAAACTCAGAATGCGCGGAATTTTGTACTTCAGAAAGTTTTGGAGAATGACTATAACGGTTTCTATCAAAAAGAAATTGCTCTCCGCGAACAAGGCGAATATCCACCATTTACAAGAATTGGCTTGATTGAGGTTAAGGATGAAAAAGAAGAGAGGGCGCGTGCTGCCATAAAAGAATTGGGCGGTTATTTAGAGAAACATCGTAAGGGATTAAAAATTACCCCTCCAACAGAAGCTATTATCTATAAAATAAAAGGTCAGTATCGGTTTCATATTTTAATTAAAAGCAGCAGAAAGATTGATCCCTCCGGCAGACTTTTAAGAAATGCAATTTTAAATTCATTTGTTGAATTCAACCAGAAAACAAAATTTAAGGATGTTAAAGTTATAATAGATATAGATCCCCAAAGCATAATATAGATGGAAGCAAAACTTACCTATTCAAAGATTTTAAAGTTCTGGTTACCGCTGTTAGCTACATGGCTTATGATGTCTGCCGAAAATCCGTTTCTAACCGCACTTATTGCACGAATGCCGGCGCCGGAATATAACCTTGCTGCATACGGCGTTGCGTTTTCGATTGCATTGATCGTGGAATCACCGGTGATTATGATGATGAGTGCCTCCATTGCATTAGTCGAAGATAAATTCTCGTTTATTAAACTTAGAAAATTTGTTTACGCGATTAATCTTGTTTTAGTTCTACTAATGACTTTATTAATTCTGGACCCGGTTTATCAATTCATATTTGTTAAACTTCTTAATTTACCAATGAGGGTAGCGCACTTAACACATGTTGCTGTTGCAATACTTATTCCCTGGGCTCCGTCAATCGGTTACAGAAGATTTTACCAGGGAGTGATGATCAGAAATAATTTAACGAGGCGTGTTGCTTACGGAACAGTAATAAGATTATCTGCTATGTCTCTTACGGCATTTGTTCTATTCACCTTTTCAGACAGCCATGGCGTAGTTGTCGGTGCCGCAGCTCTATCAGCCGGGGTTGTTGCGGAAGCAATTGCAACACGGTTTATGGCAGTGAAAATTGTAGATAAGATTAAAAGTGATAAAGAAGAAGGTAAAAAAATTTCTTACAACGAAATTATTAAATTCTATTATCCGCTTGTGCTCACCTCGTTTATCTCATTAGGCATTCATCCCATCGTTACATTTTTTCTTGGGCAGAGCAGAATGGCTCTGGAATCATTGGCTGTTCTCCCGGTATTAAATTCACTTGTGTTTATTTTCAGAGCATTCGGTTTATCGTTCCAGGAAGTTGGTGTTACCTTGATGAAAAATAAGGATGATTTTAACTCGCTGAAAAATTTTGCTGCTTATATGACTGTTGGAGTTGTTGCCGGCCTGGGGCTTATCTCTTTTACGCCTATGAGTAATATTTGGCTGTTGAAAGTATCCGGACTTTCAACAGAGCTTGCAGATTTTGCCAAACTTCCTTTTATGCTCTACACTATCTTTCCGGCTACTACAGTTCTCATCAATTTTCAGAGGGCACTGTTGGTAAGCAAGAGAAATACAAATCCAATTACGTATGCTACTATTATAGAAGTAATAGGAATTATTGTTGTATTAACGC
Organism: Bacteroidota bacterium; assembly: GCA_040755055.1. Lineage (GTDB taxonomy): Bacteria > Bacteroidota > Ignavibacteria > Ignavibacteriales > Melioribacteraceae > DYJK01. The sequence goes on from JBFMBS010000006.1 coordinate 157,658, forward strand.
TGGGAATTAAGTTCTTAAATTTAATTGGTGTAGTCGTTGCGATACTTGCATACACGGTTGGCAGACTAATGGCTAACGGGTACTTAATGATACCGTTTAAGAAAACTAAAAATGAATATTTTAAATAAGCTGTCCCAAATTAAATTGATATCGTTTTTGCAGAATCTATAACGGAGGAGTATTTAACTCGGAATTCTACAATGGAAATTCAGGACAGCTATAAACTTAATTAGTCTTCTATAACAGCAAGTACATCAGAGCGCTGTATAATTTTGAAACTGCTGCCATTTGTTTCTACTTCTTCACCGCCGTACTTTGCAAAGAGTATTCTATCGCCTTCTTTGACTTTTTCTTTTAAGTCTTCATCGGTACCAACAGCAATAACTTTACCGATACGCGGTTTCTCTTTAGCAGTATCCGGTATGTATAACCCGGATGCAGTTTTTGATTCTTCTTCTATCGGTTCAACTAATAAACGATCATCCAACGGTTTAATTTTCATTTTAACTCCTTATCTAATATTTAACATTGAATTTATTTTCGGCAAGTCAAATCCAACTATAGGTTTGTTGTTAATAAGAATAACCGGAACTCCCATTTGTCCGGTTCTTCTTAACATATCTTGTGCGGCTTTTTGATCTCTTGCAACATCAACCTCTGTAAACCGAATATTCTTTTCCCGGAAGTATCTTTTAGCATTATTACAAAAACTGCAAGTAGGCGTAGTAAAGATTACTACTTTTGGCTGGCCGGTTGTCTGCATAGTCATCCCAAATTTTTCATGATTAGATGAAAAAGTTTTATTACGGATTCAAAAATAATTTGAATCCAAATATTTTTTCCGGCATCAAACCGTCAAAGAAAATTATGGAGAAATAAAAATGTTAAGAACTAATCTAACCCACGTACTTTCAGGCAATGAACATGCTAAACTTTTACAAGATAACGAAAACGTTATGATCTGCTGCGGCAGAATGGGCCCAATGTGTATCCCGGTTTACGAAGTAATGGAAGAACTTGAGAGCGAATATAATCACGTTAAATTTGCCGATATGGAATTTGATTCGCCGGATGCAAAAGTAATCCGCAATCTTCCCGAATGCCGCGGTTTTGCCGGACTGCCATTCGTAGTCTATTACAAAAATGGTCAGGTTGTTAAAGCTACAAGCAGTATCCAAAGTAGAGATCAAATAACTGAGATTCTTGATCAACATTTTGGTGATAATAATAAATAGAGAGCTCTGAAAAATATTGTTTGTCATTTCGATCCCGATTTATCGGGAGAGAAATCTTTGATTTTAATAGGATTTCTCAGTCGCTACGCTCCTTCTTTCAAAGGAATGCCTTCGGCAGAAATGACAGTACAGAATTTTCCAGATGTCTCAAATAATATTTTCTCGTGAGAAAGTAATGAATAATCATTATGAGGTTATAGTTATTGGTGGCGGAGCTGCTGGTTTGACTGCCGGCATCTACTTATCCCGTGCAAAAGTGAGCACACTGATTTTGAACGAAGGAGCTATCGGCGGACAAATGGTACTAACCCACGAGATAGCAAACTATCCCGGAATTGAGAACATCAGTGGTTACGAACTTGCCCGTAATATGAAAACCCAGGCACAGAAGTTTGGTTGTGTTATAAAGTCCAATATTAAAATTACAAATATGAATCTTAATGGTGAGCTGAAAGAGATAACGATTAACAATAAAGATACATATACCTCGCATGCGGTTATAATTGCAACCGGCGGAAAATCAAGAATGCTTGGTGTACCAGGTGAAGAAATATATAAAGGAAAAGGAATTTCATACTGTGCAACTTGTGATGGCGATTTCTTTACCGGTAAAGAAATTATTGTAGTAGGCGGCGGAAACTCTGCTTTGGAAGAAGCGGTTTCGTTAACAAAATACGCTTCTAAAGTAACTATTGTGCACCAGTTCGATCATTTTCAGGCACTCGAACATTATGTTCAAGAAGCAAAAAATAATCCGAAGATAAATTTTATCATGGAATCAAAAATTGCAGAATTTATTGGGGATGAATCTTTGCGAAAGGTTAAGATCGAAAACCAATCGACAAAAGAAATTTCAGAGATGAAGGTAGATGGGGTATTTATTTTTATCGGCTACGTCCCGAATACCGGAAAGCTGGAAGGAACAATTGAGTTAAACGATTACAAAGAAATAGTTGTGGATAAAAATCTGGCAACAAATATTCCCGGTGTTTATGCTGCCGGTGATTCTATTACAAAACGTTTCAGGCAAATAACAACGGCAGTTGCCGATGGAACTATTGCAGCACTCAGTGCATCGGAGTATGTGAATAACTTAAAGAAAGAATTGGTTGCCGTCTGATTAAGCTTTTACTAATCAACGGTAAGCTTAAAACCGGTACCGTGCACATTAATGATTTGTATATTAGGATCTTTCTTAAGGTAGTTTCTTAATTTTGTTATATAGACATCCATACTCCGCGAAGTAAAATAGCTTTCGTCTTTCCATATTTTGGAAAGTGCCGATGACCTTTCCAGCAACAAATTTTTGTTTTCACATAGCAATTTCAACAGCTCATTCTCTTTTGATGTTAGTTTCTGCTCATTTTCTTTGATTGATAAAACGCGCTTATCATAATTGAAAGTGTAAAGCCCTAATTTGTAAATGCTTTTCTCTTTTTCAACATTAAAATTTTGTGAACGTTTTAGGATGGCATTTATTCTTAAGATAAGTTCTTCCATGCTGAAAGGTTTAGTTATATAATCATCCGCACCTACATTAAATCCCTCGATCTTATCGTTTAACATCGACTTAGCAGTTAAGAAAATTATCGGTGTATTTGAACCGGTTCTTATTTTTTTTGCAAGTGTAAATCCATCCATTTTCGGCATCATCACATCTATGATAAAAATATCAAAGTCAGATTGTTCGAATGCTTTTAATCCTTCTTCGCCATTTAAGGTTTGTACAACATTAAATCCCTTAACGCTTAAAAATTCGTTGAGTATTGTCCCGAGGTTATTATCGTCTTCTACAAGAAGTATATTTTTCTTTGTCATGTTCAATTAAGATTTTTTAATTTTATTACAAACACGCTCCCACCGCCCGGTTGACTTTTAACCGAAATAGACCCATTGTGTGCCTCAATTATTTTTTTTGCATAACTAAGACCAATACCGTTACCGCGTACGTTTTGAATATTACCGGTCGGAACGCGATAAAAAGTATCAAAAATTTTATTTGTATGCTCTTTGTCGATTCCTATTCCATTATCGGAAACGGTAACAAGGGCAGCATCAATTTCTTTTTTTATTTCGATTTTTATTTCAGGATTACACTCATTGTATTTGATAGCATTATCAATCAAGTTGCTGAAGATATTTATCAGGTGGAATTTATCCCCTAATAATTTTATGCCCGAAGGAATACCGCTTAGTTCTAACTTACCATTCCTTTGTTTAACTGTTTCCTCAAATTTCAGGATTGCCTTTTGGATTATATCGTCTAATTCAACTTCTTCTCTTGATAAATGAAAACTTTCCTTTTCTAATGCGGCTGTATTAAGTAGATTTTCTACCATTAATCTTAATCTTTCGTTCTCTTCTTTAATTATTGATGTATATCGTTGAACAGAAGAATCTTCTTTGGTAAGATCGGGTTCTTTCAATGCCTCACAAGCAAGGGATATTGTAGAGATTGGTGTTTTGAACTCGTGTGTAATGTTATTTATTAAATCATTTTTGATTTCGGTTAACTTTTTCTGGCGCATAAACATTTGCAAGGTGTTGTAAAAAACGAAAGAGATTACCAGGATTAAACCGATTGATAGTGCAAGCATTCCGCCTATTGAACCGAGGAGATAAATTTTTTTATTCGGGAAATAAACAATTAACTGGTTCGGATTGAAAAATAATTCAGCCGGAAAAAGTAAGGTTCGAAGGCTCGAATTCTGAAGGCTGATTATATCAGCGCCCGGTTTTATTAAGGTTAAACTGTCACTTTCAATTTTGTTTACCCCAAAGTAATATTCGGCATCTATACCGCTGTTATTAAATTCATCACCGATTATTTTATCAAGCTCTTTTACGGAAAGCCGGTCTTCTATTTTCTTTTTTGTGTTTACGTTAACGAGTTCGGTAACAACATTTTGAACAAGCTTGTCTCTTTGTAGAGTTAATGTATCGGCTTTACGCAGCCATAAGTAATTTGAAATTTTAGTTTTAGAGGGGGAAGTAGTACTTTCAAAAATCTCTACGTGACTTTTGCCGTTGACCGAATCATCAGTAAAAGTGACCTTATAACCGAACCCAAGCTTATGTGCCGAATCTCTTACCTTTATTTGAAATGGTTTTAACGAATCAGCGGAATGAAAATTAAAATTTTGTGATGTATCGTTCTTTACGAACACCAGGACATTATCTTTTCCGCCGGTAATTTTTTTAACAACGCTTTTCGCTGCTTCACCTTTTTCAAGTTTTTCTGCGACACTTAGCAGTGAATTATTAACAGTTCTTTCAAAACGCTCTTCCTCAATTTTAACCAAGTTCGATATCCAGTAAATCTGCAAAGCTACCAAGGCGATTACACTTACCGCCATTACGGCAACTATTATTTTTATTTTGTGCTTTTTCATAACTCTAATTTAATCTAAGATAAAGTTAATTTCTCCGTTTTAACACTTTTTAACATTCTTTAAGAATCTGTTAACATATTTGAATTGTAAGAATTGGTAGATTTAACATCAAAAAAGGAGAAATGTTCTATGAAGAAAAATCAATCAAAAATACTGGCGATTGTACTATTTATTCTCTTCGGTGTATCCAGCTTAACATTGCTGGCACAAGATAAGGAAAATGAGTTCAAATCGAAGATTGAGCAGATTAAGGGTAAGGTTGAAAAAGTTATAGTAAATGTTGATGGTAAGGAAGTTGTGTTTGAAGGTAAAGACGCGGAGAAAGCTGCAAAAGGGATTCAAGCATTTTCCAAATCGCCGCATGTGATGTTCTTATCAGGCGAAGAAGATTGGAGTGATGAAGAAGGCGGACATGTTAGCATGTTCAAATTTGATGATGATGATTTTAATTGGAAAAATAAAAACGGAATGGAAAAGAAAATTGAAGTTTGTGTGGAAGATGGAAAGAAAAAAGTAACCGTCACAGCAAATGAAGACGGTGAAGAGAAAACCAAAGTTTATGAAGGTGAAGAAGCCGAGAAGTTTTTACAAGAGAATAAAAAAGAAGGCAAGTTTGATATTTACATTGATGAAGACGAGAACGGTGGAATAAAAAGTAAAATGCTTCTTTTTCATGACGGTGATGATGATGAAGGATGTTCGTGCTGCCATCACAAAATGAAAATGAGAATGCCGCAACATGGTAAGGGTATCAAGAAAATAATTATTGAAGAGGTAGAAAAAGATTTAAAAGAAAAGAAATCAGAAAGTGAAGAAAGATAATTCCAACTGTTGAAGAGGATGACAAAAGTATTGATCAAATAAAAAACTTGCTTGCTGCAAACTCGCTCACCCTGGTGGGCAAGTCTGCGTAAACTTGACTGCCGTCAGGCAAGTTCTGTTCTAATAGGATTTTATCCGCGTGCAATTCTTTAAAAGAATTACTCTTGTCATCCTCGTCTTCCCACCAATTGTAAATTTTTTCCACACACATTATTTAACCCTAATCGGCGATATTGAGTCCCGGTAACTTTTTTCTTTTGATTACAAACACAGTTTATTAATTTGCCCATAGACTTAACAAATTATACGAGCCAAAATGAAGTTTAAACTTCCGCATTCCACACAAAACTGGATCTCTTTAGTAGGCGCTACTATTGCCTTAATAAGTTTTTTCATGATAGTTTTTCTTTTTTCGATAAGTTTATTCTTGGATCAAGGCAATCCATATCTTGGAATAGTTATCTATATAGCTCTTCCGGCAATATTGGTTCTTGGTTTGCTGCTGATCCCGTTGGGAATGTACATCAAGTTGAGAAAAGAGAAGACCGGTAAGGTTGAAAGCGGAAAGAATTGGCCGGTGATTGATTTCAATAGTGACAGAAATAGAAACGCATTTGTAGTTTTTTCTGTTGGCTCTGCAATTTTCTTGCTGGCATCGGCTGTCGGAAGTTACGAAGCATTCCATTACACAGAATCAGTCGAATTTTGCGGTAAAGTATGTCATACAGTTATGAATCCCGAATTTACTGCTTATCAAAATTCACCGCATGCACGCGTTGCTTGTGCCGAATGCCATATAGGCAGCGGCGCGGACTGGTATGTTAAATCAAAACTTTCGGGGCTTAGACAAGTTTATGCGGTGTTGGCAAACAACTTTTCCCGACCGATACCAACACCAATAAAAGATTTGAGACCGGCACGTGAGACTTGTGAAGAATGCCATTGGCCTCAAAAATTTTATGAAAGAAAGCTGAGAACACAGAAGCACTATCTCACCGATAAAGATAATTCCGAATGGGATATTATTTTGACAATGAAAATTGGTTCAAGCTTAAGTGCTCTCGGTTTGCAAGAAGGAATTCATTGGCATATAAACCCCGATGTAAAAATTGAATACAAAGCTTCGGATGAAAGACGCCAGAACATTCCCTGGGTGAGATATACAAATCTAAAGACCGGGGAGATATTTATATATAAAGATAAAGATCAGAATGTAGATGAAAAATTATTAGGAAGTTTGGAAAGCCGTACAATGGATTGTATGGATTGTCATACGCGCCCCTCGCACAATTACCAGCCGCCGGCGTTCTTTATTAATAATGCTATCACATCGGGTGCAATACCTAAAGAATTACCGCAGATAAAATTTGCTGCTCTCGAGATTATAGGCAAGCAATTCAATACTACACAACAAGCAATGGAAGAGATTTCAAGTTACCTTTATACTTTTTATAATGATAATTACCCTGATATTTATAAGAACAAAAAAGATCTCATTACAAAAGCTATAAACGGAGTACAGTCGGAATTCAACAAAAATATTTTCCCTGAAATGAAAGTCCGCTGGGATGCCTACCCGAATAACATCGGTCATCTTGAATTCAAGGGTTGTTTCCGGTGCCACAACGATAATCACTCAACAGAAAAAAGAAAATTTATTTCCAAGGATTGCAACTTGTGTCATGTAATAAACGCACAAGGTCCGCCTGAAAAAATGCAGCTTGCATCCGTTAACTCATTCCTGGAGTTTCGCCACCCCGGTAATGAAGTTGGCGACAGATGGAAAGATATGCTCTGCATCGAATGCCACACCGGGTTGAACCCATAATACAATGGTTGTTGACAGCAAGATAAATAACTCATATCTAAATAATTAATTGAGATAATTAGTGTTGTATAAAAAAAATAAGTGATGCACAATTTTTTGTATTGACAAGATGAAAAAGACTTCTTAGTTTTTCGCTACAGTTGAAGCAATCCAGTCTCGTATACTCACCATCTGTATCATTTTATTATTTATATCGTTTAAAATTTTTATTCAAGATTATAGCTAAACAATAACCAAAACTGCTATCTCTTGGTTCTAAATTTTTGTTGTTAGGTGAAATCATATTAAATAAATTTTTTATAATATGGGGGTGTAGAATGAAAAAGAAAATTATTTGATAAAATATTTTTCAGATTAGTTCATTTATTAGCAGAGAGAAAAATGAGCATAACGAAACTAATAATCACAATTGTTTTAGTTACACTTTTTGTAATAGGATGTGATAATACTATTGAACCCGTGCCACCGGTTGAATATGATACACTTATTCCACTCAATATTGGTAATTACTGGTTATATCAAGGGTATTATTTAAATAGAGATGATGGGACTATTGATTTTCCTGAGTATAATAAGTTCGGTTTTATAATTCATTCCCTCCCAACATATTTAAATAATAGTATAGTTTCTGAAAATTTACAAATGAGTATTTGTGGAGAGGATCTTACACCAATTGACGATTCAAATATTTTATTATATGGTGGTAGTAAGCTTGTGTATCATAATAATAAAGGGGTGTATTATACTGGCATTATAAGAAAAGATTCATTGGTAATGGTATTTAATGATTTAATTTTCCCTTACCCAGTAGAAAAAGGAGAATCTGCTACCGGACATGTTTTCTATTATTCACCATTAGGAAATGGTTCAAATGTACCAGACGATGTTATCACTGAATATACATGTATATCAACAGATTCGCTCTTTGCAACGCCAATAGGTGATTTTAGATGTATTGTATTTAGAATGTCTTATGTAGACTTTGAACCATTGTTTAGAGGAGAAGTCTACTATTTTATTAGACCAAATCTCGGCATCGTAGGAACTATCGAGATGGTATATCATTATGGTCAGAATAAGTATAGTTATTTAAAAAAATATGTTTTAACCGAGTACAAAATTAATCAGGGGGAATAAACATGAAAAAATCATTTCTGGTTTTATTTATTTTGATTATTAACTTCAATCTAGTATTAGCACAACAAAATATCTTTGATAAGATTAAAGATGGTAATATCTATAGTAAAGGAGTTAGTGAAAAAATAGAGCGGTTAAAATTAAGGGAAGATATTAAAATATCCGAACAAGTTGTTTTGAAACCAAACATTACTCTTTCAAAAAACTTTAAAGGAATATTTAACATTTTTGACAAGGATTTAGAATTTGAAATTACAGAAGATCACGGCGCTGATGTAAATGATATACATGGATATAAAGCAGAATTAAAAGAAGGTGGCTACGCTATATTATCGGTTTCAAATCAAGGAATTGATGTTTCTATCTGGTATCGTGATTATTTTTACAAAATAGAAGCTATTGAAAATAGTATCTATTTTATTTCAGAAATGGATATGGATAAAATAATAAAGCACGATTGCAATTATGATCACGCAGAGAGAAAACTGCTCAACAAAACAAATGATCAATTCTCAGTATTGTCAACTCTCTCCGCTGCGACTATGAAGGTATTTGTTGCATATACTCCAGCAGTTGCTCAAAATTATAATGTATCAACATTAATTAATCAATGTATAAGTACAACTAATATTGCATATGGATTTAGCTTAGTTTCATCAAGTGTACAATTAGTTGGCTCTACTCAATTGAACTATACAGAAAGTGGGAGTTCAGAAACAGATGTAAATCGCTTTATGACTAACTATGATGGGTACATGGACGAAATACATAGTCTAAGGAATCAGTACGAAGCTGATATATGTGTGCTACTCGTTAATACGTCAGATGCAAATGGGAGGGTGCCTGACGGAGCTATCGGAGCTGTGTTTTCAAATGCTTTTTGTGTTGTAAAAGCAAGTGCTGCAGCTGGCTATTATTCATTTGCTCATGAACTAGGTCATTTGCAAGGGTGTCGGCACGATAGTGATCCAGGTTCCGTACCATACGATTTTGCACATGGTCATAATTGGTATGGAAAAATGTCGTATTTCCCAGATGAACATAGTTATAGAACTATAATGTCTATAAACGACAAAGGGTATTATCGTGTACAGTACTTCTCTAATCCGAATGTTTACGACCAGTTAAACAATCCTATGGGTACTGCTGATTATAATTATTGTGCAAGTGCAATAGATGTTAGAGCTTCAACGATTGCATCTTTTGAACCTCATTATACCACGTCTGGAACTATGACTGTAAATGAATGGTGGAGTGGTACTATAACCGTAACCGGTAATGTTACTGTGGGTAGTGGAGTGATCCTACCCCTAAAAGTGCAACAAAAAGTTAAGCAACCTTTTTATTAATTATATCGTTATTTTTTTCTTCAAACTCCCCAGGTGATAAATATCCGATTGTTGAATGAAGTCTTACTCTGTTGTAA
>JBFMBS010000007.1:0-22793 GCA_040755055.1 Bacteroidota bacterium
TGGGTAAACAAATCCATATTATTCACTTTATTGCTTCGCATTTCATTCTCTTTTTTTGTTTACTCTTTTACAACACTGTCCTTTATAAAGTTTTTAAATCCTCTATAATTTTTCAGAGGTTTCTATTATTTGAATCGTTTACTGAATACAAAAATTATAACAATGATTAATACAAAAAGTGCACAATAATATATAAAAGTAGGTGTTTCCTTTAATTTAAATGGACGGTATGAAGCAGCTATAAATTTACCGGTACCAATCTCATCCAAAGTATATTTCCAAGTGAGTTTGTTCCTGGATACCTCGGTTGCGTTATGGCTTAGAATTTCTCCCGGCAAATAATAAATATAAGTGAGTGAAAAATCTTTGCTCTCTATACCAAAGCCGGTAGCAATCGGCTGAATAAACTGTGAGAATATTTTTGTATTCTTTTCTCCTTCTTTAATTGACAGCTCGGAACCCCTGAATGCTTTTGTAGTATTGAGCGAATCTAAACTTTGAAATTCCAGATCAACTTTTGCATGAATAGTGCTGTCGTTGTAATCGCGGTAAACTTCAACGTTTTTTATTGAGCTGTATTCCGAGGCGAATTCTTTATAAACCGAATCTTGTACAAAAATCCCGAGTTCCTCTACAATCAAAGAATCTTTAGGAGAATCCCATTTCATCCAGTAATGGATGAACATTGTACCGGAATTATCGGTTTTGATAGTTGTTACTTGTGTATAATCTAAACAACCGGTTATGAATAATAATAGGAATGAAATGTTACTAAATCTTTTCAGCATATTTTCATATTTTTACAATGTTAATATGCAAAAAAATAGTTTAACAAAATAGAATTTTGAGTTTTATAACAATTGTATTTTTTCTAAAGGATTATTTATGCCTACTTATGAATATAAATGTATTGAATGCGGATATTTATTCGAAGAGTTTCAACGCATAACGGAAGAACCATTAAAAATATGCCCTAAATGTAACGGAAGTTTGAAAAGATTAATTGGTGCCGGTGCCGGACCAATTTTCAAAGGGAGCGGATTTTATCATACTGATTATAAATTGAAATCCGCCGCACAAGGATCGCAAATTTCTTCTACTAAAAGTGAAAGTAAACCAGGAACGGCTAAATCTGATAAAAAGTAAACCCCGATATTATCGGGGTTGATGAGTAAATTAAAAATCTAAACCGATTGATAAATAATACCTCGGTTTGGAAAATTTGTCGATATTATATTTCCAGGCAACATCAAGACGCCATAAGAACAACAAGTAAACTCTTAATCCTACACCCGTTCCAATCAACAAATCCTTAGTCACAGTGTTATCAAACTCATCTTTTGCAAAGAATTGTAATTTCTTAGAATCATCCCACGCAGAACCGGCATCGATAAAAACTGTCCCCAATATATTTTGGAAGAATAACGGCAACGGGCCGGTAAGCAAATATCTTATTAACGGCATTCTCAATTCTAAATTCAACAAAGAATATTTAGAACCAATTTTTTCAGCATAATCATAACCTCTTAGCGGCAGAGCCGGAGTTAAGAAAGCAAAATCAGAAGCATCTTCAACCGGAATATTATTCGTTGCAAAATTTCTGTTTATCCAGTTGTCGGTTCCGCCTACAAAAAATCTTTGCGGATTAGCGCCGCCTGAGTAACCGCCTGAAAGTCTAACAACGAATGCATTATCAAACCAGAAGCGCATATAAGTTCTGTAATCCCATACAAACGAGAAAAAGCTTTGTTTAGAATTACCGATGCCGGGATTACCAAATGCGGATAATCTGTAGCGTGTCCCTTCAATTGGCGATGTATAGCCCCATAACACGTTATCATGAACAAAACCTACAGCCGGTACAATGTAAGTTGCTTTATCCGAAGGAACAGAAATGTTATCGAGATTTTCAGCAGTAACGCTCATGTAACTTAATGAACCATCAATTCTATAAAAACGGCTTATAGGATAACTTAATGAAGCAACGGCACCAAAATTTCTAAAGCGATATAGTTCGGATCCGTAATATCCATTTCTGTATAAAAATCTTGCCATATGAAATGCTTCGAATCCAATGTCTAATCTGTTTTCTAAATAGTAATATGCTAAACCATAGTCGCTATTTTTGATATCGACTTGCAGACTTGTAATACCTATTAAACGATGGTTGCCGAGAACGTCGCTGAATGATAGTACTGTTGTTCCCAATAATCCGTATAGTGTGCTGTAACCGGCATTAGCATAAATCAAATCCGGCGAGAAATTTATTTTATACCGGTTAACCAAAAAATTTCCGTTAGTATCTAATTTCTCGCTGAATAACTGATTCCGTTTTTCAATTCTAGTGCTGTCGCTTTCTGCATTAGTTGCACCAAAAACATAACGGCTGTAATCTGCCTGGGAAGAATCAGGTTTTTCTTCTTCATCGGATACATATTGACCGGTAAAAATTATTCTGTTATGCCCGGTTGAATCGGCGGCAGCTTCTTCAGTCTCAGCTACAGTGATTGTATCGACTATTTGTTTAGGTGTATCATCGAAGAATAATTTCGGTTCTTCACGGGAATTAGTTATCAAACTCGACATATAATTTGTGGGCACAAGCGAATCTGATTTGACAGTTGCTTCAAACGGATTGTTCAGCATGAAAATATTATAACCCATATCATAAAGTGCTGAGAACACCATCTTTTTACCGTCATATGAAACTGAAAGCTGCGTAAGGTCGCTGATTGAATTTGTTAATGGTACAGATTTCAAAGATTCAATTGTTTTACCTTCTTTGGCAAGAATAGATTTTCTATAAATGTTGTTAATCCCATTCATGTCGGAAATGAATACGATCTCGTTCCCGGCCGGTGATATTGCAGTTGCCCTCTCGTCGCTCAAAGGAAAGTTTGTTACTCTTTCTACATCTCTTGTATCGTTATCAATTAAGTAGAGATCCAAATGAGTGTACTTATGTGAAGACATCATAAAATCAGTACCGAGTTTATTATCGGTAAGATAATCACCGCGATCGGATGAGAAGAGAATCCTCTTGCCATCAGGAGTCCACACCGGGTCAAAATCACTGAAGATATCATTAGTGATATTATCTAAAGATTCTGTTTCGAAATTGTAAACGTAAATATCCGATTGGTTGGATTTATGAGCATTGAATGCGATTTTTTCACCATCACGCGACCAGTTAACGGATTCTACGCCTAAAAACTGGAAAGGGAGTTCGTAACTATCTTCCGTCTCAGTATCAATAATTGTAATAACATCAAATCCGCCGCTTTTAGAAGAGAGGGCAATTTTTTTGTTATCGGGCGACCATGTGAGTGACGGATGGAGTAAATTCAATTCCTCAAAATCAAAAGTCTTTCCGCTTTCAATAACTTTCTTTAAGATTTTCCCATCGTTGGCATCCATTACATAGACATCTAAGTAAATATCTCTGTCGGATATGAATGCAATTTTATCACCTTGCGGAGAAATTGCCGGGCTCATATTATAAAACCCGATCGTTTTTTTGTTGTTGGTTAAACGCTTTGCAAACTCATCGGGATCTTCTCTCGTTGCTATATCCGGCCAATATTCTTTCTTTAAACTTTTTTTCCATCTTTCACTTAATTGTTCTAAATCTATACCGATAGCAGATTTTAAAGCAGCTTCAAAAGAACCATGTGCTTGAATTTTATTTATCAATTCACCGATCTTTTGTCTTCCGTAAGTATCTGAAATGTATTTGAATACAGACTGGCCGCCTCTGTAACCCAGATAACCTGATAGTTGATTTATGTCCGGTAAAGATTCGCTGATAATTGCATTTCTAATAAACATATCTGTGTTGGTTTCCCAACCTTGCGAAAGATATTCGGCGCTCCCTTCCATAAACCAGTGGGGAAGTTGTAATGTTATTCCTCTCGATATTACATTTTGGATCGAGCCGCCGTAATACATGTCTTGCATTACTGCGTGGACAAGCTCGTGGTAAATTACATGCTTAAATTTCTGGAACGAACCTTCGAATGGAAAAACGACACGATTCTTAAATGGTTCGGTAAATCCACCTACACCCTGACCGGTATATTCATCTGTAACGTTTGTTTCCTGGAAGTCATTGTGTGAATTATAAACAATAAGAGTTATGCGGTTATTTATCTGGTAATTCATATCCTTGTGCAAGTTGGAAAGAGCATCTTCTGCAACGGAAGCAGTAAACTCTGCGATCCTCTCGCCTCCGTTCGGGAAGAAAATGTCAAAATGCTTGGTCTGAATGAAAAACCATTCGTAGTTTTTATATTGTACCTTATTCTGGCCAAACTGGGCGAAAGAGGTAATAGTCGAAATGATAAATAAAATAATAAAAATAAACTTTTTCATATAACACCATCCTTTTGAAACTAATAGTTATCAAGCAACGTAAAATCTATTTCTCGTTTCTCTTCATTTACACCAACAAGACGAACATTAACTTTATCACCCAATCTGATTCTTCTGCCGCTTCTCTTACCGGTTATTGAATAATTTTTTTCATCATAAATATAATAGTCATCATCAAGATCACGTAGTCTTATCATACCTTCCGCTAAGGTATGGCTCAGCTCGATGAATATTCCAAAATTTGTTAATCCAGAAACAACTCCGTGAAATTCACAACCTACCTTACCTTTTAAATACTCAATTTGTTTCAATTTAACGGAAAGCCGCTCGGCATTTATAGCATTCCTTTCTTGCACAGACGAATGATTGCAAATTTCTTCCAAATCTTCTATGGATAAATTTTTCTCTACTTTCTTGTTTGTTAAATTGAACAGAAGTCTGTGAACTATCAAATCAGGAAACCTACGGATTGGCGATGTAAAATGAGTGTAATCCTTGAAACCAAGTCCGTAGTGTCCGATATTATTTGTTGAGTAAACGGCTTTTGCCATAGACCTGATTGCAATCTCATTAACTACTGCTTCTTCTTCAGTCCCTTCAACGCTTTCTAAAATCTGCTGAAATTGTTTTGATTTATTTGCCGAGTTCGGGTCGAATGAATATCCCAGTGATTTAACGAACCGTGCAAATTCCGTAACTTTTTCTTTCTCCGGGATATCGTGTATTCTATAAACAAAGGGAAGAATCCCATTATTTTTTTTCGGACTGAATTCTTGTGCAACAATTTGATTAGCCATGAGCATCATTTCTTCTATTAAATTATTGCTCTCCCTTACTTCTTTTATTTTGATATCAATAGGTTTGCCGGATTTATCTAACTTAAAGACAACCTCTGGAGTGTAGAAGTTTATGCTCCCCTTTTTAGTTCTTTTGGATTTTAATTTTTTGGCTATCTCGTTTAATACTGAAATTTTATCGAAAAATTCTCCCTCACCTTTATCAAGTATTTGCTGAACTTCATCATAAGTAAATCTTCTTTTGCTGTTGATGATACTTTTTTTAATCTCGTGCGATACAATCCTTCCGGTAGGAGTTAATTCTGCTATAACTGAGAATGTTAATCTATCTTTGTGTGGTACAAGCGAGCAAATCGAGTTAGAAAGTTTTTCCGGCAGCATTGGTATAACCTTGCCGACAAGGTAAACACTAGTTGCCCTATTTAAAGCTTCTTTGTAGATTGCACTGCCCTCACTCACATAATGGCTAACGTCTGCAATATGAACGCCGACCGAATAGTTACCGTTTTCCAATTCGTCGATTGAAACCGCATCATCAAAATCTTTTGCATCGTCGGGATCAATTGTAAAAATAATTTTGTCGCGTAGATCGAGACGTTTTGAAATTTCATTTTCCGGTATTATCTCAGAAAATTTTTCTGCCTGATGAAGAACTTCCTTCGAGAACTTGTACGGTATCTTTAAATCCCTTGCGATAGAAGCTATCTCTGCATCATAGGTGCCGGATTTACCAAGAATTTCTATAATTCTTCCTTCAGGGTTTAGATCGGGGGATGCCCACTCAATATCACCAATAACAACTTTATCGCCAACTTTTGACTGCGCCAATTTTTCTTTAGCTACGTAAATATCACGGTGGATTTTCTTATCGTCAGGAATTACAAAATAAAACGAATTGCTTTTTTGAAGTGTACCTACAATCTCTGTATGAGCCCGTTCCAAAATATTAATTACTTGTCCTTCAAGACTTTTACC
The DNA here is from genome assembly GCA_040755055.1 of Bacteroidota bacterium. Classification (GTDB taxonomy): domain Bacteria; phylum Bacteroidota; class Ignavibacteria; order Ignavibacteriales; family Melioribacteraceae; genus DYJK01. Next base: position 6,144 of record JBFMBS010000007.1, read on the forward strand.
GCTTTTCTTTGATAACAGTTTTACCTCAACTGTATCACCATCGAATGTAGTGGAAAGATTTTTACCGGCTACAAAGACGTCTGTTTTATAATCACCACTTTTTAATAACACAAACCCGTAATTGCCTTCATTGATAATTTGAACAACACCGATCAGCTTATCGGAAGATATTTTACCAAGCGAGTATCGTTTACCTTGTTTCTCTAAATATCCTTCTTCGGTTAATTTGTGTAGAGTATGCTTTAATTCGGCGTAGGCATATTCTTCCTGGATGTCAAAATGTTTCGCTACTTCTTTTGATTTAACTTTTTGTGTAGGACGATTCTTAAAAAATGCTTTGATTTCTTTTTTCATTAGAACTCGAATCTATACTTTAATGCAATTTCGTTTATCTTTTCGTCAAGTCCAAAAGTTTGCACGATAGGATCTTTTCTTTCAACACGTATTAAGAAGCGCGGATCAAACAAATATTCCACTTTGATGTTAGCTTTATTTAAATTTTGAAACAACTCAGTAGTCCCACCGAAACTGTAACGTAAATTTTGAATCCGTCCCGACAGACTGAATTTTGTATAATCCCCGGTTTGGCTTATCTGGATATTATTTATTAAATCACCAACCGCCGAATTAACAAAATTTGTTAGTACTGAACCGAGAAATGATGTGGCAGTATTACCGATTGCATTTGTCTGCCCGGCAACTTGCGCACGATCCTGGGCAGTAAGATCATCTTTAAATTTCCCGATTAAAATAAAAGAGAAGGCATCGGCATAATCGTAGGAAGTTTCTCTTACATTGTTTTGTATATCCCTAGAGCCGACATATACACCTATACTTTCGGGGTTGCTTGCGAGATTTCTTCCAAGATCATTTAACAATCCCCTAATTTTTATTTTGACCGCAACTTCTTGAGGCAAAGCACTAACATCTCGCGGATTAATATAATCACTTGTATAAGTAGCAATTATATCAAGATAAGGATTTGTTACATCACTCTCGAAACGCAGCAGTCCTTCAGCGTCAAACGTTTTGAAAAATTCTAATTTAGAACCGGGCATCAAGGTAAATGCTCCTTGCGCACGTGTAGCTCCGCCCATAGTTACATATCTTAATTCACCGCGCATTTCTACTAATAGACGCTGGTTTACTGCTTGTGATAGAATAAAAGTCATTCTCGCGGAATTCTCAACTTCAACACCTACTTCGTAATCAATATTTAAATTTGGTTCCTCGTCGTTTTCAACTTTATTATTCTTTCCTGACGATAGAACTTCCTGGAATTTGATCAACTCTTTATCGATCTTGGTAGAATCAACAACATATATAAAATTAAAATCGCTGTTTGATTGTGCAGCTTGCTCGGTTGTCTTTAAAGTAAGATTTGTCTCCTTGAGCAAAATATTGCTCTTAAAGAAAAGTCGGTTGTTTTTCATTGTCAGCAGAGCATCTGATTCGGTGCCTATACGGAGATCGCCGTAGAACAAGGGACTTGTAGCACGCGATTGCTCTCCAAGAACAGCAAGATCACCGGCAAATCTAATTGAGAGATCATCGATTTTGAAACCGTCGAAAACTGCCGAGCCAACTCCTTTAATTTGTCCCGGGTATTTAGTGCCGCCGGAATTTGCAAGTTCAAAATTATTAATCAGCAATCCTTTCTGATCGAATTTCATATCCACACTGAATTCGTATGGCATGTTTGTATTTTCAACTACAAAATACCCGTCTATTAAACGCATGAATCCCGAATATTGCAACGCATCTATTTTTCCGGAAATGATTAAATTGGCAAGTAAGTTGCCGCTTTGATTTTTTACAAATGGAAGAAGATTGCCGAGAGAACGGATATTAAAATTATCCGAATAGAGTCTAAGGTTTATTTCTTCCGAATCAAGAAATCTGTTTTTTACTGTTGTAAAACTAAGGTCAACCGGTATTGTACCCGAAAAAGTAAGTAGTGGCCTATCAATGTTATATGTTGAATCCAAAAATTTAATATCGGTCGAGACTTTTTTATCCGAGTAGAGTATCGAACCGGTAAGTTTACCGAGATTGAATTTTTTGTAAGCGAGATTATCAATATTTATAGTTGTATTGATAATCGGGTCTTCAAAATCACCGTTTATTCTTGCACGCAATTTGCCGTTAGCAATTAAATTTGGGTCGTCTTTATTGATAAAATATTTGCTTAAAATATTTCCGGAAATTTTGCCAAGTTCAAAATTAAGTTTCTGTTCGCCGCTGCTTTCGATAGTACCGCTCAAACTTGCATAAGTTGTATCGTGGTACAGAGAACAATCTGCAATATTGAAACGGTACGGATTGAAGAATATACTTACCGGCTTTTTATTCGACCACACGAGCCCATCGTAATTAATATTAATCTTATCAATATTAATCTGCTGTTCAATCGGGGTCATCAATAACGTTCCCTCTGCCTCTGCAGCTAAATAATCTTCGTATGATGCCGATACATTGAAAAATAATTTGCTCTGGTTGAAGACTATATCGGCTTTTATATTTTTAATATTACCGGTAGTGTAGAATCTTTTCCCGGTCAAAGATGCAGTGCCGAAAATATTATCGAATGAGACGTACCGGTTATCCCTTGTAAAATTAAGGTCGGTAATAACATCCGATATATAAACTGTTGATTCTTTATCAACAAGTATGAAATACTTTAAATTAATTTCTGAATTGACTGTAAAGTTAGGTGTCTGGTTAATTATTTTTCCGTTGCCGGAACCAATTACATCAAGCCTTTCAAGACCGGCAACCGCGGCTATCAAAGAGAAATCTTTGAAATTGAAATTGTAATTAAATTCAATCCCTTTGTTTACAATATCAGGGATTTCCTGGTTTAATGATCTTTGTTCACTTGATTGATTAACGACTGATAGAGGGTTTAATTCATTAAGCTTGGCAGAAATTGCATCTGTAATAGTTTGTCCTTCGTAAGCAACTAGTTTTACCGCATCATTCAGTGAAAAATTGCCATCAATGTTAAAATCTACAAAATCGGATTTTAAGTTGATCGCTCTAAAATTTTGTTCCTTCTTAAAATCGATATCAACATTTGAATAATCTATGCGTGTATCCAAGTATGATGAAGAATCGATTCCGAAGGAAAATGTACCGACAATATTATCCAAATCAATATGTCGTCCCTCGGCGCTAAAGTAAAAATTAAGATCACTTTTGTTCTCTTCATCTTTAGATATCGTAGAGACATCCAAATGCTGGATACTGCCAACCAAACTATATGTGGGAATTGTATCGTTATCAAATTCCACGTTTCCTATAATCAAAGCATCCGTTCTGTTACTTTTACCTTCAACTTCAAGATCAACAAGCCGGTCTTTAGCTGCGGAATTAATCTTAAAATATTCAATCGGGAAATTATCGAAAGTAGAATTCTCTACGGCAAAATTTAAGTTAGCGTTTAGATCCGCCGGCGAAACACCTTTACCAACTAACGAACCATCAGAATTTAATAATGTGGTTAGTCCGATGACCGGGCTTAAATCGAGATCCGCAGTTTTAAATTTAATATCGTAAGTCATCGGTTTAGCTGCAACATTCATCGAGCAGTCAAACTCTAAGTATCCATTCTCTATATTGCCGGAAAATTTGGTTTTGAAATTTGTAGGTTCTCCTTCGTATTCGATATTAACCGATGAGACAGAAAGTTTGGCAAATTCAGGCAGCTGCAGAGAGGGAAGAAGTGCGTTAACGTCTTTATAATTAATATCCGTGTCTGTGATTTTGGCTTTGATAAAAAGGTTTTCAGGTGTATTCAGTTTCAGAACTTCACCGCCTATTTCGAAATGGGTAGTTTTATAATCAACTACCAATTTCTGTATTTTGAAACCGCCGAATTTTCCGCTTGCCTTTAATTCAACGGATGGATTGCCTTTCAAAATTTCCGTGCTGCCTATAAATGATGATAGATCATCAAAATTGAATGAAGAAGCATCAAGATCGATTGAAACCGGGTAGTTTTTGAAATCTTCTAATTCTACATTACCGAATAAGTTGAGACTATCCAATCGTGCATTCAATCTTACATCACTACTGTCGGTTATCAGCGCAAAATGTTTTACGCTCGCAAAATCTTTTGTTATGGCAAATTCGCCGGAAATGTTTCTTAGTGTGAATCTATTCAGGTTCGGCTTAAATGATAATTCTTTGAGCAGTAAAAGGTAATTTGAGCTTTCGATATCAATGAATGCTTGTGCTGTCAGATACAAATTGCTGATTCTCAAATCATCAAAATTGATTGCCTGGTAATTTCTGGTTGATCCTAAATACTTGTTTGATTGCTGGACAAGATCGATGTTTCTTAATTGCAGATCATTCACCTCGATAAAAAATGAGAAAGATGATTTAGCTGTATCTTCTTCAGTTGGTTTAACTAAGTTGGCGTAATTCCAATTGCCGTTCTCATCCTGGAGCAATTTAATTTTTGCATTTTCAAGCAGAACATTCCTGATATAAATTTTTTTGAGCATCAGCTGGAGGATGTTGATTTTTACAACAACATTGTGTGCAGATAGGAGAGTATCGCCGCTTGTGGTTAAAGTAGTGTTGCGCAAAAAGACAGATGTAAGAATAGTGCCTTCAATTTTTTCAATGGATAATTTGCCGTTGATGGAGGAATTAACTTCCTCAACGATTGTATCACGGAGATAATCCCTGAAAGTTTTGGTTTGCGTAAACCCGAGTAAGATTACAGACAAAAAGATTACACCGAGAAAGATTCCAATAAAGGTATTGATAATCTTCCTGAATAACGAGCGTTTAATTTTTGGCGGAGAAATTTGTTCTTTATTCTCTTCCATCAATCTTTATATCTATCTAATATTGTTTGAATTATGTTTGTTGTTGACTGGATATTCACAAATTCGATTGTTTCGATTTTACCGCCGGCTTTTTCTATAATATCTTTACCTACAATTTTATCTTTGGTCCAATCGGCCCCTTTTATTAAAACATCCGGCACTAATTTCTTGATTGTCTCATAAGGAGTATCTTCGTCAAAGATAGTTATATAATCGATACATTTTAAATTAGATAAGATGAAAGCTCTCTGGTTTTGCGGTACGATTGGTCTTTTTTCACCTTTTATTCTTTTCACCGATTGATCGGAATTCAATCCAAGTATCAGAACATCGCCGAAGTTTTTTGCTTTGCATAAGTAATCAACATGACCGGCGTGAAGTATATCGAACACACCGTTTGTAAAAACAACTTTCTTGTTCTGAATTTTCAATTCGTTTCTTATTGCAGCCAGTTCTTCTATGGATTTGATATTACTCATTTTATCTCGTCTATGATTGCATTAAATAGTTTATCTATTTCGATAGGAATTATTCCGACCTCTTCGCATACAAGTCCGCCGGCATAATTGGCAAGATAGGCAGCATCATAGATATTTGCGCCGGCAGCTAAAGAAATCGTAAGTGTTGAAATAACAGTATCGCCGGCACCTGAAACATCGGCAACTTTTCTTGCTTTGGTAGGAATTCTTTTTTCCGAATTATCTTTCTCAAAGAGTGCTATACCTTCTTCTCCAAGTGTTAAGAGAGCAAATTTCGGATTCAATCTCTGAAGCAGCTTTAACCCGGCGTTTTTTATGTCGTCATTATTTTTTATCCTGATACCGAAGGCATCTTCAGTTTCTTTTCTGTTCGGTTTGAATACCGTAACATCTTTGTATTCAAAAAAGTTTGTGAATTTGGGATCTACAGTAATAATTTTTTTTGATTCATTAGCAATAGAAATTACTTCGCTGATTAAGTAAGGCGTTAACACACCTTTATTGTAATCTTGCAAAATTATTGCGTCTATTTTTTTTATGTTTTTCTTGAGTATGGATATAATCTTTTTTTCGATTGACACGGAGATAGGTGAAGTTTTTTCTTTGTCTATTCTTACAACATGCTGGTTGTGGGCAATTACCCTTGTCTTTGCAGTTGTTGGCCGCGCTCCATCCACTACAATTCCGCTGCTGTTGATTTTTACTTCTTCCATCAATTTTTTTAGTTTTTTACCGTCGTTATCGTTCCCTATAACTCCAATAGGAAATGGGCTGCCGCCTAACTTGTTGATATTATACGCAACATTTGTAGCACCGCCGAATCGTGAAAATTCGTTATCAACCTCAACTACCGGCACTGGCGCTTCGGGCGAAATTCTATGTATGTTACCCCAGAAATAACAATCAAGCATCATATCGCCGATAATTGCAATATTCTTACCGTAGAAATTCTTCTTTAACTTTTTCAATTTTTGAAGAGTTGTATCGAGCATTATTTATCTCCTTTAGTCCACTGGGCAAGTTTATTGAAAAAATTTATTCTAACAATTCCTTTATCGGTTCCAAGCCACAGAAAAGTTCCGTCAAAGAAAATCGAGTTAATTGTTTTTGAGATTCGCTCGTCAGTTACCGGTATTACCTTACCGTTAATACGATTTACCAAAACTAATCCTCTCCCGTACATCTCTTTTGTGTTTTTGCCAAACTGGTAAGTAGATGCCAATAAAAAATTGCCCGTTCTTTCAATATCAAAAATACCATTCCCGGTTAAACCTTTTGAATCATCGAACCTGGTCCAATCGTTTTTCTTGTTGAATTTGTATAACCCGCCAAGATTAAATTCCGGTCGTTCCGGCGTAATAAATTCGTCAAGACCAATCCACACAAAATTTCTTTCGAAAAGGAGAGCGGATATTGAAACTTGCTCACCTTCACCATTAAAATAATTAAATCTATTATCATAAAAGGTAATGGATCCGTTCCGTTTCAGATTCTTCGATTTATCATACTTATGTAATCCGCCTTCTGTTCCAAACCAGACTGTGCTATCCCCATCAACCTGGATGCACTTAATTGTGTTGGTTTTTTCATCACCTTTAACTGTTAAATCATAATCGATATATTTTTTTGATTTAAGACTATATTTAGTCAGGTACTTAAATCTTCCGATCCAAACAGCGTTCTCATATTTGTCATATGCAAGGGAGCGGATCCAATTGCTTAGTTGTCCACCCAAACCAAATTTTCTTTTAGTCCAATTATTTCTTTTTTTATCGAGTATGAATAGCCCGTCTGTAGAACCGGCCCAAACTAAATCCTTGCTTGCTGCTATACAATAAAAGAAGTCGTGCTGTAGATTCTTTTTAGAAGTTGAATACTGGATCCAACTCTGTTTTGTTTTATCGTATTTGAAAATTCCATTTCCGCTCGTTGCAAACCATATTTCGTTTCCGTACGAAGTTATATCGGTAATTGATGCACCGTTCAAGAAGAACTCGAGTTCTTCTTGTGCATTGGTGTTAACGTATAATAGAATGTATAAGAGTATTAGGATTTTCTTCATTATCAGTTATCTGGAACTATTATAAAATACAGTAGGAAATTTAATACTAAGTTTTTTGTGAATAAAATTTATTTAGCATTTACGGAGGCGGTTACGGCATCTGTAAAAATTATTCCCCATGTGGATTCAAAACCAACTTTAAGGCAATTACATAACAGCTCGTAATCAACTTTTGAATTAAGGATCGTTTCGATTTCAGTAGTGCGGTCGTTGATATCGGTTTCTAATGATCGCTTAATTGCGTCCCCGGCATTAATATATTTTACCAATTTTTTGTGATAAGTGCCGCAGAGTATAGAGCCATGCTGCAGAATTACTGAATCTAATTTTCTCTGTGCGCTGCCTATTAACTTTTTGCCATTGTATTTCACTTCGTTCTTTGCGGTGCTGCCAAAACAAAGTACGCCTGAAGGTTCATTAAGAAGTTTAGGAAAATTCGGTTGTGAATTTTCGAGATCAGCTTTTGCTAAAACCGGGTTATAATATTCCAATCCTTTTACAAGTGCAGTTGAAATTCTTTGGTATATCTCTTTTGCGCTGCTAATTTGGGGATAGGGGATAATAACAGAATAAGTTATTTCTTCGGCATGAAGAATAGCTCTGCCGCCGGTAGGTCTTTTTACAACATCTAATTTATCACTGCTTGCTAAGTCTTGGTTTACATCATTAAATGATTGATTGGCGCCGAGCGAAATGCAATATGGTGACCACCTATATAATCTGAAGTATGCTTCTTCCGGTTTACATGAACGGGCAAGTTCAATATCGAACTCCATATTAAATTTGCCGTCGTTAAAACCGGAATTTATGAAAAGCCAATTCATCTTCTTACAACGCCGCGAGTCGATTTTTTGAGAAAATCGAAAATAATATCAACAATTGGATGTGACGGATAAGTCTCTTTTATTTTTTCAACCGCTTGTGTATGGTTTAAGCCGGAATTATAAAATATGTCGTACGTGTTTTTTATAGTTTCAATATCTTCTTTCGAAAATCCTTTTCTTCTTAGACCAACAATGTTCAGTCCATAGTACCTACCCGGGTTTCCGCTAACCATAAGATAGGGAGGAACATCAGCAGCTACTTTTGTGCACGCACCGATTATTGCATTTCTGCCTATTTGGGAAAATTGGTGTATTCCGCAAACTCCACCGATAATTACATTATCTTCAATTTCACAATGCCCGGCAATTTGGACTGTATTTGCTATGATAACATTATCGCCAACGTAACAATCGTGTGCTACGTGTACATAGGCCATCAACAAGCAATTCTTCCCGATTTTGGATTCTCCATGGGCTGTAGTTCCTCTATGCAGAACAACGAATTCACGAACAGTGGTATCGTCATCGATATAAAAAAAGGTTTTTTCGTTTTTGTACTTCAGATCTTGAGGAGCGTTTGAAACAGAAACCCCTTGATAAATTTTTACTCTGTTGCCTATTCTTGCCCCGTTATAAATAACAGCGTGCGGTCCAATGCTACAATCATTACCAATCTCAACGTCATCATGTATTATTGCATAAGGTTCAACAGTGATGTTATTGCCTAACTTTGCTTTTGGACTTACTATTGCGGTAGGATGGATTAACGACATAATGTTTATCGGCTATTTTTGGGTTTATCTTCGCGATCAACAATAGCAGCCATAAATTCGGCTTCGGCTACAATATTGTTGTTGACTATCGCAGTCCCTTTTAAGGAAAAATATCTGCTTTTTCTGTTAATCAATTCTGCTTCAAGAATTAATTCATCCCCGGGCAGAACCGGTTTTCTGAATTTGGCATTGTTGATGCTCATAAAGAATACTAAGTGATTTTCGGGATCGACGAATGAATTTAAAAGTAAGATACCGCTTGTTTGTGCTAATGCTTCAATTATTAGAACACCGGGCATAACCGGTTGACCGGGAAAATGTCCCTGGAAAAATGGCTCGTTAAATGAAACACATTTTACACCAACAACACGTTTATCAAGCTCAAGCTCTGTTATTTTATCAACAAGTAGAAACGGATAGCGGTGTGGCAGCATTCTTTGAATTGCATTTATATCGAATACTATACCTTCTTTTTTAACGAACTGGTATTTCTTGACAAATTTTTTCTGTTGGTAAAGTGCCCTGATTTTTTTTGCAAGTTCTACATTTGCACGGTGACCGGGACGTGCAGCCAAAATCTGGGCTTTGATAGGTACACCGATTAATGCCAAATCACCGATCATATCTAAAACTTTGTGACGTGCCGGTTCGTTTCTAAAACGGAGCTGGTTTGTATTTAAGTAACCTTGCGGTGTAACCGTCAGCTCATGTTTTACACCTAATTTTTTCTGTAAGTGGAGTAAATCTTTTTTTTCTATTTCGTGATCTACTATTACGATGGCATTATCAATATCACCGCCTTTAATCAAGCCGGCATCGGCTAAAGATTCAACCTCGCTTAAGAAACAAAAAGTTCTTGCCGGTGCAAATTCTGTAATAAATTCTTTTTCAAGATCGAATAAGCCGGAGTGCTGGCTTCCCAACGCCGGGTTTTGGTAATCGATCATTACACTTATACGATAACCATCGAGCGGAAGTGCGACAATATCAACTTGGTTTTTTTCATCATGGAACATTACTGTTTGATCGATAACGAGATAATCTTTAGGAGCATTCTGAGTAACAAATCCGGCTTCATTAAGTAATTCTACAAAAGGCATCGAGCTACCATCGCCAATAGGGGGCTCAATCCCGTTCATCTCTATTGTTATATTATCGATTTGCAGACCAACGATAGCTGCGAGTACATGCTCTACCGTGTGTACTTTTGCATCTCCCAATCCAAGCGTTGTTCCTCTAGAAATATCGACAACATAGTCAACGTTTGCCGGGATTTCGGGTTTGCCGCCCAAATCTATTCTTACGAATTTAATGCCTGAATTTTCCGGTGCCGGTTTAAATGTAATTGTACTTTGTGTGCCGGTGTGTAAACCAATACCGGATAGCGAAACTGATTTAGCAATCGTTCTTTGGAGTTCGAGCATTTACTCTTTCCCTTTAACCTTTTTCCGAAATTTTCTGCTCCAAAGATGCAATTTTTTCTTCTAATTTTTTAATCTTTTCTACGTAAGAGGGGAGATTTTTTATGTGGGCTTCGAGCCGTAAAGTTTTTGTAAGTGCATCTGCCGGCGAACCGCGGTACTGGCCGGCTTTATCGATTGATTTTGATACGCCGGATTGCGCTGTTATAATTACTCCGTCGCCAAGCTCGATATGACCGACTACTCCAACTTGTCCGGCTAGGATACAATTCTTCCCGATCTTTGTACTCCCTGAAATTCCGCTTTGTGAGATAATCAAACTGTTATCGCCAATAACAACGTTGTGCGCAATTTGAACGAGGTTATCGATCTTAACACCTTTTTTAATTCTTGTTGAGCCGAACGTAGCGCGGTCGATCGAAACATTTGAACCGATTTCAACATCATCTTCGATAATTACATTTCCAATTTGCGGAACTTTGATGTGCTCGCCTTTTTCATTTTGTATGTAGCCGAATCCATCGGAGCCGACTACACTGTTCGAATGAATGATTACATTATCCCCGATTTCGCAATTTTCACGGACGGAAACGTTAGGGTAGAAGAGAGATCCGCTGCCGACTTTTACATTTTCCATTAACACGGTGTTGTGAAGAATTACGGAGTTATCGCCAATAACGCAGCCAGATGATATGACAACATTTTTGCCGACCGCAACATTCTTGCCGAGGTTTACCGATTTATCAACGGAAGCGCTTTGATCTATACCGCTAATGCTGATTTCGGGTTTAAGATAAGTAATAATAATTTTTTGAAGTGCGACATTGGGATTTTGAACTTCGATGTAACTGATATCGCTTCTTGTTTTTTTGAATTCGGGTTTGATTAATACAGCCGCGGCTTTTGTAGTCTCAAGAAATTTTTCGTAAGCCGGTAGGTAAAGGAACGTTAGATCGTTCGAGGTTGCTTCGTCAATCTTGGCAATGTTTAGAACTGTTAGGTCGGGATTGCCAATAACGACACCGCCGACTAAGTCGGCGGCTTCTTTCAATGTTAATTTCATAAGAACTCATTTTAGTTTTTCTAAAACTAAATTAGTTACATCATATTCTTCTTTGGCGTATAGAAAGATAATATCACCGCTCCGGTCGAAAATGAAATCAAACTCGTTCTTTTTTGCAACGTCCTGGATAGCGTTAAATATTCTGTTCTGGATTGGTTTCATCAACTCTTCTTGTTTTTGGAACAACTCTCCGCGCACACCGAATTTATCTTGTCTATATTTCGAAATTTGGTCTTCGAGAGTAACAAGTTCTTTCTCAATTTCAACTCTTTTCTGTTCGCTCAAAATCAATTTCCTTTTTTCGTAGTCATCGAATTTTGTTTTCCAATCCTTATCCATTTTATTTAGTTCTTCTTGCCACTCCTTAATTATTGCATCCAGTTTTTTTTGTGTATCCTGGGCATCGGGGAGCTGCTTCATGATGGTATCGCTGTCAACGTAACCGATTTTCGGCTGTGCAAACAGTAATGAAGAAGAAAAAATAAAAGCAGATAAAACTAATCCAAGTCTTTTCATGATATTATTCCGTTAAATTATTTACCTCTTTTTAGGCGGTCGAGAACTTTAAACGTAATATCGAATTGTGCGTCGGCATATAAAACAACAACTTCGCCGGCTTTATCGAGCACGTATTGCATCGTTTCTTCCTTTGCAATTTCATCAATAGCTTTGAAAATTTTTTGTTTTACCGGCGCCATCAATTGTTCTTGACGAATAAAATATTCACCATTCGGCTGTGCGAATTTCTGTTCCCGGTATTGCTGCAATTGCTGTTCTTGAGCAACAATTTTTTGTTGGGATTCTTTTTGTTTGTCCGGTGTCATAGTGGATGCTTGTTTCTGGTAATCTGCGTAAGCAGTTTGAAGTGCTGTTGTTAAACTATCAGCTTCTTTTTGCCATTTTGTAACAAAACCTTGCAAATCGCTCTTTGCTTTTATTGCTTCGGGGAATTGTTCTAATATTATTTCAGAATCAACATAGCCGACTTTCAAAGAAATCGGTTGTTGAGTTTGTGCCGCAACAGAAACCACTAATATAAAAAACAATAGTATTATACTTCTTTTCACGTGTACCTCTATATTTTTTAAAGTTTAAAATCCTTTACCAAATTGGAAATGGAATAACCACTGTGGTTCCTCGTTATCAACACTTCTGCGATCAAATCCATATCCGTAGTCAAAACCTAATAATCCGATTGGATTTATCAAAATTCGGGCGCCAACTCCAACCGAACGTTTCAAATCAAATAAGTTTGTTTGTTTGATATCGAAATATACGTTACCGGCCTCTGCAAATGCCAATAAATAAATTGGAATTGGTTCTAATGCGAGGGCACCTCTTAATTCAAAAGTGTATTTAGCTTGTACCCGGCTGCCGATGACTCTGCCTTGGGAGTCTTTTAAACCCAAACTTCTATCATCATAACCGCGGAGAGGGGTAGTTGCAATGATCATTCCGTTACCGCCCATGTAATAATATTCAAATGGTTGGATCGGGGTATCTTCTACGAGTTCGTTGATAAAACCTAAATCTGTGCTGGCATATAGTACAATTCTATTTGAATTAAAAAGAGGTTTATACCATTCTGTTTTGAAATCGATTTTGTAATAGTCCACATTACCCGGTAAGAAGGGGCCGCCTGATAATTCACCGGAAAGAGAAAATTTTGAACCACGGGATGGGAAGATTGGATTATCGATATCTGTTCTGCTTATTGTTGCACCTACCGTGTATTGTCTTGTAAGACCTTCGGGATAATAATTTTGTCCGTCAATAACATCGTTGTATTGAAATCTTAAAATACCTTGTACATAGAAGAAATCATCCGGCCAGGTTAGTCTTCTTCCTAATTTCATTGTTATACCGGATTGACGGAGATCGTAAACGTAACGCTGCCGCGTATCAAATAGATCAAAGCCTATAAGAGTTGGTGTATTCAAAAACCATGGTTCGGTGAAACCGAGAGTGAAAGTTCTATAATAATTGCCGACACCAAATTGCCAACTGAAATTTAAAACTTGTCCACCGCCCATCTGGAATGGTTCGGTAATAGAAAAGTTAGTCATAGTGAAACCAATCGAACCGCTGAAACCAAATGCACCGCTGTAGCCAACAGAAGCATTTACATAGTCGCTTGATTTTTCTTCTACTTTGTAAGTGATATTTACAGTCGAATCATTAACCGGTCTGTAATCGATTCCTTTGTAGAGCGCTTCTACGTTAAAGTATTGAAGATTTGAAAGCTGCTGGATACTTCTTAAAATATAACTTCTGCTGAAATAATTTCCCGGTATTGTATAAAGTTCTCTTCGAATAACTTTGTCTTTTGTCCTATCGTTTCCTTGAATATCAACTTTGCCGATTTTGAATCTATTATTTTCGTTTACCCTTATAAGAATATCGATAGAGTCCTCGGCTACTTTTTGTTCTTTTGCATCAACGCCGAAAGCAAGGTAACCGTTATCCTGGTATAGAGAAGATACGTCTGATTGTTTTTCGTTATAGTTCAGGTTGAAATTAAACTTCTCGTAATCGAATATATCACCTTTTTGAAATTCAAGCCGTTCGGTTAAAATATCGTCCGGGTAAACTGTATTACCTTCCCAAACAATATTCCGCACTTTGTATTGCGGACCCTCATAAATATCTACGATAACATCAATTTCGGTTTTGTCCTCCGATAATACAATCGAATCGCGCAGAATCACAAAATCCCGGTAGCCGTTTTTACGGTAGAATTTCTCTAATAATCCTTTATCTGTCTCGAACTTATCTTTTTTAAAGTTGGCAGACGACCAAAATTTCCACCATCTTTTTTCACTTGTTTCATCGAGCTCACTTTTTAAGTCATCGTCATCAAATGCTTCGTTGCCGTTAAAAATAATCTGTCGTACCGAAACTTCATCGCCTTCGTTAAAATCAAAAATGACCAGCATGCGGTCTTTAATCCTATCAACAGAATTTAGAGAAACTGCTTTATCTAATTCATAATTGGTTTGGTATTCATTAGAAAGGTCTTTTTCGTTCCGCCATGTAACAATTATTTCGTCTTCAGTAGTATCTGCCTGGAAGAATGTAAAATAGTTGATATCTATTTTTGCATTGAGGTATCCTTCTTCATCATAGAGAGCTTTAATTTTATTTTTTATTCTTGCTAATTCCTGGGGCTTTAATGTTTGCCCTCTAACAATCGAAATATTTTTGTTGATATCATCTTCGCTTACTTCGTCATTACCTCTAAGAACAATCCTTTCAAGGCGCGGATATTCTTTCACAATTATTTGGAGAAAAATTCCGTTATCAACTTTTTTATCGATGATTAATTGCACGTCTTCGAAAATTCCGAGATTCCACAGACGTTTGATCGCATTGTTGGTTTGATCGCCGGGGACATCAATTTCGTCGCCGACTTTTAAACCGGTGTTTGCAATAATGGTTTGAGCATCTGCTGTTTTATTACCGGTCACATTGATGCCTAATATCCGGTAATTAACTTTTTGAATTTGCGGATAGGCTGCAAATGCTGAAATTAATATTATGAAGAGACTAAACTTTTGCCAGCTTTTTGGAGTGAGTATTTGCATTATTATTGTTATTCAAGTTATCCGATAATTGTTCGCTTACTAAACCGAACCTTCTTTCTCTTTTTTGAAAATCTTTGACTGCTTCAATTAAATGTTTACATCTGAAATCAGGCCACAGCACATCCGAAACAAAAATTTCCGAATATGCTATCTGCCATAATAAAAAGTTGCTTATTCTAAATTCACCGCCGCTTCTAATCAATAAATCCGGGTCGGGCAAATGTGCCGTGGTAAGATTTTTAGAAACGGTTACTTCTGAAATATCCCCGGGTTTAATTTTACCATTAATTGCTTGCTCGGTTATATTCTTAATAGCTTCTACAAGTTCCCATCTGCCGCTGTAACTGAGAGCGAGGTTCAATCTCATTTTTGTGTTGTGCTCTGTTTTCTCTAACGCAGCTTTTAATTCGTGCTGCACAATTTCCGGTAGAGTGTTTGTATTGCCGATTGTAATAAGTCTAATATTGTTTGTGTTGAGTTCGTCGGTTTCATTTTGCAGACTCTTTACAATCAATCTCATCAAGGTGGATACTTCATCTTTCGGACGCTTCCAATTTTCGGTAGAGAATGTATAGAGTGTTAAAATTTCTACACCAAGTCCAACGCATGTTTCAACTGCTGCTCTTACAGATTCAACACCTCTTTGATGACCGGCAACCCTGGGCATGCTTCTTTTTTTTGCCCATCTTCCGTTACCATCCATTATTATTGCGATATGGCGTGGAATGTTACCTTTTGATTTGACTTCTTCTATTAGCTTTCTTTCTGTTTCTGTTAACTTAACTGACAATTTTCTTACTTACCCTCGATTTTCGGCTCGAAAAAATAGTTTGATGAGTGCTAAATGTCAAGATTACAATAATTTATGAAGATAAAACAACGGTAGAGATTTATTTCATGCTTTTATTGCCATCCGGTAAGGGGACAATTTTTATATGTTCTTTTGCTTCTTCCTTTAAAGTAGCGGTTATCATGTGAGCTTTTATTAGAAGGTGGTTAGGGACTCCCAAAAATATTGTTATTCTGTTTTCCTGATATTTAGTTTTTGCACTTGCTAAGTATTCTAATTTGGTTATTAAATTCGGATCGTTCAATTCATCCTCGTTTAATACAATACCGAACGCAATTTTCTTTTTATACTTTGCAATTGCATCCACTTCATAATTACCAACCGGGGAAGGCGAGGGGAGGTATTTGCCGTACTTACGGCTTAATGTTAAATACCCGCTGTTCCATAGCTGGTCTATAAGCGAATCAACGCGTTCCCTTTTTAACTTCTGATTATTCATTTCTATTAATTAAATAATGGCATAATCGGAATAATTGGAGAAAATTTTTCGTAACCTATAATTTTGATGTTCGAAATTTTTTCGTATACAAATCCTTTTACTTCGTTCATGCCGTTTGTTTTACCAAAAATTATTTTCCTACCTTTTTTATCCCTTCCTATGTAGTAAGGTTCCAGGATAACTTCGTTCAATCCGTACAAAAATTTTACTCTATTTCTATTAAAAATAGCCGATGAAAATATGATGGTTTTCATGATTACTCCTTGTTAATTGTAACTTCTGAATACTCCAATTACTTTACCTATTATCGAAAA